>NSHZ01000029.1 GCA_002737595.1 Actinomycetota bacterium | reverse complement strand
GAACAACTCGCAGTGGTGGCTAAGAGTTGAGAAAGTTCCGCGTGCTCATTGTCTTGTTCGTCACCTTCGCGTTCCTTGCGTGGGTCCTCGGCTGGTCATCGCTTTTGACAGTACGCACTATTCACATAGAGGGCATTGCTCCCAATAGCGCTCTCAAAGGGAAGCAACTCATTGCCGAATCGGGCATTCGAGTTGGCGAGAAGATGGCGAGAGCTCACGTATCGACCCTTTCTGTGCTCAAAGAGAAATATCCCAAGATTGAGTCAATAGCGTTGAAGCGAAGCTGGCCATCAACCATCACGATAGTTGTGAAAGAGAAGAACGCCATTGCTTCCGTCTATTTCAATGGCGTCTATCAACTTTATGGCGAAGACGGATTGCCCTTTGCACGTGTAGCCACGCCGCCAAGTGATCTTCCTGTCATCACGGGGCGCGAAACTGCAGGCATCAAAGCTGCAGTATCGATTTATCGGTCCTTGCCCGCAGATTTAGCTAGCCAGGTAGTCACTCTGACTGCGCGCACCAATGATTTGATTGAATTTACGATTGGCAAGACTCGAATTACGTGGGGAAGTAGTGATGACAGTGCAACTAAGATCAAAGTGTTGCGTGTGCTGCTGAAAACATCAGCAATGAAGATTGACGTGAGTGCTCCGCTTTCGCCCACCACGCGCTGAGTATCGCGCCCTGAATTCTTTTCCCTGCGACACGCCCACCATGGTTATTGCACCTTTCCTAGTGGAGGGCCTAACGTACGGATGAAATAGGACAAAAGGGTCATTCTCAACTAGAGGTTGAGCCTTCCTATATGTAGCGCAAGCCCAGAAAGCATTAATTAGCATGAGGAGTCGAAGTGGCCGCACCGCAGAATTATCTCGCCGTCATCAAAGTAGTCGGCATCGGCGGAGGTGGCGTCAATGCTGTCAATCGCATGATCGAAGCTGGTCTCAAAGGCGTGGAATTTATCGCCATCAATACAGATGCACAGCAACTCATCATGAGTGATGCTGACGTCAAACTAGATATCGGTCGTGAATTGACGCGTGGGCTGGGTGCAGGTGCTGCTCCTTCAGTCGGTGAGCAAGCGGCTAACGATCATGCAGAAGATATTGAAGAGGTTTTGCGCGGTGCAGACATGGTCTTTGTGACGGCTGGCGAGGGTGGCGGCACCGGAACCGGCGGCGCTCCTATCGTGGCACGCATTGCACGTGAACTTGGTGCGCTCACGATTGGTGTGGTCACCAAACCATTTAGTTTTGAAGCAAAGCGTCGTACCGCACAAGCTGAAGAGGGGATCGAAAAACTTCGAAACGAAGTAGATACGTTGATCGTCATTCCTAATGACCGCCTTCTTGCGATTTCCGATCGTGCCATCACTTTCCTAGATGCTTTCAAAAGTGCGGATCAAGTACTGCTATCTGGCGTGCAAGGCATTACTGATTTGATCACCACCCCTGGTCTTATCAACCTCGACTTTGCAGATGTGAAGAGTGTCATGCAGGGCGCTGGCTCGGCGCTGATGGGGATTGGTTCGGCGCGAGGAGAAGGTCGCGCCATTCGCGCGGCGGAGAGCGCAATTTCAAGTCCACTCCTTGAGGCATCAATTGACGGTGCTCGTGGAGTTTTGCTCTCCATCGCCGGTGGGTCTGACCTAGGTCTTTTCGAAATCAACGAGGCCGCTGAATTGGTGGCAAAGGCTGCCCATATCGATGCCAACATTATTTTCGGCGCTGTCATCGATGATGTCTTGGGAGATGAAGTACGAGTCACCGTGATTGCGGCTGGCTTTGATGGCGGCGAACCGACTCGAGTGGTGACTCCTCCTCCAGTCGTGGAAGATGAGCTACTTGATGATCCTCAGGAATCGACAGATGGTGAAGTGGATCTTGCGGCGGGGCTCGATGAATCACCTGCACCGCTTTCATCGCGTCGAAAAATCATTTTTGAAGAGTCCTCTGACGATCTTGACGTTCCTGACTTCTTGAAGTGATGCTCGGGTGATTCGCACTTTCACCTCTAGAAGTTTTCTTACCGGTGAAAGCCACTCGCCTTTCGACTCCCTCAATCTCGCCTTGCATGTGGGTGATGATCCAGATGCGGTAAAAGAAAATCGTGCTCGCTTGAGCCAACGCTTTGATGTTCCGATTCAGTACATGAATCAGGTGCATGGAGCAGATGTGAGACAGATCGATAAAGTGATCCCCGATCCCACGGTCGATGCGCTGATCACGATGACGCCAGGTCTAGGGCTTGCCGTCATGGTGGCGGATTGCATTCCACTGCTCATCTGGGATGAATCCCAGAGTGTTGTGGCTGCTGTACATGTGGGTCGCCGCGGGGCGATCAATGGAATTGTTGCAAACGTGATCGGTCAGATGCGTTTGTTAAGCTCCGCATCGTTATTGGCTGAGATTGGTCCCCATATCTGTGCTGATTGCTACGTCGTGGGGGAAGAGATCGCTACTGAATTCAGCGCTGCGCACCCGAACGCAGTGTTGAGAAGAGACGAGCTCACATTGGATCTCAGTGGTGCCTTGAGGGGCGATCTAGCCGATATGAAGGTTCGGGTTACTAATCATCACTCATGTACCGTTGAAGACCCACTCCTTTACTCCTATCGCCGTGATGGTGTGACTGGGCGATTCGCCGGTGTCATCTCTCTACCCCCGGCGCAATAAGGTTCTCCTATGACAGGTCGCCGCGAGGAAATCGGGATGCGTCTCGATGCTGTGCGTGCTGAAATCGCGACATCGGCGCGTGTGGCTGGCCGGCAACCTGAAGAGATCACACTGGTGGTCGTTACGAAGACCTTCCCGGCAAGTGACGTTGAACATTTGGCGGCCCTCGGAGTACTCGATGTGGGGGAGAACCGTGAGCAGGAGGGTTCAACAAAAGCTTCCGAGGTGCTCGCGCCGATCAGTTGGCATTTTATTGGGCAGCTACAGCGAAAAAAAGTTAAATCTGTGCTGGAGTGGGCTTCTGTGATCCACTCGGTTGATCGTCTTGAATTGGCTGAAGAGATTGTGAAGCGGGCAGTAGGGCGAGAGCAGGTACTACGCGTTCTCGTCCAGGTCTCCCTCGATGGTGCACAAGGGCGCGCAGGGGCGCGCAGGTCTGAGCTTTCTGAGATTGCTTCGCTGCTATCTACCTCTCCGATGGTTGATCTCGCGGGTCTCATGGCGGTCGCCCCGCTCGACGAGGACCCTCGAATTGCCTTTCAAAACCTGCAAGCGATTCGCGCTGACTTTATCCTTGAATTCCCTGAGGCATTGTGGTGCTCTGCTGGTATGAGCGGTGATTTTGCAGCAGCCATCGAATTTGGCGCGACACACGTACGGGTTGGCTCTTCAATACTCGGATCACGTCCCACATTCGGGTAGCGTTTTGTCCTATGGCAAACAGTATGCGCAAAATGGCTAAGTACCTCGGTTTAGTTGATGCCGATGAGGTGCTTGAAGGCGAAGCGGTCATCGAAGAGACGCAGGTAATGCGTCGACCTACTTTTGATATGGCGCGAGTTCGCCGCGATACCGCCTCAGCTGCGGTAAGCGATGTACGCACGGTGGCACCGATGGCAACGTCCCATGTTGAGCCGATCGAGCGCCCGCTCAACAAAATAGTCACCCTTCATCCGCGCAATTACAATGAGGCAAAGACCATCGGCGAGCATTACCGCCAAGGCGTCCCGGTCATCATGAATGTGACGGACATGACGGATGCAGACGCCAAACGACTCGTGGATTTTGGAGCTGGCCTGGCTTTCGGTCTCCATGGCTCGATTGAACGCGTGACGCAGAAGGTCTTCTTGCTATCGCCTGCAAATGTAAGCGTCTCGTTCGAAGAGAAGAGTGCGGCCGCGGAGGCATCCTTCTTTAACCAGTCTTAAAGGTTGCCCTAGTGCTCATTGTGCTTGGGTTTGTAGATCTCGTTCTTAGGTTATTCCTCTACTCCCTTTTGGTGCGCCTCATACTGGAGTATGTGCGCATGTTCGCACGCTCTTGGCGTCCTAAAGGTCCCGTGTTAGTTCTCATCACTGGCATCTATGTCGTCACAGACAAGCCACTCAACCTGCTCCGCCGCCGAATACCGCCACTTCGCTTAGGTGGCATCAGCCTTGACCTGTCCTTCTTAGTTCTTTTTGTCATCGTAAGCGTTCTCAGATCGGGTGTGCGAATTCTCGCGCTTCTCTAATTTGCTTTGATTACCGAGAAGCGCATTCCAATATCCTCGTTCTGATGGGGGTGCTCTCCCTCTTCACGTGCTAGCTCAAGAGCGAGTACCTCATGCATAATCTCTCCACCATGGGCTTCGATAACTTGATCGAGGATAGGTTCGCCTGACCAACGCACCAGAATCCGGTCACTTACCTCGAATCCCGAGCTCTTCCGAGCGTCTTGAACACTGCGAACTATTTCACGCATGATTCCTGCAGAGCGAAGTTCGGGGGTGATTGTGAGGTCGAGTGCCACACTTTCTCCAGAGTCAGATGCATAGGTCCAACCAGAACGCGGAGTCTCGGTAATCACCACGTCTTCAAGGAATATCTCACGATCGCCCACTAATGTCTTTCCGGTCTTGCGCAGGGTTAAGACGAGAGAAGTGGCATCCACAGCTGCCACTTCTGCGGCGACAGTCGCGGTCTCCTTTCCAAATCTCGTCCCCAAGGTTCGAAAGTTTGGCTTGAGCGTGAGGTCTACGACATCAACCTCTGAAATGTCGTCTAAATGGAGCACGTTAAGTTCGTCGGCGATCTCATTACGAAGTTCCTCGCTGAGTGCTCGCCATCCGGAGGCGGAGATGAGCGCCCGTCCAAGGGGTTGGCGGATCTTGATGTTCGATTCGGCGCGGGCGGCTCTACCGAGTTCCACAAGGCGGCGTACTTGACTTACCTGCGCGATCAAACTTTGATCGATGAGGTCGTGACGTACTCTGGGAAAATCGGCTAAGTGAACAGAGTGCGCAGCATGTGAATCTGCTGGCCGGACGAGCTCCTGCCAGACATGTTCGGTGATGAAGGGAACCATGGGAGCCATCACAAGCGTGAGATCGCGGAGGCATTCGAAGAGGGTTGCAAGCGCTGCCGGATCCCCATCCCAGAAACGGCGTCGAGAGCGACGCACATACCAGTTCGAGAGATTGTCGATAAACGACGCAATAGCTCGACCTGCAACCTGTGAATCGAAATCGGTTAATGATTCATCCACGGTTTGAATCATTGAGTTGAGTTCAGAAGTAATCCAAAGATCGAGGGTGGATCGATCTTTGATGGGGATTGGCTTGGTGGCATCGAACTTTGCAATTCGCGCATAAAGGCTCAAGAAGGAGACTGTGTTCCAGTAGGTAAGCAATGTTTTGCGCACCACTTCGGTAATAGCATCATGTCCAACTCGGCGCGATTGCCACGGTGAACCGGCGGCCAGCATGAACCAACGAACTGCATCGGCTCCATGTTCATCCATCAGGGAGATGGGCTCCAAGACGTTTCCGACGTGTTTGCTCATCTTGAGGCCATCTTTGTCGAGGATGTGACCCAAGCAGAGCACCGTCTTATAAGAACTCTTCTCGAAAACCAAGGTACCAATCGCCATGAGTGTGTAAAACCATCCGCGAGTTTGATCGATGGCTTCACATATGAAATCAGCAGGGTAGGCAGCATTGAACTTTTCAATGCTGCCTTCTTTGTGCGGATATCCCCATTGCGCAAACGGCATAGCGCCGGAGTCATACCAACAGTCAATCACCTCGGGTACACGAGTCATGACGCCGGTGCATTGAGCGCAGACGAAGTTTACGTCATCGACGAAGGGACGATGGGGATCAAGGGCGGAGAGATCTTCGCCAGCACGAGTACCGAGTTCGGCAAGAGAACCGAAGCACTCCAAGTGACCCTCTTCGCAACGCCAGATGGGAAGAGGGGTTCCCCAGTATCGATTTCTGGAGACCGCCCAATCAATATTGTTGTTAAGCCAATCCCCATAGCGACCGCTGCGAATTGTTTCCGGGTGCCAGTCGGTCTTTTCATTTTCGGAGATCAGCGCATCTTTGATTTCCGTAGTACGGATATACCAGGATGGTTGTGCGTAATACATCAACGGGGTATGGCATCTCCAGCAATGAGGATAAGAGTGTTCGTATTGCTGTTGACGAAAAAGTAACCCCTTAGCCTTGAGCTCCTTAACCAAGGCTTTGTCGGCAGTTTTGAAGAATTCTCCACCCACCAGCGGAATTTCGGTTTCGAAGGTGCCGTCTGCTCTGACTGGATTGACCACGGGTAGGCCGTACGCGCGACAGACTGCTAAGTCGTCAGCGCCAAAGGCGGGGGATTGGTGTACTAGACCAGTGCCATCTTCTGTTGTTACGTATTCGGCAAGCACTACGTAATGTGCGTCTGGAATTTCCACCAAATCAAAAGGGCGAGAATATTTTGTGTGCTCCAACGCGGAACCTTGCACGGATTCAAGTACTGTAACGTCATCGCCCAGGACAGAAAGTAGCGGCTGTGCCACAATGAATTTCTCGCCGGATCCATCTGATGCCACTACATAAGTAACCTTGGGATTAACGGCAATGGCCGTATTACTTACCAGCGTCCATGGCGTGGTGGTCCACACTAGAAGCGAGACGCCCTCATACTTTCCTTCGGTGATAGGGAATCGCACGAATACCGATGGGTCAGTGATCGTTTCATAACCTTGTGCCAATTCATGATCAGAGAGTCCTGTGCCGCATCGAGGGCAATAAGGTGCCACACGATGGTCTTGTACGAGCAAACCTTTTTTCCAAATTTGTTGGAGTGACCACCAGACGCTTTCGACATATTCAGGAGACATCGTCCAATAGGCGGTATCAAAATCTACCCAGAAGCCCATGCGCGTGGTCATCTCTTCGAAGGCGCCCACGTGGCGTTGAACAGATTCGCGACACTTATCGTTGAAGGGTGCTACACCGTATTTTTCGATATCTCCTTTTCCGGTGAAACCGAGTTCCTTCTCAACAGCAAGCTCCACGGGTAATCCGTGACAATCCCAGCCTGCTTTGCGAATGACGTGGCGACCTTTCATGGTGTGAAACCGTGGGAAGACATCTTTGAAGACGCGCGCTTCCACGTGGTGAGTTCCTGGCATGCCATTTGCGGTGGGTGGTCCTTCGTAAAAGGTCCAGGTATCGGCGCCTTCGCGTTCACTTACCGAACGGGCAAAAACTCTTTCGCGTTCCCAAAAACTGAGGACGCTTCGGTCAATCTCGGCCAAGTTGATTTGCGTGGGGAGGGATTTCCACTGGGTGGGTCCGTTCTTTTCACTCGTGGTACCCGTCATGCGCACTCCTCTGGTCGGTCGAACTATGAGAGTTCGATATCTCTGCAGAGGGACGACTTTCGCCGCGGTACCACCCACTTTGCGCCTCGCGGCGCCACTCTTTTGTCGCACTTGTGACTCGGGGGGTGATTTTCGCTTGCGGTTAATCTTCGGGCTTTCACCATCCCCGAATCGCTCCTGATCGTGCGCAAGTTACTCGTCCCCGTCAACGTTCAAGGGTAGACATAGATGAGTTTACCGGTCGCAGGATCCTCTTGTGAGCGATGAGGACGCGATCAGGCTGGCTATTCGGGTAAAACCGGGGGCATCCAGGAGCGAGGTGGGTGGTCTCGTAGGGGAGGAACTCGTGGTGGATATCACCGCGCAAGCTCATAATGGCAAGGCCAATAAGGCCGCCATCGCAGCCTTGGCAGAAGCCCTCGGAGTAGGTAAATCGCGCCTGCAGATCGTGAAAGGAGCCACTTTTCGTTCGAAAGTGGTGGAGATCTCCCTTGACCCCGGAGCGCGTGGCGAAGTCATGAGGAAGATTTGGGCGATGCGGACCCTCCCCTCGCACAAGTAATCGGCTACCCTTCCCCCAGTTAGCCGAAGAATTCAGCACGAAATGAGCGGTGAAGGAGATTACGGTGCCCAGCAAGAAGCCCGCCGCCAAAGCAGCGAAGAAGGCTCCTGCGAAGAAGGTTGCGCCGGTAAAGGTTGCGCCGGTAAAGAAGGCTCCTGCGAAGAAGGCTCCTGCGAAGAAGGTTGCGCCGGTAAAGAAGGCGCCGGTAAAGAAGGCGCCGGTAAAGAAGGCGCCGGTAAAGAAGGCGCCGGTAAAGAAGGCGCCGGTAAAGAAGGCTCCTGTGAAAAAAGAACTCCCCGCTAAGAAGATTCTTTCACCATCTGATTCTGAGAAAACTTCAGCGAAGAGTGAGAGTGAACTCCCGCATGGAATTGTGGCCCCACGCTTGGTGATGCTCCCCAGTGCAAAGCCAGCGAAGAAGAAGGGTGGCACCACGCTCAAACCGCTCAAAGGGGCGCCTGAACCATTAGTTGTCAGTGAGGGCGAAGGCCCTTGGACGAAGAGTGAATTGAAAGACTTTAAGCAAGAGCTCGAGCGAGAGCTTGTACGTCTGCGAGAAGAGTTGTCGGCCGCCGAAGTTGAAATCAACGATCTCCTCAGAGATTCAGGCGATGGCGCAGGCGATGATCAAGCTGATGCTGGTACGAAGACATTCGAACGTGAACACGAGCTCTCATTGCTGAATAACAATCGTGACATGGTGGTGCAATGCGAAAGAGCATTGGCGCGTATCACGGATGGTACGTATGGGGTCTGTGAACTCTGCGGAAATCCGATTGGCAAGGCTCGCCTTCAGGCATTTCCACGCGCCACCATGTGTATGGTCTGCAAGCAGCGAGAAGAACGTCGTTAAGGCTGCGCAAAACCAGCTTTGGAAAGAAGTGATTTTCCTTTGCTTGAAAGTAGGAAATCAATAAAAGCATCTCTCGTATTCACATTTGATCTCTTGCTGGGCAGTGGAGCAAAGCTATAAATAGTTTTCAAATTCATCGCCTCTGGAATTTCAATTGCAAGCAATTTCGAACTTGAAATCACATCTGTGCGATAAATAAGTCCCGCGTCAACTTCTCCCAACATAATTTTTGCTTCGACAGACTTTACGTTTAATTCGAGAGTTACCGGTTTAAGGGTAATTTTTGCGGCCCTTGCTACATTTTGAGCTAGCACGCCACATGGAACCTCAGGTGCGCAGATTGCTATTTTGGATCGAGAGAAATCGCTTAAGGACGAGATCTTTAAAGGGTTCTCCTTTGGTACTGCGATAACAAGTGAGTTGGTAGCAAAATCGCGCGCGAAACCTGCCAGCCCATTCTTCTCAGCAACGAGCTTCATCGGCGCAGGTCCTGCTGAGAGAAAGAGATCTGCAGGTACTCCGTTGATAGCTTGCTGAGCTAACGTGCCAGATCCACCGAAAGAGAAGATGAGATCGGCCTGAGGATAGATCCGCTTGAATGCTCTCTCCAGATCTAGTGCCACATCGGTCAAACTAGAAGCGGCTAAAACCACCAGGGTCCCTCGCAATGTGACCACCTGCCACTTTTTTGCCACACAGGTATAACGGATGCCTCCGACGATGGCGGCCCCACCGGTGCACTTCCCGGAGAGCGCGTGAGAGGTAGGCGCCGTGAGGGAGCTGGTTATCAAGAGTAGGCTTACCCAGGTAGCTAATCGCTTGAAAGCGGTCATAATCTCGAGAATATGCCGTTTAATCGGTCATCACAACTCATAATCTCCGAATTATCGGGCTTAGGTGTGATACGTAGGGGAAGCCTGAGAGACTTAGCCTATGTTCCGCAAGATCTACGCCGCCGCTGCTCCATTGCGTCGTGTGGGCTGGCTCATTGCGTTGGCCATTCTTCTGCTCGACCAGGTGACCAAAGTGTGGGCCGTCTCTGCCCTCTCCGATGGCGATCGAGTACAAGCGATTCCTGGTCTACTCCACTTCACGTACGTGCGTAATTCTGGTGCGGCATTCAGTATGGGTCAGGGGAGCACCCTCTACTTAGCGCTCTTTTCGCTCTTAGTGGGAGTGGCGATTGCACTCTTTGGAGGACGTAGCAGAGAACTTTGGCTGCCGATGTCGCTCATCCTTGGTGGTGTCTTTGGCAATCTAGGCGATCGGATTTTTCGCTCGCCCGGCGGCATGAAAGGTCACGTTGTCGACTGGATTGAGTTGCCCCATTGGCCCATCTTTAATATTGCCGACTCTGCCGTGGTCATTGCGGCGAGCATCATCGTTATCTCTGCACTCTTTCATCGAAAGCGAATAGATGCCTGATCAAAGACGAATAGTGATTCCTGCAGGCCTTGATGGCGAGCGGGTCGATTCAGGAATTTCGCGTCTGCTCGGACTCTCGCGTACGCGTGCAGCTGAGGTGCTTGCCGAAGGTGGAATCACGTTAGCTCGAAGTGGTGCACGGCTCGGAAAATCAGATCGACTCTCCACCAACATGGTGATTGACGTGCTCATACCGGAAGCTGTCCAAGAGCTCTCAATCACTCCGCACGTCATTCCTGACCTGGCAATCGTCTTTCAAGATGACCACTTCGTTGTCGTCGACAAGCCTGCTGGTGTGGCTGCTCATCCCAGTGTGGGTTGGAGTGGGGCGAATGTATTGGGTGGCTTGGCTGCCTTAGGTGTTTCCATCACCACTTCTGGGGCCGCGGAACGCCGAGGAATCGTGCAACGCCTAGATGTAGGTACCAGCGGTCTGATGGTGATCGCAAAATCTGAGATCGGGTACTCCCGACTCAAGGATGCTTTCCGCCAACGCACGGTGACCAAGATTTATCACGCACTCGTCCAGGGCCATCCTGATCCAAGTCGAGGCACGGTGGATGCTCCCATTGGTCGCCACCCCAAAGATGATTGGCGTTTTACCGTGATGGAAGGCGGGCGCGAAAGCATTACGCATTACGAGACATTGGAAGCCTTCCCAGCTGCTTCTCTTCTTGAGATTCATCTGGAGACGGGACGTACACACCAGATTCGGGTACATATGTCAGCCCTGCGTCACCCCTGCGTGGGAGATATTACCTATGGGGCCGATCCCAGCTTGGCCGACCGTCTAGGTCTTACCCACCAATGGCTACACGCCTGCGAATTGGAGTTTGAACACCCTACGAGCGGCGAGTTAGTGCGCTTCAGCACTCCCTATCCACCTGACCTCGAGGGTGGACTCGCGCGCCTGCGAAGTGAGCAGTAGCGAAGAGGACTACCCTGCCTAGTCGTGTCCTCTTTTGCTCACCTCCACGTCCACACCGAGTACTCCATGCTCGATGGGGCGGCCCGACTGACTGAGCTCTTTGAAGCATGCGCCCGGATGGGGATGCCTGCCTTGGCCATGACTGATCATGGGAATGTCTTCGGGGCGTATGACTTTTATAAGCAAGCCAAGGCAACCGGGGTAAATCCGATCATCGGCATTGAGGCTTACTTGGCGCCGGAGAGTCGCTTTGATCGCAAGAAAGTGAAATGGGCGCAAGGCGGTGAAGACGATGTTTCTGGCGGTGGTGCCTATACGCACCTCACCATACTTTCAGAGAACAACGAAGGTCTACATAATCTCTTCAAACTTTCGTCGCTAGCTTCACTAGAGGGGCAGTACTACAAGCCACGCATGGATCGTGAATTACTTTCGCGTTTTAGCAAAGGATTGATCGCCACCACAGGATGCCCCGGTGGCGAGGTGCAAACCCGATTACGCATGGGAGATAAGGCGGGCGCCAAGAAAGCGGCCGCAGATTTCCGGGACATATTCGGGGAGGGTAATTACTTCTGCGAAATCATGGATCACGGATTAGAGATCGAAAAGCGTGTCAATGATGACTTATTGGCGCTCGCGAAAGATCTCAAGATTCCTCTCGTAGCCACAAATGATTTGCACTACACGGCGCAAGAAGATTCTTACGCTCACGAAATTTTGCTCTGCGTTCAATCAGGATCGAACTTGGCAGACCCGAAGCGATTCAAGTTCGAAGGTACCGAGTTTTATTTGAAATCGCCCGAAGAGATGCGTCACATCTTCCGCGACTTTCCAGAAGCTTGTGACGCCACATTGGCCATTGCTGAAAGATGCAATATTTCATTTAACGAAGGCACCAATCTCATGCCGAATTTCCCCGTTCCAGAAGGGGAGTCTGAGGATTCATGGCTTGAGAAAGAAGTGGCGCTGGGGCTCAAGTATCGCTTTTCAAACGGGGCCCCTCAAGAGTATTTAGAGCGTGCTGCATTTGAACTATCCGTTATCAAGCAGATGGGTTTCCCCGGCTACTTCCTGGTAGTCGCTGATCTCATCGCGCACGCTCGTAAGAATGGCATCCGCGTGGGTCCTGGTCGTGGCTCAGCTGCCGGCGCCGTGGTTGCGTGGGCGCTGCGCATCACTGAGATTGATCCAATTCCCTACGGCTTACTCTTTGAGCGTTTCCTCAACCCAGAACGTGTCTCCATGCCGGATATCGATATTGACTTCGACGAACGTCGTCGCAGCGAAATGATTCGATACGCAACAGACAGGTACGGAAGCACACATGTTGCGCAGATCATCACCTACGGCACCATTAAGGCAAAGCAAGCGATTAAAGATTCCGCACGTGTTCTCGGCTATCCCTTTGCTATGGGAGATCGAGTCACGAAGATCTTGCCGCCGTCAATCATGGGCAAGGACATACCTCTCAAGGGCATCTTTGATCCCGGACACGAACGGTATTCAGAGGCAGGTGAGTTTCGTGCGGTCTATGAGTCCGACCCTGATGTTCGCCGTGTGGTCGATACTGCTCGAGGAATCGAGGGGCTCAAGCGCCAGTGGGGCGTGCACGCAGCTGGCGTGATCTTAAGTAAGACGCCTTTGATGGATATTATTCCGGTGCATCAACGAGAAGCAGATGGCTCGATTATCACTCAGTTTGATATGGGTGCATGCGAAGCGCTCGGATTGCTGAAGATGGATTTCTTAGGCCTGCGAAATCTCACTGTGCTCGACGATTGCTTAGTCAACATAAAAGCCAACCGTGGAGAAGTAGTAGTCCTCGAAGAATTGGCACTTACGGACTTAAAAACCTACGAGTTGCTCTCGCGAGGAGACACGCTCGGCGTCTTCCAACTCGATGGTGGTCCGATGCGTGCATTGCTTCGATCGTTAGCACCAGATTCTTTCGAAGACATTACGGCCGTCTTGGCCCTTTATCGACCTGGCCCCATGGGGGCGAATGCACATAATGATTACGCGGACCGAAAGAACAATCGAAAGCCAGTCCAACCTCTCGTAGAAGAAGCCGCGGAAGCACTTCATGAAGTCTTGGGGGATACCTACGGCTTAATTGTCTATCAAGAGCAAGTGATGCGGTTGGCCCAAAGGCTCGCTGGCTACTCCCTCGGAGCCGCAGATCTTCTTCGCAAAGCCATGGGTAAGAAGAAGGCGGAGATCCTCGATAAGGAGTACGTTCCTTTTCGGGACGGGATGATCGCAAATAAGTATTCAGAAAAAACGATTAAGAAACTTTGGGACACTCTCGTTCCCTTCGCGGATTACGCATTCAATAAATCACACGCTGCGGGTTATGGGCTTGTCTCTTACTGGACCGCTTACCTCAAAGCGAATTTTCCAGCTGAATACATGGCTGCTTTGTTAACCAGTGTGCGTGATGACAAAGATAAGAGCGCTCTCTATTTGAATGAATGCCGTCGAATGGGTATCAAAGTTCTCCCACCGGATGTCAACGAGTCGGACGCTGAATTTACGCCACGCGATACCGATATCCGCTTTGGTCTGGCTGCGGTGCGAAACGTAGGTGCGGGCGTCGTGGCTTCTATTGTGGGTGTGCGCAATGAAAAGGGAAGATTTGCAAGCTTTGGCGATTACCTCGCCAAGGCCGATGCGCAAGCGTGTAGCAAGAAAACCGTAGAATCACTCATCAAAGCGGGGGCATTCGATTCTCTCGGGCATACTCGTCGAGGCTTGATGGCTGTGCATATGGAAGCAATCGATTCCGTGATGGAAAATAAGCGTGCGGAAGCGATTGGCCAATTTGACCTCTTCGGCGCGGCGGGTCCGGCTGGAAGCCAGACGGTTGGCTTGGACATTGATGTGCCGATCGATGAGTGGGAGAAGACGCTCCTGCTCGCTTACGAACGAGAGATGCTCGGTCTTTATGTCTCGGATCATCCGCTGCTCGGGATAGAGCATGTATTGGCCAGGCAAGTTGATCGCAGCATCAGTTCATTGGCTGGCGAGGATGTCGCGCACGAGCAGATCGTGTCGATAGGTGGTCTTATCACGGGTATTCAGCGAAAGGTCTCGCGCAAAGGAGATGTATGGGCCGTCGTAACACTTGAAGACCTCGAAGGGGTCATTGATGTTAATTTCTTCTCCAATGCCTATAACGCACATGCAAATTCTATCGTCGAAGATTCGATCGTCATTATTCGTGGCCGGGTAGATAAGCGTGAAGAGCAAGCTCGTCTCTTTGCGATGGAAATGACCGTTCCTGACATATCTGTGGGCGCGCGCGGACCGCTCTGTGTCACTATGGCGGTAGCGCTGTGTACGCAAGCGAATGTTGAACGACTCAAGGAAATCCTCAGAACCCATCCGGGGACTACTGATGTGCAAGTTCGGTTAGAAAGTGCCGGACAGAGCACGCTTCTTAAGATTGAAGAAGGTTTACGAGTTCGGGTCACACCATCTTTGAGCGCTGACCTCAAAGCGCTCTTTGGAGCAGGCTGTCTGGTGTGAGTCCAGCAACTTCTGCGACCAAACTCTTGAGCGACCTCTCGATCAGTTGGGTGGATCATTTTTATGACCACGACGCGCGCGCTGAATCATTCGGTTTAGAGGCAGCGGCAGCGCTCGGTGTGGATCCAGCTCGAGTATTCAAAACATTGATGGCCAATGTTGCAGACTCGGGAGAGAAATTAATTGTCGGCGTCATCCCAGTGAGTGAGAAACTCGATCTCAAGAAATTGGCGATGTCTCTGGGATTCAAGCGAGCCGAGATGGCCCTACCGCTCTCCGCAGAGCGAAGCTCTGGCTACGTCGTAGGTGGCATATCGCCAGTCGGCCAGCGAAAGGCTTTGCCCACGGCAATAGATGAGAGTGCTCAACTCTTCGACACGATATTTGTGAGTGGTGGTAAGAGAGGCTTCGATATCGAGATTTCACCGGCGGGCTTGCTTCGTGCTACCAATGCGATATTCGCGGATCTGTGCCAGTTTTAGTTCGGGCAGACTTCGCTATCTGCAAGATCTGAAGCGGGCAATGAAGGAATGGTGGAAATGATTTTTCGCTCACGGTCGAGAAGTTCACGTGATTTTTCAAGCCGCTCATCTGTAGTGTCTATATCAAGCAACTCTTGCTTCTCTCTGCTATCAAACAGGGCCGAGGTCGCAACAATGTAGGAAATAAGATTTGGGTCATCAGGCAACCCGTTGGGTGCATCGATTTGTGGTAATCCATTCGCTGTAAGAACGTGCGTGTATTGATGGAAACTCCTCATTGTGGCACCTGCCAACCCGGAACTTTTTGTGGTGATGTCTTCTGCTAGCCACTCCACCCGCGCTTTGAAATATGTATCGCTTGGGAGGAGTTTCAAAATACGAAACCTACGAGTGCCCACTGCTGAAATATTGCTCCGACCATCGCTGAGGTCGGTGATCTCATCAATGCGGGCAGCTGTGCCCGTCCGAACCATGGCGGCGATCCCGTCTCGGGATACGTCTCCATCACGGTGGAGAGAAATGAGACCGAATTCGCGTTTCTCTGCGGGCAGAGCCATGAGGTCGCTGACCATCTGTCGGTAGCGAGGCTCGAAAATGTGAAGCGGCATCACCAGTCCGGGAACCAGCAGGACTGAGAGGGGGAAGATTGGGATCACATCCACGTTTATGAGCGTAGAGGAGAATTGCAATCCCGCATCCTGAGCCCTCATCTAGACTAGGAGTGGGAGCATGAAGAGCCAGCGTTAAGAGTCTGGCAAGAGGCCGACAGAGGCCGACAGAGGCAGCGTCAAGGTAGTGGAGGTGACAGGATGGAGAGAGTTGATCTACGCACGGATCTTCGATCTGATCGTGGTCACTTGCGCTCTCTCATGCCACGCGCTGGAGTCGATGTCGAGAGCGTGCTCTCCACGGTTAAGCCGATCATTGATCGAGTTGCTTCAGGTGGAGAGGGAGCGCTTTTTGATCTCTGTGTGGAATTCGATGGAGTACGTCCTCCCTCCTTGCGCGTGCCCCAGGAAGTTATCAGTGCGTCATTAGGTGCACTTGCCCCGGACGTGCGATTGGCGCTCCTTGAGTCCATTCGTCGTGCTCGCATCGTGCATGAAGACCAGCGTCGCCCCGAGCACACCACAGAAGTAGCCCCCGGTGGCACTGTCACTGAGAAATGGATTCCTGTAGAACGAGTGGGACTTTACGTTCCCGGAGGCTTAGCGGTCTATCCAAGTAGCGTGGTGATGAATGTGGTGCCCGCGCAAATTGCCGGAGTGGCCAGCATTGCAGTGGCGTCGCCTCCACAACGAGATCATGGCGGTTATCCGCATCCCACCATTCTTGCGGCGTGTGGACTCCTCGGAATCATCGAAGTCTATGCAGTCGGTGGCGCGCAGGCGATCGCCATGTTCGCATATGGATACGAAGGTGGTTGTGCGCCGGTGGATATCGTTACTGGTCCTGGAAACGTTTATGTTGCTGCCGCAAAGAGATATTTGCGCGGCATCATTGGTATCGATTCAGAAGCGGGACCAACCGAGATCGCCGTGTTGGCGGATGATTCGGCAGATGCCGAACATGTTGCGGCAGATCTTATTAGCCAGGCCGAGCACGACACGTTGGCAGCTGCCGTATTGATAACCACAAGTGAGGCACTCGCCGACGCGGTCGAAGTTGCATTAGCGCAGCGAGTTTCACTGACCAAGCATGGCGAACGTATCGCTGCTGCATTGGCGGGAACTCAATCCAAGATAATCATGGTTCGCGATATTAAGCAGGGGCTCGATGTTGTCGACGCCTATGCAGCGGAGCACTTAGAGATCCAAACGAAGGACGCGCGTAAAGTTGCCGAGCAAGTAAAGAACGCCGGAGCCATCTTTGTGGGGCCGCACTCGCCTGTCTCTTTGGGTGATTACTGCGCAGGCTCCAACCATGTACTGCCTACAGGCGGTTGTGCCTGTCATTCGAGTGGATTATCAGTACAAACATTTTTACGCGGTGTGCATTTGATTGAGTACAACAAGGCTGCCCTTCAGGAGGTGGGGGAGTTTGTCATCACACTCGCCCGAGCTGAAGACTTGCCGGCGCATGGAGAAGCGATCAGTGCGCGATTTGAGAACGGCGCGCAGTTGCATGGCTGAAAATAATTGGCCAGATTGGCTTCCTGTTCGAGACGACCTCAGAGGTGAACGCCCTTATGGCGCTCCTCAATTAGATGTCACGGTTCGACTGAATACCAATGAGAATCCGTATGCACTTCCAGATGTGGTGGTGGCTGACGTGCAGCGCGAGATCTCGCAGGTAGCGATTGGTCTCAATCGTTATCCGGATCGAGACGCCATCGAATTGCGTGGTGCGCTCGCCACTTACCTCACGTCACAAGGAGCTCCTACTCTCTCTGTTGGACAGGTATGGACCGCTAACGGAAGTAATGAGATCATTCAGCAGATCTTCATGGCCTTTGGTGGGAATGATCGACGAGCAATTGGTTTTGTTCCCAGTTACTCAATGCACTCCAACATCGCTCGCAGCACACAAACTGCCTGGACCGACGGGGTGCGCAGCCCAGATTATTCTTTGACCGCGGATTCCATCGTGACGCAGGCAACGAATGTT
>NSHZ01000028.1 GCA_002737595.1 Actinomycetota bacterium | reverse complement strand
ACGCCAACTCGTGCGCATCTGATATTTGGCAGCGGGCGCGCCATTAGCAAGCGCAAAGTCATGAGGAAATCCTTCGATGGTGTGTGCGGCCGCTCCTCTCCACGCATAAATTGATTGGTGAGGATCTCCTACCGCCATCACAGCATGGTCGTCATGGGCAAAGAGCGCCTTCAGCATGGTCAATTGCGCAGGACTCGTATCTTGATACTCGTCGAGCAGCACAACTTTGAATTTTTTCCGCTCGCTCTCACCAATTTCGGGAATAGCGACAGCAAGTTTGGCAGCTAGACCCATGATGTCGTTAAAGGAGTAGAGATGACGCTGCGCCTTCTCCTGCTCAAGTGCTTTGACGAGTGGCAGGAGCGTTAATCGAGCTTGTTGAGCACTTGCAATTTTGTTGACTGTGTCAGCCCCATACTTGAATTTGCCCTCTGGCAGGGAGAGCAGGGTGGTAGCCAGGTTTTCCGAGAGCGCCCGCACCTCGTCGGCGCTGCTTTGATGCTCCAACATCTCGCTGCCAAGATCTAAAACTCGTTCGATCACGGTGTCTGGAGCAAGTGAGAGGGCAGACATATCACCGTCGTAATTCATGATTAAGCGATGGGCAAGCTGCCAAATGCGTGAATCTCCTACGACATCATCCGAGGAGTCAATCCCCATCCTTAGCCCATATTCACCCACCAGTCGGCCAGCATAGGAGTGATAGGTACTCGTAGTGACTTCGCTGGGGTCACCAGTGAACGGAAGGCCATCTAACTCCGGTGATTTTGCGCTGAGTGTGAGCAGCCGCTTTTCAATACGCTCCCCGAGTTCTGCAGCTGCCTTCTTAGAAAAAGTGAGACCCAATATATGAGCGGGTAGTACTTGCCCGGTATGCACTAACCAGAGGACGCGCGCGCTCATAGTTTCTGTCTTACCCGAGCCAGCCCCTGCAATGACTACACCTGGCGAGAGTGGGGCTTCGATGACTAATGCTTGTTCATCACTCGGCACTTGAATTCCAAGTGATGCCGCAAACTCTTGCGACGCGTATTTATACTTCATCCGAGATCAACTACTTGGGAGCCTGCTGCCATTCGAGGACAGGAAGACTTCACTGGGCAAATCCTGCACTCTTTAGATTTCTGGGCCTCAAAGAATGCGCCAGACATCTTGAGGGCGATCTTGCCGAGCGCCTCCCTTACCTCGTCGATTCCAAGCTCGCTCTGCACACGCGAAGACAATTTCTCGCCACCAAGATAGACCAGCTCTCCGCCTGCAGGTGGCGCAAGTTCAAGATCTCGCACGCCACCTTCAGCCACTGCAAGCTGGTATGCGCTGAGTTGATGAGTGGCTTGCGCATCTGCCTTTGAGATTGCGGTCTTCGCGCTCTTTAAGTCGACCACGATGGTCTTGCCATTCTCATCGCTCTCGAGCCGATCGATCTTTCCAGTGAGATGAACTCGACCAATATGCATATCTATCTGAGATTCAACTGAAAGTAAGGTGCGATTATTTGCTGCATGCCAGGAAAGTAAATTTTCAAACATTCGATTCGCGCTCTTTTCATACGAGGCACGAACCCAACCTTTACCAAGATCTATGGCCGCCAGCCCGCCATGAAATTTCTCTCGCAAAGCTGGCTCGAACATTTCGGGCTCTATTAATGCTTCGGCTACCTGATGAATGAGGATGCCGAGTTCTTGCTCTTTGCTATCACCACGTTGGCCACCATTTTGCGTAAGAAGCCAACGTAGTTGGCAGTTTTCGAATGCATCGATGTTGCTCGGAGAGAGCCGAATCTCTTCGTCTTCGACAGCCACTGGGCGATCATCAGAGAGCGGGCGGTATCCGTACCAATTCGAAACATCGGCGCCCGCAACCTCTGCATTCGCCAAAAAACCAAGAATCTGTGCAGCGCGTTCTGGCGTGGTCTCCGCTGGAGCAATCATGCCCCCGCCTTCACCTGTGGCTCTATGGCGAAGTGCAGAGATGAAGGACTCAGGAGAGAGCCGATCCGAAACCTTGCTAATGCCTGTTGAATCTGGTGCCATCGCCTGACTGATGTCGCGAAAGAAACGCGAAGGTCTGGAATCTTCACCAGTGACTGCTGAAATCATGAGGTACTCCCCGGAACGACCCACGGCAGAATGTAAGAGTCGGCGTTCATCGATGAGGAGTGCGCTACTGGCATTGAGTTTGAGGATTTCCGCGCTGCCAGTGGCATCGCTCCTCCCTTGAAGTTCCACAAACTCTTCGCTGCCAAGGAGTGAACCGCGAGGTGTGAGGTTGGGCCATGCGCCTCCATTGAGCGATGGGATAGCGACCACCCGCCACTGCCTGCCACGGGCTCGGTGAACGCTAGATATTGCCACGCGTTCTCGCTCAATACGTCTTGGCCTGATGACATCTGCATCAAACTCTTGGCTTTGCATCTCGTGCACAAATTCCATGACACGCGACCTGGGTTTGCGCTCTGTGTAGCGTGATGCGTTTTGTACTAGCTCAATCAGTGAATCTAGATTTTCGTGCGCGGCCTCGCCTTTACGACCACCGGAGAGCGCCACACTCTGCCACATGGCAGCGGGCTCCCCGGCACTTGAGAGGAGTTGCCATACCTTCCAGAGGATCTCATCGGTGCGACCACCCGACTTGGAGAGTATTTTGCGCACTCCTTCGATGTACTTCGAAATACGCGTTGTGGGCAGATCGTTTCGCTCATTGAGAAGTTCATAGAGTGAGGTTTCGCTTGATCCTGAGCGAAAGCGAAGCTCATTGAGTCGCTTAATGACAAACATATCTGCTTCTCCGTAGATAGAGAGCATGAGTTCTTCGATGACTTCGTCATGTTGGTGCGCATCGAACTGTGGCTTGAGTGAGGCATCTGCCAGAGAGATAAGCGTAAAGATGGGCCACACTGCATTTCGCTCAGCTAATGAAAGATTTGGTGTGTGTGCAATGGGAATACCTAAGGCCGAGAAGGCGATTCGAAAGAGTTCAGTATTGCTATTTCTAGTAACCACAGCCATGTCGCGATAACTCACACCTTCGATCACATGCAACTCTTGGAACCAGAGTGCTACCGAAGTGGCTTCATCTATTGCAGAGCCATAGTTTTCAATGCGAATTGCTCCGCCAGAACGCAAAGTGGTTGCAGCTGTTGAGTATTCACTTCGCGGTATTTCGCTACGGATTTGGTTAAGAACTTTAGTAATTTCACTCGTAGCACGGTGTTGCACGCTGAGAATTTCAGTAACAAGTTCACTACGCCGCTCTGCGGCAATACTTTCGAGAGCCGAGACCATACCTTCTGGGTCGGCCCCACGAAACTTACCCACGGCAGAGGCTGGGTCTGCTGTGACCAATAAGGAATCTTGCGTGATGAGCGAGAGCAATATCTGCTGGGCAGGATCGGCCTCGTGAAAGTCATCAACAATGATGAGATCAAAGGATGCGCGCACTTGGCCAAGGAGAACCGGATCATTTGTTAAGAGGTTGATCACGCGCAGAATTATCGCATTAGGATCGATTGCGCCGGGTCGTTCCTGAGCCAGCTTTGCAAGATACGTGGAATAGAAATGTGCTGCGCTGATCCACTCCGGTCGCTGTGCACTTTCTCCGATCGCGACTAACTCTTCTGGTGAGATTCCGCGCTCCACCACGCGTGAGAGCAAGTCGCGAAGTTCTTTTGCAAAGCCCGCACTCTCCACCGCTTGCGAAAAAGCAGTGGGCCACGTGGTGAGACCTTCGGCAAGCAGACGACGAATGAATACATCTTGTTCGGCGCCCGAGAGTAAGAAGGGTGTGGGTCCGGAAATATGGTGTTTTTGCAGGAGCGAAAAAGCTAAGCCATGAAACGTCCGAGCAACCGGTTCGCGCCGCACCCCGTTAACCCCGACCTCTTCTCGCAGCCCCGCTACCGCATCCCGACCAAAGCCCAATAAGAGCGGGCGCGCGCCTCCCTCGAGGCACTCCTTGGTGGCGCCCACCGCCCGCGTACTCTTTCCACTTCCAGGCGCGCCAAGGAGAAGGTGAATGGCCATGAGCCAAGTAGACCGCCTCCCACCGACAGCTTGGCGTCGCACGCGCCCAAAGAAATCTCACCAACCTTTCGCGAAATACCCTAAATGCCCGTTTCAATCTCATTGAGAGATCAGAATCACCCTAGAAAAGCCGGCGAATCATCCCGTTACCCTTGAATGCATCCACCGAATGCCCGACACTTACCTAGTCTGAGACGCACCTTCCCCGCACTTAACCGTGCGCCATAAGTTCGCCGATGATTTAATACCCCATAGGAATGGAGAGTTGCTGCTATGGGGTTTGTGAGATGACCACCACCATGTGGGATCGACGAGTAGCGGCGCTATGAGCGCCAGATAGTGGGCGATTGGCGATGGATTGGCGACACGATTCGGCTTGCCGGGATGAAGATCCTGAGCTCTTTTTTCCGATCGGCAATACCGGTCCTGCCTTAGCCCAAATCGAAGAAGCAAAAGCTGTCTGTGCTCGTTGCCCCGTGCAAGCTCCCTGCCTGCAATGGGCTTTGGAGAGCGGACAAGATGCCGGCGTCTGGGGCGGACTTTCAGAAGATGAACGCCGCGCGCTGAAGCGCCGCGCTGCACGTAATCGCGCACGCACCGCATAATCTTTTCAATCGTCTCACAGATTTATTTGGCAGACTTGAACTAGTCATTTATCTCCGAGCGAAGGGTTGCGCTAGTATAAATCAATCTTGATAAGAAGACCAGCACGTTATTTATCATCATTGCCATATTGTTGATTCTCGTCGGTGCACTACTCGTTGACCAGCGTTTGCGGCAAAATGACAATACAGAGTCCCACAGTAAACATGGCAGTGGAGAGTCCCACAGTAAACATGGCAGTGGAGAGTCCCACAATATGAGTCGCAATAGCGACATGGGTGTGGACACTACCGGTTCCGGTAGGGCATCTGGGTTCCAAGGTAACGACATCATGTTTGCACAAATGATGATTTCGCATCATGAGCAAGCAATTCAGATGTCTAATTTCGCGCTACTTACTAGCACCAATCCCGAAGTGCTCACACTCGCCAAAAATATCCGCAACGCACAAGCTCCTGAGATTCTTCAAATAAAGGGTTGGCTCAAAAGTCGAATTCTTCACTAGACATGGGGCATTCGATGGGCAGCAGCATGGGTGGCATGCTCTCCGATTCAGAAGTGACCACCTTAAAGAACGCCACCAATAAAACTTTTGGCACGCTCTTCCTCAACGGGATGATCGCCCACCACGAAGGGGCCATCCATATGACTTTGATGATAAAGGACAGCGCTAATCCAGAAGTAACGACCTTGGGTGAGAATATTGTAACCTAGCAAACTGCCTAAATCACTTTGATGAAAGATATGCTCTCGCGAATTTAGAGAGGAATGCGCAGCAGCGCATCTGTTCCAGAACCTGATCTCTCTTTCAGCGAAATCGATCCTTGTAATTCATTCTCGGTAAGCGTCTTCACGATTTGCAATCCCAAATGCGTCGAAGATGCAAGATCAAAATCTGCCGGCAAGCCAGCGCCATCATCAGAAACCTTAATCTCCAGTGCATTCGCTCCTCTGGTCACGGTCACCGTCAATGTCTCTCCACTTGAAGCAAGGCCATGCTCCAAAGCATTTTGGAAGAGTTCAGCAAGTACCATGGCAAGCGGGGTGGCGCGGTGCGGTGGCAAATGTCCAGCGTTGCCTGCCCGTACGACGGAGATACGCTCGCTCGTAGGAGAGACATCTACGACTAGAGCCATAAGGCGATCGATAATGAGATCTATATCTACGTTCTCATCTGTTTCTGCACCATTTGAAAGTGTCTCGTGTACCACGGCAATTGCAGCCACTCGGCGCACCGCCTCATTGAGAGCGGCCCGACCGGCAGGATCTTCTAATCGACGCGCCTGCAAACGGAGAAGTGCCGAGACTGTTTGAAGATTGTTCTTTACCCGATGATGAATTTCCCGAATGGTGACATCTTTGCTGAGGAGTTCGCGTTCTCTTCGTCGAATCTCACTGACGTCGTGAAGCAGGACAAGCGCCCCCAATTTTTGGTGCTCTCTGGAAAGGGATATCACTCGCACATCGAGAATGGAACCACGGCGTTCAATCTCCGTCTCGCGATGTGATCTTCCTTGAAAGAGCGGAATGAGTGATTCATCAACCGGCGTACGAGCACCAAACTTCAAAGCCTCCGTAACGACAACTCCGAGATCTTGATCCTCAATACTTGATTGAATACCAAATCTGCGAAGTGCCGAAAGCGCGTTAGGGCTAGCAAAACTCACTTTTCCCTGTGCATCTATACGGATCAGTCCATCACCCACACGTACATTCCCGGTGGCATTTGCAATCGGATAGAGACCTTCAACCATCATTTCGGCAAGATCGTTGCTGGATTCCAGATAGATCTCTTCGAGGCGCCCGGCAGCGCGCTGATTGTTGGCATTCGTGTGACGACTCACCAGTGCAATCACACGATCGTTGTGACGGACTGGAATAACTTCATCGCGCATCGAGAAGCCATCTCGAGCTACTGCTGCGCGTGATCGCACAATCTTCTCTTCACTGAGTGCGCCATCAAGATCGGTACGTGTTCCCCAGGCGGCTTGTGTGCCGACGAGATCAGTGGGGAGAACGGTCGGACCGGTGGTTGGGCGCATCTGCGCAACCACCATGTGCCCTGATGGCCAACTATTGGCGTCTGCACGTAATGGCACCCATAAAAGCAAATCCGCAAAGGAGAGATCTGCTAAAAGTTGCCAATCAGCAATCAGAGTATGGAGGGTGATCAGATCTTCCGCGGTGAGCGCAGATTCTCCACCGACTAACTCATCTAACGTGGGCATCTACTTATCCACTTGCAAAACAAATTCAATTTCGGTGGGTCCAAACCAAAGCAATTCATGCCCTTCAACTTCGCTTACTACAAATTGTGCTTCACCATCACCAGCAGCAGCCCGATCGAGGAGTGTGGCTGCACTCCTCACATCTACAAGCGCCTCATCTCCATCGATCAATGCAGATTGCAACTCCGTAAAAGTGAGCATGCCATTGATCGCAATCCCACCCCGAGGCTCCACCTCATCGCCTACGAAAGATTTGGGCACATCAAAAGCTAAGACGACGCGGCGAAATGTGGCGTCTGTTCCTTCTTGAGAGATGAGGAAGAGGGACTCCTTGCCCGCAATACTTGCTGCCACGTGCTCAAGCTCTTCTTCATCGCCTTGCTCATACCATTCGGCAAGTGCCTCAGTGACTGCATAAGCGCGACCGACCGAGAAAGTACCTATAGCCAGCCACTCCGTGGCGAGAGCAAAGGTGCTTGGGATGTAGATCCGCATGGGACCATTCTCTCACTAGGTGAGCGAGCAACCAAAGAGGGCCTCGAGCTCCAGTAGCGTGCTCTCATATTCGCGGTGATGAACAGCCACCAGCCCTACAGCTCGAGCCCCTTCAATATTCTTCACTAGATCATCCACAAAGACCGCCTCCGATGGCTCCACCTGGAGCAAACCGAGCGTATATTGAAAGATTTCCGCCTCTGGCTTACGCATTCCCACTTCCCCGGAGACAACCACGTGATCAAACATGCCATCCCAAAGATCTCGCGGATACGTGTTTCCCCAGGAATTGGAGAGGAGTGCAGTCGCGATCCCCTTCTCGCGGGCCCTGCGCACCACAGCGTTCATATTCGGTGCATGTTCGATGTAGGAAAACATGCGCTCTAACATGCCAACTGAATCGAGCGGTTTACCATCTACTCGTTTGAGTTTGGCGCCTAGCATCTTTTCAAAATCGGGATTCGATACCTCTCCACGTTCCAACGCATGAATCGGATTGAGCGCATCGTAAGTGTTCTGCCCCAGGAGATCTTTCAGAACACTGAGGTAGTGGTCATGGTCCACGCCCTCATCTTCGGCCCATCTTTCAAAGGGTTCGCGAAGAGCGTTTGTGAGAACTCCGCCCCAGTCCACGATTAGTGCGCGCATCGCCCGAATGTATCTCAATTTGCTCTAGAAAATCTTGTTGTAGCGATTCGCTAATCATCAGGATGGCATCCCGATATGGCGAACGTCGATGGCGCTCCCCCACCAACCCCTTACCACTTTCCACATCAGCCATCTCTTTGACCGCATCAGGAATAGTCTGCGGTGAGAATCCTCGTGATCGCAGGAGTTGTAGATTGGCGCTCTTCCCCGAACTTCTACTGAAACAGAAATGAACGGCGGTGTTCGAGACGCGCTCTTGAATTAAGTGAAGTAAGTCAAATGCTTGCATTACCCCTTTAGCTGAGTCGTCCAACAGCAACAGCAAGGAGTCGACAGCGTCAATGCCCTCAAAGTATCGACGGGAGCGCGTGCGTTTCTCATTCGGATGAAATGTACAACTGGGACCAAGATCAATCAGGTTAAAAGTGAAGGCTCCGCGTAGATCATCGCAGAGGTCAGCCGGATGCCCATCGCGGTATTTGAGTAGGTGCGCGCCTTGGAATACTTCGCGCTCCTCCCAGGGCCCTCCATCAATGTGTGAGACGTTGCTCGCCACATCAAGAAGGCGATGAGCTCCGACATCTGCGGGATCAAGAGCACCGAGTGAGATGGCGCTTCCCACACTCACCATTTCGGCTAAGAGATGAATACTTGTCATGGTTCTGCCCAGATTAGGCGACACGCTCGTAATGCCAATGCACTTTCCTTGACCTTCCTTGCTCTGCAACGCTAATAAACCATTTTTTAATTGCCTGTGATCTGAGTAGGCGACCTGCACATAATTACGATGAAAAGGTGGCGTATATAGCGATCGCTGCTCTCCTTGATGGGCAATGCTTACGATTTTTAGTCCATTTATTTCGGTGACATCTCCCGGAGTGAGTAGTAGATCAGTGATGAAGTAAGTGACCCCGAATCGAGTAGCCGACCGTAAACCATCGGCATAAGAGGAGGCTCGATCACGCAATTGCCACCCCATTTCGAAGCATGTTTCGAGGACCACCTCTTCTACGCTTGCGTCCTTTAATGCGACCACATATTGCACACTCATTTCGGGTACCCCACAACATCGAGATGGCCTCGTTGGGCAGCTTCAACGATGGCACTCACCTGCTGATCCAATACCGAGAGCGCGACGCCGGTATGTACTCCCTGAACGTTGGTGCCTTCTACTACCAATGCCTCAGCAACTCGTTCTGGTGCACCGAGGATGTCATTGTGTGAACCCATCGGCGTCACATAGAGGTCTATTTTTTGTCCGCGCAGCAGACGGGCTGGTAAATGATTCTCCTCAACACTGATGGAGACGATTCGACGAATCGACTTCTCATCACTCTTATTTACTGAGCGTGCTGAGAGGATCTCGCCAGCAAAGAGATCCTGGAGCGCAATCCAATCTTTCGGGTTTGTTCGAGCATCGAGATAATGCGCTGCGTGAGCATTGAGAGTCACCGAGCTCTTACTCAAATCTTCAGCACGTAGAGAAGTGCCGGCGGCTAAATCATGGGTCAGCGTCCACACCGTGACTCGATGTTCCACCCGTTGGATGACTGCCAGGGCAATGAGCAGGAGCGCAATGGAGATCATTGTGGAGCGAAGAGCAAAGAGCGAGGGACGCGGGAATGTGCGAGGTATTTTCATGGTGGCAGATTTCTCCATCTCCCCTGCTAACTCAGAGCGATATCCACAGCCTGAGAAAAGGATGGAGGCGAGGTGAGCCATCTGGCGGATATTGAACAGCGGAGAGTTACCGGAGCCTAGGAGCACCACCGACGAGGAGAGGCTCCTATGGCTACCGCACTCGCACACTCAGTAATTTCCACCCTAGAGCTGGATTTTCATCCACATCGCCGCGATGTCGGAGCCACCCTCTTTCCTACCCCCACTCTAGAAATAGTTCATCATGCCGAACTCGATCTTGGGCTTGAAGAGAGCGCCTTTCCACTCCATCTTGTGAGCGACCCAGATTTCGATCCACAACCCACACCACGAGCTGCGCTGCCCCATCCGCGAATCTGGGCCGGAAAATATAGCCAAGCCGCACTAGAGGTACTTGCTGGTCGACGTAACGTTGCCCAACTGGTGAGGTGGAGTAACCGCCCGGTATACGCCCACCTCGATCGCAGATTTGGACAACTCAAGGGAATGCCTCGAGTGATGAAGGTGCACTTATGCGAACCCGCTGACGGTATCGCCGAAGCAAGCGTGCTCTTTGCACTTGATCAACGCGTACGTGCTGTTGCCATGCGACTTGAAGGTTTAGACGGTCGCTGGTTGACCACTTCGTTTATTGTTGGCTAACCAATTATCGGTTTCTAGGGTCTCCGTGGCAACGCTTGTACTTTCTACCAGAGCCACATGGGCAAGGCGCACTGCGCGGAGTGCCATCTTCACGAGCGACGGTAGATGAGGTCTCACCGCTCTCTGAAGGAGCGGTATAGACAAGTTGTGTGGGCTTTTGCGGCGCGGCTTCTTCAACTTCTACCTGTGCGTTGAATACGTAGCCGACCGACTCTTCTTTGATTGCATCCATCATGGCAGCGAAGAGCTCGAAGCCTTCGCGCTGGTATTCCACCAGTGGATCGCGTTGGGCCATCGCACGTAAACCGATTCCCTCTTGGAGGTAATCCATTTCGTAGAGATGTTCGCGCCATTTACGATCAAGCACTGAGAGCACAATGCGACGCTCTAATTCACGCATCACTTCCACGGTGACGTCTGCTTCGCGAACGTCGTACCGGCCGCGCAAGTCTTCAATAACTTTCTCCACGAGGAACTCCTTTGAGACCCCGTCGCGACCCCCACATTCATTCTCGATTGCTTCTACAGTGAGCGAGATGGGATAGAGGTTGGCAAGCGCAATCCATAATTGCTGGAGATCCCAATCTTCTGGATAACCTTCAGCTGTCGCTCCGGTGATGTACGCCTCGATGGTTTCTTCAGCGAAGACTGAAATCTGTTCCTTGAGCTCAGCACCTTCTAGAACTTGACGCCGTTCATCATATATAACGGTACGTTGACGATTAAGGACGTCGTCATACTTGAGGACGTTCTTACGAATTTCAAAATTTTGCGACTCCACTTGAGTTTGTGCGGAGCGAATCGCATTACTTACCATTTTAGATTCGATGGGAACTTCATCAGGAATTCCAGCAGCACCAAGGAAGCGCTCTACCAATCCCGAATTGAATCGACGCATCAATTCATCACCGAGTGAGAGATAGAAACGTGATTCACCGGGGTCACCCTGACGTCCGGCACGTCCACGCAGCTGGTTATCGATGCGACGAGATTCGTGTCGCTCTGTACCAAGGACATAGAGACCACCAAGTGAAATCACCAATTCATGTTCGGCAGCCACCGCGGCGCGTTGACGCTCAACTTCAGCTGGCCACGCTGCTTCATACTCTTCGGGGGTTTCTACTGGGGAGAGCCCGCGCTTTTGCAATTCCAGATCTGCCATAAATTCCGAGTTACCGCCGAGCATGATGTCAGTACCACGGCCAGCCATGTTGGTGGCGACGGTGACTGCACCTTTACAGCCAGCTTGCGCGATGATCGAGGCTTCCCGCTCATGATGTTTCGCGTTGAGCACTTCGTGTGGGACCCCACGCTTGCGGAGCAAGTCGCTGAGGTGCTCGGAACGTTCAACGCTGACCGTGCCGACCAATACTGGTTGGCCTTTGCGGTGGCGCTCAACCAAGTCTTCAACAACGGCAACGAATTTTGCCGGTTCTGTCTTGTAAACCAAATCTGCTTGATCCAAACGTTGCATGGGTTGATTTGTGGGGATGGGAGTAACCCCAAGCTTGTAAATTTGATCGAATTCTGAAGCTTCGGTTGAGGCAGTACCGGTCATGCCCGAAAGCTTTTCGTAGAGACGGAAGTAATTCTGCAACGTGATAGTGGCGAGAGTCTGATTCTCGTCCTTAATCTCAACGCCTTCTTTTGCTTCTAGCGCTTGATGCATACCTTCGTTGTAACGACGCCCTGCCAGAATCCGCCCAGTATGTTCGTCAACGATGAGTAGTTCGCCACTCATGATGACGTAATCCTTATCAAGTTTGAAAAGTTCTTTAGCTTTAAGCGCATTGTTGAGGTAACCAATAAGTGGCGTGTTCTCCGACTTGTAAAGATTATCGATGCCAAGAAGCTCTTCTACCTTAGTGATTCCCTCTTCGATAACAGCGACGGTGCGCTTCTTCTCGTCTACTTCGTAGTGCTCGCCAGGAAAGAGTGACTTAACAAGAGTGGAAAACTCTTTGTACCACTTGGTGGGTTGATCGGCCGGGCCACTGATAATGAGCGGAGTACGCGCTTCATCGATAAGGATAGAGTCGACTTCATCGACAATTCCGTAGTGATGGCCACGTTGCACGCAATCATCCAAATCCCACGCCATGTTGTCGCGCAGATAATCGAAACCGAATTCGTTGTTAGTGCCGTAAGTGATATCACAGTTGTACGCGTCACGACGCTCAGCCGGAGTCATCGAACCAAGGATGACGCCCACGGTAAGACCGAGAAAACGATGGATACGTCCCATCCATTCACTATCGCGTTCGGCCAAGTAATCATTGACCGTGATGATGTGAACACCTTTGCCTAAAAGCGCATTGAGATAAGCCGGCAGGGTGCCGACAAGAGTCTTACCTTCACCAGTCTTCATTTCAGCGATATTGCCGCCATGCAGGGCTGCGCCACCCATGAGCTGCACGTCGTAATGGCGTTGGCCAAGCGTGCGCGTTGCCGCCTCACGTACCACCGCGAAAGCCTCAGGAAGGATGTCGTCGAGTTCTTCGCCAGAGGCTAAGCGTGTTTTAAATTCTGCCGTCATACCACGGAGCTCTTCATCGCTCATGGCATGGAAATCTGCCTCCAGCGAATTGACGCTGGCGGCGATCTTCTCGAGGCGGCGAATCGTCTTGCCTTCTCCGGCTCGCAGAATTCGGTCAAGAAGTGCGGACACTGGCCTACCTTTGTTTGAGGACGATTTAGGCTCCATCGTAGGCGATGACCGGTACCCCCGTCGCCGGGCTATCTCTCCAACCGGCTTCGGGGAGGGGCTAAAACCAGCGCAACTGCCACCACCCCCACCACCTTCCCAGGCGGGAAGAGGGCGATGGCCGCCCGCACCGTCTCTCCGGTGGTGACCACATCATCGATGAGCACGAGATGGGCTGACGAACGAACCCCCGAGGAGGAGGCAAGTGCCAGGGCGCCGGCCATATTCTCTCGCCGAGCGGCCGCGCCTAATCCCCCTTGATCACGCACCAAAGGATTCATGTGAATCATCCGTTGCAGAGCGCGCGGGGGTAAACCCGCGGCCCGCGCACCGGCGAGCGCCAATTCGCCGATGGCATCCTCTCCCCGACTACGAAGCGCCTGGATGCGTGAGGGGATGGGCACCACCACAAGATCTTCATACTGCTGGGCAAAGTGCGCGATGCCATTAGCAATAGCAAAGCTCAGAGGTTTGCGAAGTGAAGAAATGCCCTCTTCTTTATAGGCCACGATTGCCCGGCGCACACTTCCGGCGTAATAGGCAGTTACCCAGAGAGGTACACCACTGATGTGTGCCACACAGCGCGGCACGTCACGAAAGGGTGCAGTGCACTGTTCGCAGAGTGAAAAGCGAGAGGGTCGGCGACAGTGGAGACAAGTGAGCGGAAGAAGAAATTCAAACACTGCTCAATTAACTCGCACTTATCACCGACCCTCCAGCGTCGATTTTCAGCTGTGGATTAGCTCCCGTGATCCCAAGAGTTGAGGTACTTCTCTTGAGCTGGTGTCAGCTCATCAATATGTACGCCCATGCTGGCAAGTTTCAGGCGGGCAACTTCCTTATCAATCTCTACTGGGACATCGAATACGCCAGCCCCAAGACCGTCTGCGTGTTCAACAAGCCACTCAGCCGCGAGCGCTTGATCAGCAAAGGACATATCCATCACAGCGGCAGGGTGACCCTCAGCGGCACCGAGGTTAGCAAGGCGACCTTCAGCAATGAGAAGAAGGCGACGACCATCGCGCATCACATACTCATCGGTTTGGTGACGAATCTTGCTGTTCTTGGTAGTGGCATTGTCTTCCAACCACTTCACATCAATTTCGATGTCGAAGTGACCAGAGTTAGCCATGATGGCGCCATCTTTCATGGCCAAGAAGTGCTCGTGACTCAATACGTCACGGTTTCCAGTCACGGTAATGAAGACGTCGCCAATCTTTGCAGCATCTTCCATCGGCATCACTCGGTAACCCTGCATCGTTGCGTCTAGCGCCTTTGTAGGATCAATCTCAGTGACCACTACATCGGCGCCCATGCCCTTTGAACGTTCGGCGACACCCTTACCGCAGTATCCGTAACCCGCAACGACAACTACCTTGCCAGCGAGCAACGTATTAGTTGCGCGAAATATTGCATCGAGGGTTGATTGGCCCGTTCCATAACGGTTATCGAACATGTGCTTCGTGTCAGTGTCATTGATAGCGATCATCGGGAAGGTGAGCGCACCGTCCTTCGCCATTTGGTGAAGGCGAATAACACCTGTGGTGGTCTCTTCGCATCCGCCACGAACACCGGGGAGGAGTTCTTTTCGTGTGGTGTGCAGAGTGTTGACTAAATCGCAACCATCATCAAAGACCTGGCTTGGCGCAATATCGAGTGCCGCGTTGATGTGCTCGTAATACCCATCGCGATCTATCCCGTGCTTGGCAAAGACGCTGATGCCATATTCGTGAACGAGCGCAGCGGCGGTATCGTCCTGGGTGGAAAGTGGATTAGAGGCACAGAGTGCGATTTCAGCTCCGCCGGCTTTCAACGCGATCATGAGATTCGCAGTTTCAGTGGTGACGTGCATGCAAGCGGCAATCTTGATGCCCGCAAAAGGCTTATCAATTTCAAAGCGCTCGCGAATGGAACGGAGTACGGGCATAGAGCGCTCGGACCATTCGATGCGCATCCGGCCGGCCGCGGCTAGCGAGGCATCAGCAATATCGTGTTTTGGGGTACTCAACTCATCGCTCCTGAAAGTTCGAAGATCTCGGAATGTGCCACTATCAGAGCCCATCTTCACGCATATCTCGTGGATTCTCGACATTTATGACAATTCTTTGTCATAATTAGGAGATGTATAGCGCTGAAGAGCTCGCCGCCCGCGTAGGGATCACCCCCCGGATGGTGCGATACCGAGCTCGCCTTGGGCTACTGCGCACCGCCCATAGACGCCATCGCCCCTTCACCCACCATGACGAAGTGGCCCTCATCCTCATTAGACAGGTGGAGAGTGAGTACAACGCTTCTCCGGATGAAATTGCCTTCGCTCTTCGCGCGATCACCACAAGGCGTTTAGCGGAGCAGATTCGACATATCGGCGAGATGTACGGACGAGTTGATGCCTTGGCCGCCCTAGATTTCGAACAAGAGAAGGCGCTCCAACTTCTGCGCATACAACAAGTGACTATAAGCGGCGACGAGCGCTCTCCACGAGCATGATCGGAATTCCACCGCGAACCTCATAGGCCAGCGGACACTTGTTGCAGAGCAATTCGTCATTCACCAAGGTGAGTGCTCCATGGCAATCAGGACAGACCAGCACATCAAGTAAGCGTTGATCAACACTCATGACCGAATCACTCCTAATACCTCATCGCGCAGTTGCTCCATAGTCACTCTATCTTTCGCCTCGACGTTGAGGCGAAGAAGCGGTTCAGTATTCGATGCTCGCACGTTAAACCACCATTGCGCCGCCGAAATAGTGATGCCATCTAGGTGATCAACTTCAATTCCTTTGCGGGAAGCATAAATCAAATCAATCTCTTTCATTTTAGAAAGACTGTCCATCACCGTGGAATTGATTTCGCCACTTGCTACATACCGATCGTATGGGCGAAGCACTGCTGAAAGTTTTGTTCCTTCAGGGGCATTTCCTAGAGCGCTCATAGCATGCAAAGCCGCCAACATCCCTGAGTCTGCGTTCCAGAAATCTGCAAAATAGAAGTGGCCTGAATGTTCGCCGCCAAAGAGCGCAGATTCTTCCGCCATTTGCGCCTTGATATATGAATGACCCACTCGACTTCGTACGGCCCGGCCACCCAACTCTTCGACAACTTCTTTGACTGAACGTGAAGTTATTAAATTATAGATGATGGTAGATCCCGGTTTCCTGGCAAGCTCACGCGCAGCGATTAAAGCAGTCAGAGTCGATGGTGAGACGATCTCGCCACGCTCATCAACAATGAAGCACCGATCTGCGTCGCCATCAAATGCTAAACCAATATCGGCACCAGCTTTGATCACAGCGCTTTGAAGATCTCGCATGTTTGCCGGCTCAATCGGATTTGCTTCGTGGTGTGGAAATGAACCATCAAGTTCGAAGAAGAGTGGTGTGAGTGCGATAGGAAGTGAAGCGAAAACGGTGGGGACCGTATGCCCGCCCATGCCATTACCCGCGTCAACCACGATTTTGAGAGGGCGCATCTGCGAAAGATCAACCAGCGAAAGCAAGTGGTGGGCATATTCCGTGAGTAAGTCTTGGTGGCGAGCGCTTCCGCGATGGCTGGCGAGCAGCGGCGCAGATCCCAAGATCTGCTCACGAATCTGGGTAAGTCCGCTCTCCTTGCCTACTGGCGCTGCCCCTGCTCGACAGAGTTTGATTCCGTTATAAGCGGCCGGATTATGGCTTGCTGTGAACATAGCGCCAGGAACGTCCAGGAAACCAGAAGCGAAATAAAGCTGATCTGTAGAAGCTAAACCGATGCGCACAACGTCGATTCCTTGATCCATCACTCCTTGGGCAAAAGCTGATGCAAGTGATGGCGATGAGGGTCGCATATCTTCCCCGATAACTACCGATTTGGCGTCGGAAACGAAGAGTGCGAAAGCCGTTCCCACTGCGTAAGCAAGATCCTCGGTAAGTTGGGATCCCACCAATCCACGAACGTCATAGGCCTTGATTACTTGATCGAGCGCGGCCGGCTCGAATCCCCATGAGTACATAGAAGAAGAGTACTGGGATCTCTTCTTCGTAAGGAGCGGCGACTATCGATCGGTGGGAAGGACCCGTAAATGGCCACGGCGTCCCACCTCGGGCATCAGCGTTGCCGTAACCACTTCTTGGTGTAACGGCCGAGCCGCTTCACGTACCGCATTAGCAATTGCTAAAAGGTCGTCATCGCTTGGCTCTGGCGTCGCGTGGTTCTCTTCCAGGCGCACGACTTCCCATCCAAGCGGGGCTGTGAGGCGATCACTATGCAAAGCGCAGAGATCGTAAGCATGTGGCTCGGCGTAAGTAGCTAAGGGTCCAAGAACGGCCATGGAATCGGCATAGATATATGTCAAAGTGGCCACAGCGCTACCGTCGCACCCGGTCTTTGAACACTTTCTTCCAGCCATAATGAGCAAGTTATCGCGACTCTCACCCAGAAGTGGGCAATGACGCGCCACCTCGGGTAACAGAAAGATCACTCATCGGCATTGAACCACTTCCCACTCGCACGCGATTGCGAATAGGCAAGAGTGCAATGCCCGACGGATCAGCAAGCAGGATTGAACCATGCACGGTGCCGTCGCTACTGACATTGATCAGGGCCCAGTTCTTCGATTCGTTCACCCAAGTTGTTAATTTCTCTGTTGAAACGGGGAGCGAGGTCACGCCTCGAGACCCCGCTTTCACCAACACCACAGAAGAGCCCCGTGAAGCTATGAGCGCGAGGATGCCCTTTGGTGGCACGAGAAGTGCACTCTCTTTTTCCATTGCGCCAACAGAAGGAGACCAAGCGTAATCCACGTCATCATTATTGACACTTGCAACGACTGGAGCATCAGAGGAAATGCGTAGCGCCGAGAGATCCAGTGGAACACTCGCCGTAAAGGTGAACTCCTTCACGCGACCAGCTTCGAG
>NSHZ01000027.1 GCA_002737595.1 Actinomycetota bacterium | reverse complement strand
AAATTCCGGCGCTGACCCGCAACCGTGAGTCGTATATCGACAAGTCGGAGTACCCATAGTCAAGGTTTTTGGTCAACACCCGCCGAGGTCTGCGGGGCGACGCCCGGGTCACCACCCTCGCTCTCCCGTTATCTCCGCAAAGAGATGACGGGTTTTTTTGTGATGACGCTGGAAGAGCTCTACTGATCCAATCTTGAAAGGCCCTACCTTAATGTCTATTTCACGCAAGTTCGCTCGAGGAGTCGCATTAGCTCTCTCCGTTGGATTGATTCTTCCTGCCACTGCGCAAGCAGCACCAAATAGTTCTGGTCTTTACGGATCCACCGACCCGTTGTACGACGGTGTCTATCGACAATCGCTTGCACTACTCGCACTCACTGGCGCCAAAGTAAAACCGGCCACAAGTGCAATCAATTGGCTCGTGAGTCAACAATGTGCCGATGGTGGATACATGTCATTTCGTGCTGACCTCTCCACCCCATGTGACACCACTCAAGAGGATTCCAACTCGACTGCCATCGCCGCCGCCGCCTTACAAGTAGTGGGGAAGAAAACAATTGCCAACAAGAGCGCTGAATGGCTACTTGCCCACCGCAATAAGGATGGTGGAATTGGCTTTAATCCACTCTCTCCTGCCACCGCCGAATACGACCCGACAACCAGCGATGCCAACTCGACAGGGCTCATGTTCTTCGCTCTCAACACTATTTATCCAAAGAAGTACAAAAGCGCGGCCACTAGCGTTCTCGGTAAGTACCAGGTGGAATGCAGCGATAGTTCTGGAAAAAGCGGTGCACTCGATTACCAGAGAAGTGATGCGCTCGCGGCAAATGATTACGCCACCGCGCAAGCAGCGTTTGCATTTACTGGAGTTGCGTTACCACTTGTCATCACAAAATCGACAAAAACGCCCATCAATCCATGCTCAGAAAAAAGTACTAGCACCACAAAAGTTGCTGATGGCGCCATGCTCTATCTTGCCGCTCGCCTCACAAATAATCCTCGTGGCATTCCAGGCTACGGCTCCGGGACGGATTGGAACACTACGGCATGGGCAACTCTTGCACTGGTGGGAAGTGGATACCGATATCCGGCGATCTCCACCGCGGTTGCCGCCATGGCAGATGGTGCGATCTCTTGGGGTTTCGAAGCCAAAACCAATGCCGCTAAACCGGGGGCTCTAGCCATGATGCTTCTCGTTGCAACGGCACTAAAATTAAATGTCCAACAATTCGGTGGCATCGACCTGACCAAAACCATAGTGGGGAGCTTAAGAGTCTGATGAAGAAGTACCTCTCGCTTGTCGTCGTGCTTTCAGTCACCATTGTGGCTCTGAGTACTTCGACAAGCGTGCAGGCATCAGGCGACCTCTATCGCTACTGGTCTTATTGGAATAGCCAAGATTCAATTTCCTGGTCCTATTCAAACCAAGGCGCCACTCGCATTCCCGCAGACGGAAGTGTTGAGGGGTGGTACTTCTCGGTAACAAATACGAGCCCACAAGCAGCAGAAGCAATTACCATTCGGGCAAATTTTCCGGAGTACTGCAAAGAGAGAAAAGCTACTAGTGGCATGAAACGAGTGGCTGTAGTAGTTGATTTTGGGAAAGAGAGCTACGCACCTGCCGGCCAAACCCCTGCAAAGCCCATCGTGGATTGCACCCTCGTGCCGGTGAGTGCGAATGGATATGACGTACTCAATGAGGTCGCCAAGATTCGCACGGACTCGGTGGGCTTCATCTGCGGGATTAACTCCTATCCGAAAGAGGGATGTGGCGAGAAGTTCACACCATCAGCATCATCATCACCATCACCATCACCAGAGGAGAGTGGACCCAATTGGGGAATCCGAATTCTCAACTTTGGTTTGAGCGTGATCTTGTTGGTGCTCGTCTACCGGCGTATCGCAGCCCGGCGGAGAGAACAACTCTGACATGAAGCCGGCGACCGCGCGAAGGAGTACGCGTATCCACCCACTGGCATGGTGGGGTTGGGCAATCGCCCTCACCTTTGCCGCGTCCGCGGCCGCCAACACCTGGACACTAGCGGCGATCACCGCTGGAGTGGTGGTCGTTTCGCTCACCTGTCGAAGTGATGGCCCTTGGCGCCATTCAATAAACTATGCGATTTATCTGGCGGCCACCCTGCTCGTCATCCGTCTTATTATTGCAATTCTCTTTGGGGCCAATATTCCTGGGCACGTACTTTTCACTCTCCCTAGTACTCACCTTCCCCAATGGCTCTCCGGAATCAGCGTGGGCGGCCCGGTGACGTCCGAAAAAATTTTGCTCATCCTCCGCGAAGGAGCGAAGTTAGCCACGCTGGTGATCATCTTTGGCGCAGCTTCTTCGCTCACCCAACCGAAGGAATTGCTGAAATCACTCCCCCGGGCGCTGCACGAGGCTGGCATCATCGTGGTGGTTTCCACAACTTTCTTGCCGCAGATCGTGGCGAGCATCAAGAGAATCAGGACGGCACAAAGATTGCGTGGAAGTCGTGGAAGTCGTGGACTTTCACTTACTCGCGTGCTCATACCCGTCATTGAAGATGCACTGACTAAGTCGCTAGACCTAGCAGCAGCCATGGAGAGCCGTGGCTATGGACAAACGCAGGAAAAGCATGGTCGGCGAGTAAGCGCCTCAATGCTGCTCTTAGGGTTACTCGGAATAGTGGCTGGCATTTATCTCCTTTTGATACCTACCTCATTTATCAACTTCCCCTGGGCAGTGCTTGCGGTAGCTGCGGCGATCTCAGTTATCGGCCTATGGCTCAGTGGAAAGAATTTGCGTCTCACCGTTTACCGACCGATCAAATGGAATTTAGAAGCCATCGCACTGCCGATCCTCGGAGTCAGTGTCGCAGCCGCTGCAGGCACATTGCTTCACACCAATGCTGCATTGGTATCCATCCTGCTCCTTGTGTGTGCACCCGTCCTCTACCTGGGTCGTCAATCATGATTTCACTCACGAATACCTCACTTCGCTATCAGGGAGATCCAGTATTTGCCGATGTCAATCTAGAAATTTTGGCTGGAGAATTCGTATTGCTCATGGGAGCAACCGGCTCGGGCAAGTCCTCACTCTTGCGAGTCATGAATGGACTCACTCCACATCTCACTGGCGGAGAACTCACTGGAGACGTACACGTCAACGACCGCTCAATCCGGAATCTACGTCCGCGAGACTTAGCAGCGTCGATTGGTTATATCGGCCAAGATCCCCTTGCTGGATTTGTTTCAGATCGTGTAGAGGACGAACTCGCCTTCACTATGGAGTCGCTGGGACTCTCCCCCGAAGTAATGCGCAAACGCGTGGAAGAGACGCTGGACTTGCTCGGCCTCAATGCCTTGCGCGCTCGATCCATGGCAACTCTCTCTGCAGGCGAACAACAGCGCGTGGCAATCGGTGCGGCCTTGACCGCTCACCCCAAAATCTTGTTACTTGATGAACCCACCAGCGCCCTTGACCCCACTGCTGCCGATGAAGTGCTGGCGCTACTCCAACGCCTCGTACATGACGTGGGCATGACGATCATCATCGCCGAACATCGTCTTGAACGTGTGGTGCAGTACGTTGATCGCATTATTCATGTGCATGGAGATGGTCGCGTAACAATCAGTGACCCGGTTACTGCACTTAAGAAGAGCGAATTCGTACCACCACTTATTGAATTAGCACGCCGCGAATCCTGGGATCCCCTTCCACTGACTATCAGAGATGCGCGGCGTCTTGCCGAATCGCTTCGTGAGCGACTCGCGACTGCATCGCCACCAGTAAAACGCCACAACACCTTCTTGCCCGATGAAAAGTTTGCCCTATGCGACGGGATTACCGTCGCTTACGGAAAACGTGTTGCGCTGCAAGATATCTCGCTCTCTTTTTCCCGCGGGACAATTTCTGCAGTGATGGGGCGAAATGGTGCGGGAAAGTCGACTCTGCTCGCTACTTTTGTGGGACTCAAGTCGCCGGATCGAGGCGCGCTCACATTAGGGGGACATAAGCCGAGCGAACTCTCCAGCCACTCGCTTTCGCGCTTGGTGGGCTTCGTACCCCAAGAGCCAGGCGATCTACTCTTCAGCGAGTCAGTTACTGCGGAGTGCGCGGCAAATGATAAAGATCGCGGGCTCATTGCCGGTACCACGAGCAATTTGCTGAACATTATTACTCCCGAAATTGATCACCGCTTGCATCCAAGGGATCTTTCGGAGGGGCAACGACTCGCCTTAGCACTCGCCGTAGTAGCTGCCGCAGAGCCACCACTTCTGCTACTTGATGAACCCACCCGCGGTTTGGATTACCAAGCCAAAGCTCGCCTGGGAAACATTTTGCGGAAATTAGCGAATGAAGGTCATGCCATCGTGTTGGCAACTCATGATGTCGAACTTGTTGCTGAGATTGCGGATCGCGTGATGGTTCTGGCAGAGGGTGAACTCGTTGCTGATGGCGACACTGACGAAGTTCTCACCGCATCTCCAGCTTTTGCCCCACAGATTCAAAAGATTTTGGCCCCGAGCAGATTCATGACAGTGCGCGACGTCGCTCACGCAGAACACCCACTGGCGTGAAGCGAAACAGCTTGGCACTTATGCTCGTCGGCGTTATCGGCGTGGGCGCCTTCACGTGGCCGCTATTCATCTCCGCGTCCAGCCAAGTTCAAAATAGTGGTCACTGGCTCTTTCTAGTTTTACTGCCTTTAGTTCTGGCAGTCGGAATATCAGCGATCACACATGGCCGCATCGACGTGCGCGCAGTTGCACTCCTTGGAGTACTCATAGCTTTCGCCACGGCGCTTAGGACTGTCGGCGCTGGGCAGGCGGGTATCGAACCCATCTGGTTGCCGATTATTTTGGGTGCACGTGTTTTCGGACGCGAATTCGCTTTCCTCTTGGGGACTCTCTCGCTCTTTGCATCCGCACTTATTACCGGTGGCGTGGGACCCTGGTTGCCCTATCAAATGCTGGCCGCCGCAGCGGTTGCTCTAGGCGCCGCCTCCCTGCCGAGGTGCAGCGGCCGAGTAGAAATTTTCGTACTAGCCGGGTACGCGATAGTCGCCTCTCTCGCTTATGGATTGTTGATGGACCTCCAATTCTGGCCGTGGCTGGGAGGCAATACCTCCATTTCTTATGTCGCAGGTGGCGCTCTCACTGAGAACGTACGTCACTTTTTGGTCTTTCATGCCACCACTGGATTGGCTTGGGATATACCTCGCGCGATATTTACCGCATTCCTCATTCTCACTTTAGGCACACCCATCATGCGCGCCCTGCAGCGCGTGAATCGTCGTGCAGCCTTTAGCTCTAGCGAACCTGACTTTCAACGAGCGGAAATTTCGTGATAACCACATCGCTCACGCGCCCTCGTACATCAAGTGAGAGATGATCGCCCACCGCAAAGCCTGCATCGACTAGTGCTAATCCGATTCCAATCTTAAGTGTCGGAGAAAATGTTCCGCTCGTAAGCACTCCCACTATTTCGCCACTTGAACTTTTGAGCTCCATGCCTGCCCGTGGAATTCCTCGATCCAGCGATGTGATGGCCCTGAGAACACGCTTCGCACCAGCTTCACGTTGCGCAAGCAGCGCAGTACGCCCCCAAAAGCTCTCTTTCTTCCAACCCACAGCCCAATTTGCACTTGCCTGTACCGGAGAAATACCAAGAGATAGTTCGTGTCCATGTAACGGGTAACCCATTTCAGTACGCAAGGTATCGCGAGCGCCTAGGCCACAGGCTCGTCCGCCGAACTTGGCTGCACTTTCGCTGAGAGAGTTCCATAAAGTTAATGCGCCGTCAGAAGCCGGCAGGAGTTCAAATCCATATTCGCCGGTGTAGCCCGTACGGCAGACAATCAAAGGGATCGAATCACCGCTGGGAGCACTCCACGTCGTATCCACAAATGCCATGTACGCCAGTTCATACGGGAGACCGAGATCTTTCAAGACATCGAGAGCCCGTGGACCTTGCACTGCAATGACTGCAAAATCTCGATGTTGATTAGTGACGGTGATTCCCGCAGGCGCAGCAGCCTGAAGCCGACGAACAACTTCGGTGGTATTGGAGGCGTTGGGAATCAAAAAGACTTCTTCGTCACTGCGCAGATACTGAATGAGATCATCGACCACGCCGCCACTCTCATCGCAGCAGAGTGTGTACTGCGCCTGGCCAGCAGAGATGCGATCTAAATCATTGGTAAAGCAGGAATTAATAAACTCTCGCGCGCCAATTCCGGCTACCAGGGCTTTGCCTAAGTGCGAGACATCGAAGAGTCCCACCGCATTTCGAACTGCCTGATGTTCAGCAAGCACGCCACCGCCAATGGCGGCTGGGTACTCAATAGGCATCTCCCAGCCACCAAAATCGGCCATCTTTGCGCCGAGGGCGAGGTGCACTGCATGTAAGGGTGAGTGGAGGAGTGGAAGGGGTGATTCGCTCATGAGTTCCAGCCTAGAGGGTTGTCGGGTTAGGCTCTCCTCATGACAACGATCACTCTTGCACCTAAAGGTTCTCTTGCCGGCTCAGGAAGTAGCCAGGCCCTTGTTATCGGTCTAGCTCAGAACGAAAAGGGTCTCGTTCTTGAGACGGGCACCGCTCAGATCGATGAGGCCGATCTCCTTGAAGCCCTCCAAGATCTCGGCGCCACCGGCAAGAGCGATGAAGTCATCAAGTTGCCTGGCACCACTTCTAAGTTGCTCGTTATTACTGGTCTCGGAAAGCAGCACGCCCGGAGTGCCTACCCGCACGAAGTCTTGCGCCGCGCCGCTGGAGCAGCCGCCCGCGCACTTGCAGGAATTGAGAGCGCCGCCTTTGCGCTGCCTTGCGCAAAATTACCGGCGGTTGCCGCGATCGCCGAAGGAGCGCTCCTCGGTGCCTACACCTTCGATGACTTCCGCGGATCTACTAAGACAGATCGCAAAGCCTCACTCGCATCAGTAACGATCCTTTCACCACTTGCCGGCACGGCCCCGGCGCGCAAAGTAATTGCTCGCGCGAGTGCAATTGCAGATGCCGTCCACCTCACTCGCAACTTGATCAATATGCCTCCAAGCCATCTCACACCTATCTCATTCGTTGATCACATCCGCCCGCTTGCAAAGAGCGTTGGCGTAAAAGTGGAAGTCCTTGACGAGGCTGCGCTTCGTAAAGGTGGGTATGGGGGCATCATCGGTGTCGGGCAAGGAAGTGCCAATCCCCCGCGACTCCTCCACCTCACCTACACACCCACGCGATCAAAGGCTCACCATGCCTATATCGGCAAAGGCATCACATTCGATACTGGTGGAATTGCATTGAAGCCTGCTGCTGGAATGGAAGCGATGAAATCCGACATGAGCGGTGCTGCTGCTGTCTGTGCAGCGATCATCGCGATTGCCCAACTCAAACTTCCCATCACCATTGACGCATGGGCCGCACTCGCCGAGAACATGCCCAGCGACACTGCCACACGTCCAAGTGATGTCCTCACCACATATGGTGGCCGCACAGTTGAAGTACTCAATCCCGACGCTGAAGGCCGCCTGGTGCTCGCTGATGCCATGATGCGCGCCCAAGAACTTGGCAACAAGGGCAGCAAGCGGCTTGACGCGATGGTAGATGTGGCCACACTTACCGGCGCCCAAGAAGTCGCCCTCGGAAAGCGCACCAGTGCGATCATGGGTAACGATGAAGTATTGACCGAGGCTTTCTTGGCAGCTGCCGAGGAGGCGGGCGAGTCCTTCTGGCCAATGCCGCTTCCGCAGGAACTGCGCGCCTCCCTCGACTCTCCCATCGCCGATATCGCCAATATCGGCGATCGCTTCGGTGGCATGCTCACGGCAGGCCTCTTCCTCCAGGAGTTTGTGCAGGAAGACCAGCCCTGGGCCCACCTCGATATCGCCGGTCCTGCCTTCAATACGGCCGCCCCACACGGCTACACCCCGGTGGGCGGGACGGGTGTGGCCGTTCGCACCCTCATTCGACTAGCTGAAGCGTCTAGCGGGCGTTGAAATAGGTGGCAGGATTACCTCAGCAGGTGTTGAGCGAGAGATCTGGGAGCAACGCGTGGCCGAGCAATTTGATGTAGTCATCTTGGGTGGCGGCAGTGGTGGGTACGCCTGCGCTCTGCGTTCAGCCCAACTCGGCATGAATGTGGTCCTCATAGAAAAGGATCTCCTCGGAGGAACTTGCCTTCACCGCGGCTGCATCCCCACCAAGGCGCTTCTTCACTCTGCAGAGATTGCGGACAACACACGCGATGCTGCGCACTTTGGCGTGAATGCGGAATTCCACTCAATTGACATGCTTGGAGTCAACGCCTACAAAGATGGCGTCATCACGAAACTTCACAAAGGTTTGCAAGGACTCGTCAAAAGCCGCAACATCACCTACGTCGAAGGCGCCGGCAAACTCGTCGCAAAAGATACTGTCGAAGTAAATGGCGTGAAGTACACCGGCAGGAACGTGGTACTAGCTACAGGTTCAGTGCCAAAGTCTTTGCCCGGCCTTGAGATCGATGGTAAGCGAGTTGTCACGAGTGATCACGCGGTTAAGATGGAATCGGTACCAAACAGCGTCATCATTCTTGGCGGAGGCGTCATCGGTTGTGAATTCGCCAGTGTTTGGAAATCCTTTGGCTCCGATGTCACGATCGTGGAGGGACTCCCCCATCTCGTACCCGCTGAAGATGAATCAAGTAGCAAATTGCTTGAACGCGCTTTCCGTAAGCGTGGTATCAACTTTGAAATCGGTGTGAAGTACGCCAGTCACAAGGTCAGCGCCGACCACGTGACTGTCACATTGGAAGACGGCAAGGAAATCACAGCAGATCTGCTCCTCGTCGCAGTAGGTCGCGGACCAGTTTCGCAAAACCTTGGTTACGAAGAAGTGGGTATCGCCATGGATCGTGGATACGTGCTAGCCGACGAGAAGTGCCGCACCAACGTGGCCGGCGTCTTCGCCGTCGGAGATCTCATTCCTACCTTGCAACTTGCCCACGTCGGTTTCGGCGAAGGCATTCTGGTAGCCGAAGAAATTGCCGGACTCAACCCACGTCCCATCAACTATGCCGGTGTACCTCGCGTCACTTATTCCGAGCCAGAAGTTGCTTCGGTGGGACTCACCACTGCACAAGCAAAAGCTGCAGGCCACGATGTCATAGAAATTAATTACGATCTTGCCGGAAATGGCAAGGCACAAATCCTGCGTACAGCCGGCTCCATCAAGCTCGTCGGTCAAAAGAATGGCCCTGTTCTCGGCGTACACATGGTGGGCTCTCGCGTAGGAGAACTCCTTGCCGAGGCACAACTTATTTTCAATTGGGAAGCTGAGGCAATTGATGTGGCCTCTCTTATCCATGCCCACCCCACCCTCTCCGAAGCGGTCGGTGAAGCCCACATGGCTCTTGCTGGTAAACCACTTCACGCCCACGGTTAAGCAATAAGGAGAAAAACATGTCTTATTCAGTCGTGATGCCAGCACTTGGCGAGAGCGTAACCGAGGGAACTGTAACGCGTTGGCTCAAGAATGAAGGAGACTCCATCGCGGTCGACGAACCATTACTTGAAGTCTCTACCGACAAAGTAGATACCGAAATCCCATCACCGGTTGCTGGTGTCTTAAAGAAAATCGTTGTAGCAATCGATCAAACCGTCGGTGTCGGCGTTGAATTGGCAATCATTGAAGACGGCAGTACTGCTCCACCCGTTGCAGCACCAGCACCCGTTGCAGCACCAGCACCCGTTGCAGCACCAGCACCCGTTGCAGCACCAGCACCCGTTGCAGTCCGCCCAGCTGTCGTTCCACCACATACTACGGGCCCAGAGACTCCGATCACCATGCCAGCACTCGGCGAAAGTGTTACCGAAGGAACCGTGACTCGTTGGCTCAAGAACGTGGGCGAAACCGTCGCCATCGATGATGCACTACTTGAAGTTTCCACAGACAAAGTTGATACCGAAATCCCGTCACCAGTAGCTGGCACTTTGCTTTCTATCGTGGTTCAGGTCGATCAGACAGTTCCGGTAGGTGCAACGCTGGCAACTATTGGTGTCGTCAGTGCAGTGACCGCCCCTGCACCTGTCGCTACACCCGCACCCGTGGCAGCACCCGCACCTGTAGCAGCACCCGCACCTGTAGCAGCACCCGCACCTGTAGCAGCACCAGCACCTGTAGCTACCTCCGCAAGTGATGACTCATATGTCACACCACTTGTGCGCAAACTCGCGCAAGAAAACGGCGTCGACCTTGGTTCACTCACCGGCAGCGGGGTCGGAGGACGTATTCGTAAGCAAGACATTTTGGAAGAAGCCGACCGCCGGCGCGTTGCTGCGGCAACAAAAACGCCAGCGACTTCCTCTGCCACGCAGTCGGCACCAGTAGTGGCGGTTGTCGATGGAGAGTTGCGAGGCACCATCATTCCAATGACCCGACTTCGCAAAGTGATCGCTTCGCGAATGGTGGAGTCACTCCAAACGAGCGCGCAACTGACTACTGTCATCGAAGTTGATGTCACGAAGATTGCACGCCTTCGCGATAAATCAAAAGCCACTTTCGAAAAGCGTGAGGGCGTCAAACTCTCCTTCATGCCATTCTTCGCAGTCGCAGTGTGCGAGGCCCTGCGAGCTCATCCGGTCATCAACTCTTCGGTAGATGGTGACAACATTGTTTATCACGCCACCGAGAATCTCGGGATTGCTGTAGATACTCCTCGTGGTTTGCTCGTCCCAGTTATTCGCGATGCAGGACAACTCAACATCGGGGGTATTGCTCGAAGCGTTGCAGATCTTGCAGACCGCACTCGCGATAACAAAGTCAGTCCCGACGAACTAGGTGGCGGCACCTTTACTCTGACCAACACTGGAAGTCGCGGGGCGCTCTTTGACACCCCGATTATTAACCAACCACAAGTAGCGATACTTGGAACCGGTGCAGTAGTGAAGCGTCCAGTCGTCGTTAAGGATGAAGATGGCGGCGAAACCATAGCGATTCGCTCGATGATCTATTTGGCGCTCTCCTACGATCACCGCATCGTCGATGGCGCAGAAGCTGCCCGCTTCCTAGTGACGTTAAAGACTCGCCTCGAAGACGGTCGTTTTGAATCAGACTTAGGCATCTAGTAATGAAGATCGCAGTAACGGGCTCTTCGGGATTGATCGGAAGCGCACTCGTTAAGCGTCTCACCAAGCAAGGCCATCAAGTCATCCGGTTAGTGCGACGCTCCCCTATCGCAGAAGATGAAATCCGCTGGACTCCAGACGGATCTCCGCTTCCTGCAGAGTCGCTCTCCTCGCTCTCCGGAACAGATGCAGTAATCCATTTAGCAGGCGCCGGCGTGGGCGATAAGCGCTGGAGCGCGGCATATAAGAACGAGATCCTCAAGTCTCGTACCGAAAGCACTGCCACCATCGTCTCGGCAATAAACGAACTTGAAATTCCTCGTTTCCTTTCAGCGTCTGCAATCGGTTGGTACGGGGAAACAGGCAATCGCGAAGTCACTGAAGAAGATCGTGCGGGCGACGATTTTCTCGCTGATGTCTGTCGCCAGTGGGAAGAGAACGCAGGCCAAGCAAGTGCGATCACCACGTTCATGCGGACAGGATTGGTCTTCGCCGCCAAGGGCGGAGCACTCGGGCGCATGGTGCCCCTCTTCAAAGCCGGACTTGGCGGAAAGTTAGGCGACGGTAATCAGTGGTGGTCATGGATTTCTCTCAATGATGAGATTCGAGCCATCGATTTCCTCTTGAACAACGAATTAGCCGGTCCTGTGAATCTGACTTCTCCATTCCCAGCGACAAATTCAGAAGTTACTGCGGCACTTGCCCGCGCACTGCACCGCCCTGCACTCTTTCCAGCGCCATCCTTTGCTATTAAAATCGCACTCGGAGGGTTTTCCACCGAAGTTCTTGGTTCAAAGCGTGTTGCACCTACTGCGTTACTCCAAGCAGGATTTCTTTTTGAGAATCCACATATTGGACAGACGCTCGAAGAATTAGTCGATTAAATACCTTTAGCAAGAATCGCTTCGGCGCATCTACGGCCACTCGCCAAAGCACCTTGTTGAGAAGGCGTATCTCGATGATCGCCAACTACCCAAATTCCGGTACCGAAGCTTATTTCACGTCTCACTGCAAGCCCGGGGGCTTGAGCGGGAAGCGCATCAGGGACATCAGAAACATGAAGCAATTGCCAATCAGAAACTTCGCGCCCCCAGAGCATCCCTAAGTGTGTGCGCACTTCACCTTCAGTCGTCGACACAAGCGATGTAGAAGAGATCAGGTTCTTACCTCGCGGGGCGTATGAGCGTGAGGCGTTGCTCATTACCACCGAGTTGATCAGCGGACCACGATGGAGGCCATCAACGACAAGCGCCTTGTGAGAAGTAGGGGGGTGATCTACAACGTGATACCAGGTAGTGCACTTCTTCATCACCGGCATCGGCACTGCGGGAATCAATGCATGTGCCGCGCGCGCACCGGTGGCAATCACAATGTCTGTTGCCTGCATACTTCCGCTTGCCGTGGAGACTCTTCCAGGTGTAACGCTTTCAACAGCGATCGCTAATCTCACGTCCTTGATCCGCATTGCTAACACTCGCGGAAATTCACCCATACCTTGAACAGGGACGGATGGAGTCCCCTTCACGAATGATCGTAATACCAATTCGCCATAGCGACGGGAAACATGTGCCGGATCATCAAGGAATACTCCTTCAAGAAATGGTTTCAATGTGCGCTCATAAAGTCGGCCACCGGCGCCGGCACTTGATAACGCACTGGCGAAATCGGAATCGTCTTGTTCGGTGATGTCGGCTAACTCTGCCTTGAGAAGGTGGAGCACGTAGATCCCCAATTTAGTCTTTTCTACAAAGCTTCCCGTCACTGTTGAAAGAGAGGAAAGCGCACTTAAGGGTGCTCTCCGCGGATCACCCACCATTGATCGCGAATTTTGCATCGCGACTGAAACTGCGGCGCCCAACGGAGCAAGGTCAAGATCTAGGGCGAGCTTGCGGAAATCTGGATACCACGGGTTGAGCACTTGAAATCCACGATCCAAGAGGAACCCATCGATGTGGTCAGTGTGCACGCGCCCGCCGACGGCGTCACTTGCCTCAAGTACTGCTACACACTTTCCAGCACGCTCTAGATAGTGTGCAGCGGAAAGCCCTGCTAATCCGGCTCCTACTACGACGACATCAACGTCGTCACTTCCCACAACTATCCTTTGATCATTGCGGGGTCGTGGCGCAATTTTGATGGCCACCAGATGGCTGGGCCAATGTCATGAACCAACGCGGGGACGATAATGGAACGCACCAAAATCGTATCAAGCAAGACACCGAACCCAACAGCAAATCCGAGCTCAGCTAGCACGATGAGTGGAAGCACTCCAAGGACGGCAAAGGTGGCCGCCAATACAACTCCGGCAGAGGTAATCACCCCGCCAGTGACTATGAGAGCCTTCAAAGTTCCCGCTCGTGTGCCAATCACCAACGCTTCTTCGCGCACGCGAGTCATCAAAAAGATGTTGTAATCCACGCCAAGTGCTACGAGGAAGGTAAATGCGAAGAGTGGGAATGACGCGTCGGCACCCGGAAAACGGAAGACGTGATTGAAGACCAGCGCACATGCACCCAAGGTCGCCACAAATGACACCACTACAGAAAGCATCAGCAAAATGGGTGCGATAATGGAGCGTAGGAGCAGCATCAAGATAAGCAGGATCACTAAAATTACAATAGGAATAATGACGTTGCGATCACGAGTTGAGGCTTCTTGTGAGTCGTAATTGATAGCAGTGAAGCCACCCACGTACACGTTTGGCCCAAGTTGCGAATGTAAAGAGGCACGAAGACTCTTCAGCACCTTGAAAGCCTCTGGCGAATTCGCCTCATACTTCAGGACCGCATCAACTTCTCCGATTCCATCAACAACTTTAGGTGGCGCCATTTCTGCACCAGGAGTGCCTTCTGGAATCCCGGTATAGAAAGCCGCACCAGCAATTCCTGGGATGCTCAACGCGATCTGCTTAATTTCTTCCAACTTGTCAGCAGGACCGAGAATATTCAGTGGGTTCCCACGGCCAGCCGGGAAGTGGCGGGCAGTAGCTTCGTCTGCAACAACCGAATCCGTGAGCTTAGTGAATGACTCATCGAGACCGCCGGCCTTAAGGGTCGGAAGAAATGCGCAGAGGATGAGCACGAAGGCGGTGCCAAGAATCCACGAGCGACGGGGGCGCCGACCGACGGTGCGAGCAATCTTCCCCCAGACGCCTTTCTCTTCTGGATGTTCGCTGCCAAAGGCAGGTTTACGTGGCCAGAATCCACGACGACCAATGAGCAAGAGGAGTGCGGGAAGCAAGGTAAGGACTGCAATATAAACAGAAACCACACCGGCGGCACAGACTGGGCCAGTTGACTTATTCGAAGAGAGTACTGAGAACGAAAGACAGAGCAGACCAGCCGCGACAGTTGCTGCCGAAGCGGTGATGGGCTCAATGACACCCTTTAAGGTGACACGCATCGCGTCGTACTTACTTTCGTGATTGCGCAACTCTTCCCTAAATCTGGAAACCAAGAGAAGCGAGTAATCAGTACCCACACCAAATACCAAGATGAGCAAGATGCCTTGTGCTTGACCATTGAGATCAATAACACCGGCCTTCGCCATGAAGTAGACAACCGCTTGGGCAAGTGCGTCGCCAATACCAACCGCCAACAACACAATGATGGGAAGTAATGGAGAGCGATAAACAAAAATAAGAATGATAAAGACCACACCGACAGTCGAATAAAGCAACGATCCGTTGATGGCCGAGAAGACTCCGATCAAGTCACCGAAGAGTCCAGCGAGGCCTCCTACGTGACCATCAAGGCCTTCAGCTTTCATTTCATCGCGAATCGCTTGCACGCTGATTGCAATCGGACTCTTGCCGCTGGCAAATGGCTTGCTCGCCTCTTCAGAGTCAAAGAAGAAGAGCGTCGAAATGGCATTGCCATCCTTGGATACTTGGCTACCCACCGGTACAGGGAGCAAGAAATCACCCACGGTCTTGCCCTCTTCCACGGCAAGTGAAGGAATCTTGGCGAGCAATGCATCGACCTTGGCTTGCGCGGCTGGAGTAACGCCATCGGCATATTCAAAGATGAGCGTTCCCACAATTGGTTGATTTTCGCCAACCAACTTCTTTTGGGCGGTAATCGCCAGCGTGGCTTCTGCGTTAGCCGGGAGGAATGCCGCGTTGTCGTTCTTAATAACTTCGCTGAGCTTGCCGGCGAAAGGACCTGTCGCCCCGCTCACCAGGAGCCAAGCAACCACGATCAAGACGGGCACCAACCAGCGCCGACGGCGCGTAGGGGCAGGGGCAGGGGCAAGAGTGGAAGACATCAGGATTCCTTATCGGAGAGCAGTGGCCTCGGTGGCGACGGTCAAGCAGGGAACCAGGATACCTGCTGAGCTACGCTCACGCACGCTCACACGTTCAGATCGGACTAGGCTATTGGCGTGTTGCTCACCGCCATCTCGCTCCTCTCTCCCGGGCTCTCTGCCCCGTTCAAGGGTTTGGGCCTGATGGCCTATGAAGAGGCGCTTGATATCCAAAAGAGCGAAGCTGCTCGCGTGATTGCAGGCACTTCGCTCGGAACGATTTTCTTCGTGGAACATCCTCCCACTTTCACTGCAGGTCGACGCACTGATAACGCAGAGCGCCCCACCGATGGCACCCCGGTAGTTGATGTCGATCGTGGTGGAAAAATCACCTGGCATGGCCCCGGTCAATTAGTGTGCTATCCCATTATCGCGCTTGCCGAGAAATTCGATGTAGTCGGTTACGTGCGTCTTCTTGAAGAGATGATGATGGCCGCACTGGCCGATCTCGGGGTAGATACCATTCAAATTCCTGGTCGTTCCGGCGTATGGCTCCCAGCAAGTGCGATGCAACAAGAGCGAAAGATTGCCGCGATTGGAGTACGTATCGCAGGTGGCGTCACCACCCACGGCTTTGCCATTAACTGTAACCCTGATCTTTCATGGTTTGATCGCATCATCCCTTGTGGCATCACAGACGCGGGAGTCACCTCGCTCACGCGCGAACTCAACCGAGTGGTCACTATCGATGAATTACTTCCTTTTATCGAGAAGCGACTTACTGAATTTCTGCCACGAGTAATGAGGGTTGCCTGATATGACAATGGCACCTGAAGGTAGAAGGCTACTTCGCATCGAAGCTCGTAACTCTGAAACGCCGATCGAACGTAAACCGGAATGGATTAGAACTCGTGCCATCATGGGGCCGGAATACACCACGCTGCAAAAATTAGTGAAGAGCGAAGGCTTGCACACCGTCTGCCAAGCAGCTGCCTGCCCCAACATCTTTGAATGCTGGGAAGATAAGGAAGCAACTTTCCTTATCGGCGGATCTCAGTGCACACGTCGATGCGACTTCTGCAATATTGATACGGGAAAACCTGACGCACTAGATCGTGATGAGCCACGTCGCGTAGGCGAATCAGTAGCCACCATGGGTCTTAAGTACGCCACCATCACAGGCGTTGCGCGCGACGACCTCGAAGATGAAGGTTCCTGGCTCTACGCGGAGACAGTGCGCCAAGTACATGCACTCAATCCAGGTACTGGTGTGGAGTTGCTGGCACCTGACTTCAGCGGCCACGAACATTTGCTTAATCCCGTTTTCGAATCACGTCCAGAAGTTTTTGCACATAACGTAGAAACCGTGCCACGGATTTTCAAACGAATTCGCCCAGCATTTACTTATGAACGCAGTTTGCAAGTCATCACCATGGCACGAGACTTTGATTTGATTACCAAATCAAATCTCATTCTCGGCATGGGAGAGAGCCGCGAAGAGGTATCGCAGGCGCTGCGCGATCTTCGCTCCGCGGGCTGTGATCTCATCACCATCACCCAATATCTACGCCCCTCCCCTCGCCATCACCCAGTCGAGCGTTGGGTCAAGCCAGAAGAATTCGTTGAACTAAAAACGGAGGCTGACGAGATCGGCTTCCTCGGAGTCATGAGCGGACCTCTCGTGCGCTCCTCCTACCGAGCTGGTCGTCTCTACTCCCAAGCGCTCGCGCAGCGCGCCGCCTCCTCCCAGACCACCCACTAGAAGAGGTAACCTCTACCACCATGGCCACGAATAAATCAGCCGCTGCGGCAAAGAAGACACCAGTAAAGAGCAAAGCCGAAATCAAGGCTGGGCAAAAGGCGGCAAAGGCTGCGCGGAAGGCGAATAGGCCGAAGCGCTTTGCGCAAATCCGCGATGCTTACGTTCTTACTCGCGAACGTGATAGCAAGATTGGTATTTGGATCGGTGGCACCTTCGGGCTTACGTGGGCAATCTGTATTGCGCTTGGCTTTGTTTTCGGAAGCCCGATCTATGCAACCGTTGTCTCTCTTCCAGTAGCTGTACTTGCGGCCGTCTTTCTCTTTTCACGTCGCGCCGAGAAGAGCGCGTATGACAGTCTCGAGGGAACTATCGGTGCTGGTGCTTCAGTATTGATGTCGATCCGCAAAGGGTGGACCACTGTGGCCGTCGTTGAAGTGAACAAAGCACAGTCGATGGTTCACCGTTCCATCGGTCGTCCTGGAATCGTTCTTGTGGGCGAAGGTGGCAACGACGTGCGTTCACTCTTACTGGATCACCGTCGCAAGATGGAGCGCTTCTGCCCCGGCACCCCCATCACTGAGGTTTATGTAGGCGATGGTGAAGGTCGAGTTTCCATCCGAAAGTTACAACGCCATGTGCAGAAGTTGCCCCGCGTTCTCACACCGGCACAAATGCGCGAAGTACGTACGCGCCTTAAATCTGTGGGTGGCATGAACATTCCGCTTCCTAAGGGTCCGCTGCCAAAGGGTGCGAAAGTTCCCAAACAGCGCTAGAGCGCTTTAATTTTCCGCAAAACGATTGTTCGAGCGGCGCGATCGTGGAGCCCACGTCCATCGCGGTCATAGATCACT
>NSHZ01000026.1 GCA_002737595.1 Actinomycetota bacterium | reverse complement strand
CACGCTCTGGCGGGCTTGGTGTGATGCGTCAGTTCATCGGATCCATCCGCGATGAGAGCACTGTGCGAGATCTACTCATTTCGATTTCCCCACTGCCCATTCGCGACGGGGCACTTCGCATGGATGCCACCGAAAAGAAGATGGCCGAATCGCACGCTGAGAGCGATCAAATGGCGTATGCCCAAGCCATTTCAGATTGGGGCGACATCGGTGGCTATGACGCAGAGGTCACCTGGGATCTTTGCGCGATGGCAGCTCTCGGAAAGTCATTCGATGAAGTCGCTACTCGGCCAGTGAGCACGCTCTCTGGTGGTGAACAAAAACGCTTAGTACTTGAAGCCTTGCTCCGTGGTCCAGAAGAAGTGTTGCTGCTTGATGAGCCGGATAACTACTTAGATGTTCCCGGAAAGCGTTGGCTTGAAGAACAAATCAACGAGAGCCGCAAAACAATTTTCTTCATTACTCATGATCGCGAATTGTTAGGACGCACGGCAAAGCGCATCGTCACTCTCGAGCAAGGAAATAATGGAAGCTCGGTCTGGATACATGGCGAAGGCTTTGGTACCTGGCACGATGCGCGTAAAGCCCGCAACGTGCGCCTCGCTGATTCCGTGGCTCGTTGGGAAGAGGAGCACCAACGTCTTGAAGATCTGGTTCGGACATTGCAGATCCAGGCATCAAGCAGCCCCGCAATGGCTAGCAAGTATCACGCCATGCAAACCCGCCTGAGAAAATTTGAGGAAGCCGGTCAACCCGCGCCTCCACCCCCGGAACAAAACGTGCGAGTGCGACTGCGCGGCGGACGTACTGGCGTGCGAGCAGTCACCATGGAGAAATTTTCACTTACTAATTTAACAAAGCCATTCGATGGCGAAATCTTCTTTGGTGATCGGGTAGCGGTGTTGGGAGCAAACGGTTCCGGCAAGAGCCACTTCCTACGGTTGCTGGGGGGAGAGGGTGTGTCACATACAGGCACTTGTCGGCTAGGTGCTCGCGTGCAACCTGGTCTCTTTGCGCAGACCCATGCGCATCCAGAATTTGTTGGCAAGAGCTTGATCACCCTCCTCTGGGAGCTCCACTCACTTCAACTGGGCCCGGCGATGTCGGTGCTGCGCCGGTATGAACTAGACCAACAGGGGGAACAGCGCTTTGAATCCCTCTCTGGCGGCCAGGCCGCCCGCTTCCAAATTCTCCTGCTCGAGCTTGAAGGCTCCACCCTCCTGTTGCTGGATGAACCGACGGATAACCTCGATTTGGCGAGCGCTGAGGCGCTCGAAGAGGGCCTCGAGGGCTTCGAGGGGACAGTAGTTGCCGTGACCCACGATCGCTGGTTTGCCCGTTCATTTGACCGCTTCCTGGTCTTTGGGGAGGACGGGGTCGTCCGGGAGAGCCCCGAGCCGGTCTGGGAAGCCTGGTAGCCAACTCGCCCGCTTTGACCCGTCCGCTCTGGCGCGGGTAACCTTGCCCGTCGGTCCCCGAACGGGGCCATGGCTCCACTCTTTCGAACAGAGTTCGCGAGATCAGGTTCCAGTACTAGAGGTGAAAGACGAGGTTCGGCGTGCGCACGTTTAGCCCCAAGCCTGGCGATATCGATCGTCAGTGGCATGTTATTGATGCAACCGATGTCATTCTCGGTCGCCTTGCCACGCACGCTGCCGTCCTTCTTCGCGGCAAGCACAAGCCTACCGTTGCAGCACACATGGACATGGGCGACTTTGTTATTGTTATCAACGCAGAAAAGATTGCGATGAGCGGTAACAAGCTCAACCAAAAGATGGCGCATCACCACTCTGGTTTCCCAGGTGGTCTTACTTCGGTGAAGTACAGCGACCTCCTTGTTCAAAACCCAGTACGTGCTCTCGAGAAGGCAATCAAGGGAATGCTCCCTAAGAGCTCACTCGGCCGTCACATGGGTTCCAAGCTGAAGGTGTACGCAGGACCAAACCACCCACACACCGCACAATCTCCACAGCCATATACCTTCAATCAAGTTTCGCAAGTGAACTGAGGATAAATAGTGACGAACGAGATCGAAATCGACGACCTAGAAGCGAACGCGCCTTCTTCGTATACCACCAGCACTCCTTCTGCTGCTACGAACCGTCCAGCCCTCACCGCTCCTGGCGGCGGCACCGGTCGTCGTAAAGAAGCCGTTGCTCGCGTGCGCATCGTTCCCGGTACTGGTCGTTGGACGATCAATGGTCGCACCCTCGATAACTACTTCCCTAACAAGGTTCACCAACAACTCGTCTCCGAGCCTTTCCGTACCGTGGGTGCCGATGGCACGTACGACGTACACGCTCGCATTCATGGTGGCGGCATTTCGGGTCAAGCTGGTGCACTTCGTCTTGGAATCTCACGCGCACTCAATGAGATCGATACGGAAGCTCATCGTCCATCACTTAAGAAGGCGGGCTTCCTTACTCGCGATCCTCGTGCGATTGAGCGCAAGAAGTACGGCTTAAAGAAAGCCCGTAAGCGTTCGCAATACAGCAAGCGCTAATTCAAGAACTGCAGAGGAGCCTCGAACCACTTCGGTTCGGGGCTTCTCTTTTTGAGTGACAAGAGCCCCAAAAGTGTGGGCGCTATGGGAGGATCAAAGTTATGGGCAGACTCTTCGGCACCGATGGGGTTCGGGGCGTTGCGAACAAAGACCTCACCGCAGAACTCGCGCTTGATCTCTCCGTAGCTGCCGCGCATATCTTGGCTGAGAAAGGCACCTTTGCTGGCCACCGTCCGCGCGCCATCGTCGGACGAGATACTCGTGTCTCCGGTGAGTTCTTAGAAGCTGCAGTTGTCTCTGGTCTCGCATCGGCTGGCGTTGATGTGTACCGTGTCGGCGTATTGCCAACGCCAGCAGTGGCGCACCTTGTGAATGTGATGGGCGCAGATCTCGGAGTGATGATTAGCGCATCGCATAATCCCATGCCGGACAATGGCATCAAGTTCTTTGCCAAAGGTGGCGTAAAATTAGATGACGCGCTAGAGGACGCAATTGAGGCTCGCCTTAATGAGCCGTGGGAACGACCAGTCGGAATCGCAGTTGGCCGGGTGATCGATGACAACATTGCTGCAGAGAAATATTTAGCGCACGTGATTAGTACGGTGGATCAAAAGTTTAATGGTCTCAAAATTGTCATTGATGGTGCTAATGGCGCCGCCTCATATGTGAGCCCGCAAGCATTTCGCGCACTTGGCGCTGAAGTGATCGAAGTTGCCACATCGCCAGACGGATTTAATATCAACGAAGGTGTGGGATCAACACATATCGATCAGCTTGCAGGAAGAGTACTAGCCGAGAAAGCAGATATGGGTTTCGCCCACGATGGCGACGCTGATCGCTGTTTAGCAGTTGATCACGCTGGGAACATTATTGATGGTGATCAGATCATGGCGATCCTGGCGCTTTCTATGAAAGAGCGTGGGCTACTTTCTAAGAACACCGTGGTGGCAACAGTAATGAGCAATTTGGGATTTATGCGTGCGATGAAAGCGGCCGGTGTGAGTGTCATCTCTGCTGATGTGGGCGATCGATATGTACTTGAAGAGATGCGCCAGGGTGATTTTAATTTAGGTGGTGAGCAATCTGGCCACCTGATCCTTGCCGATCATGCAGAGACTGGTGATGGTGTTTTGACCGCGCTGCATCTCACCGCAGCAGTGAAACGTAGTGGGAGATCACTTGCCGAGTTAGCTTCGGTCTTCACTCGCTATCCGCAAGTGCTCATTAACGTAAGTGGAGTAGATCGAACGCGGGTGGAGGAAATGAATAGCGCGGTTGCCGCTGCGGAATCAGAATTGGGTGAGAGCGGCCGCGTCTTACTACGCCCCTCCGGCACCGAACCAGTTGTGCGGGTGATGGTTGAAGCAGCTGAGGTCGCGGTGGCTGAACGAGTGGCTCTTGCGCTGGCAGATGAGGTTCGCGCTGCCCTTTCCCTCTAGGCTAGAGGGAAAGGGCACCCGGTTATCTGAAGGGAGGGAGCGTCTATGTGTGGCATCGTCGGTTATGTAGGCGAGCAATCAGCCCTCGATGTGGTCATCTCGGGTCTTCGCCGTTTGGAGTATCGCGGGTATGACTCAGCTGGCGTTGCCTTAATAACAGCAGATGGTCTAGCCACCGATAAACGCGCTGGCAAACTAATCAACCTTGAAGAGTCCCTTGATCGCACGCCACTTCCGGCAGCTACTACCGGTATGGGACATACTCGTTGGGCTACTCACGGGGGGCCCACTGACCGCAATGCACACCCCCACGTGGATTGCACTGGAAAATTAGCGGTCATTCATAACGGGATCATCGAAAACTTTTCCAAGCTACGCCTCGGACTCGAAACGAATGGGCACGACTTCTCTTCCGAGACTGACACAGAATCAGTCGCACACTTACTAGAAGATGCTTATGCCACTTCTGGTGGAAATTTAGCGCAAGCCATGCGAGATGTGTGTAAGCAACTTGTTGGTGCATTTACTTTGGTAGCTGTGCATTCTGATTCACCCGACTGCGTCGTTGGTGCGAGACGTAACTCACCACTGGTTGTAGGCAGGGGCGTAGGAGAGAATTTTCTCGCCTCCGATGTATCGGCATTTATTTCTTTCACGCGCAATGCGGTGGAGCTTGGTCAAGATCAAGTTGTTGAGATCACTCGTGATGGTATTTTGGTCACCACTTTTGATGGCGCCCCGGCAGAAACTAATGAATACGAAGTCACTTGGGATGCAGCTGCAGCCGAAAAGGGCGGCTTTGAACACTTCATGCTTAAGGAAATCGCGGAGCAACCGAAAGCGGTCGCAGATACCTTGCTCGGACGTTTGGGAGCAGATGGAAAACTCACACTAGATGAAATGCGTCTTTCGGACGAAGAGTTGCGCGAGGTCGACAAGATAATTGTGATTGCCTGTGGAACCGCCTACAACGCAGGCATGATCGCGAAGTACGCGATCGAGCATTGGACGCGTATTCCAGTTGAAGTCGAGTTGGCGAGCGAGTTCCGGTATCGCGATCCCATCGTTGACCCTCAAACTCTTGTCATCGCAATCTCGCAATCTGGTGAAACGATGGATACGTTGATGGCACTCCGCCATGCGCGTGAACAGCGTGCCCGAGTACTGGCGATCTGTAATACCAATGGCTCCACAATTCCGCGAGAATCAGATGCGGTGCTTTACACGCATGCAGGTCCCGAAATTGCGGTGGCATCAACCAAAGCGTTCCTCACACAAATCGTGGCGGCTTATCTAGTGGGGCTTTACTTGGCGCAAGTGCGCGGCAATAAGTACGGAGATGAAATTGCCGCCATTCTCACTGACTTGCGAGATATGCCAGAGAAGATTGAACGAGTATTGGAAACTATGGAGCCGGTGCGCAAGTTAGCGTCAACATTGAAGGATAAGAATCCTGTACTTTTCCTTGGCCGCCACGTAGGTTTCCCGGTGGCGCTTGAGGGGGCACTCAAACTTAAAGAGCTTGCCTACATGCATGCCGAAGGTTTTGCGGCGGGGGAGCTTAAGCACGGCCCTATTGCGCTTGTCGAAGCTGGCACCCCAGTTTTTGTCACCATCCCGTCGCCACGTGGACGCTCCGTGGTGCATGACAAGGTGGTGAGCAACGTGGAAGAAGTTCGTGCTCGAGGCGCGTACACAATTCTGATTGCAGAAGAAGGCGACGAATCTATCAATAGCGCAGCAGACTTCATTATCCGCATACCAACCTGCCCCACTCTTATGCAACCTCTGCTCGCTACTGTTCCACTCCAAGTCTTTGCCTGCGAGATGGCCATCGTGAAGGGCTTCGATGTCGACCAACCTCGAAATCTGGCCAAATCAGTCACTGTCGAGTAAGTCATGAACACAGAAAAGCCATGAACACAGAAAACAGTACCGATGCACAATACACGGTAACGGTCGACCTACAACGCCGGCGCCAAATGTCTAACGCGCTCCGGCGCTCATCTCTGCTGCTGGCGCTTTTTGCATTGAACACCCTCCTTGTCACGCAAGCGAAGTGGTACCGAGCGATCGACGATAAAATCGGAGATCGTGGTGCGCTGCGCCTCAAAGGAATAAATCGTCTGATCGTGATCTGGTTAGACAATTTGGGATTGCGTGGGCTCAGTGCGACAGTGCTGTTGATTGCCGCTCTTGCTATTTCAATTCGTTTCAAGTCCTGGCGTCCGCTCAATCTGGCCCTACTCTCTTTGATTGCCTTGAATCTTGTTGTAGGTGCTCTCAAGATCATCATTGGGAGAAGCAAGCCGCTTGACGGAGTAGATAATTTTGATGTGAGCGGGGTCGGTTCTTATCCCAGCGGTCATGCGGCAAATGCCATTCTGACGTGGGGCGTGCTTGCCTATCTCATTTACCGATACACCCACAGAGCGATTCATCGAGCCACTTTTCTCACGGTGGCCGTTTCCCTCGTAACTGGAGTCGTGGCAGCAGTTTCGCTCTTCCGAAACACGCACTGGCTCAGTGATCTCATTGGTGGGATCTTGATCGGTGCTGCTCTCTTGGTACTCGTGATGGCGGTTGATCGCTTTGTACCTTCTGCAAAACAACCGGTTCAACCATGACCATTCGCGGAATTGGCATAGATGTAGTCGATCTAGATCGCTTTGAGGAGGCGCTAGATCGCACACCGGGTCTGCGAGAGCGCCTCTTCACAGAAAATGAACGAGGCTTGCCTCATGCTTCGCTAGCTGCGCGCTTCGCAGCAAAAGAGGCGTTAGCTAAAGCGCTCGGTGTGCCTGCAGGTTTGCAATGGCACGACGCTGAAGTACAGAAAGATGGCTCCGGGCGCCCGTTCTTTGCAGTGAGTGGCAGTGTGGCTGCGGCCGTGGGGGAGGCGAAGATTCATCTCACCCTTTCTCACGATGGCGGGATCGCTTCCGCATTTGTACTTCTTGAAGAGGACTAATGAAGCGGGCGTATAGCGCGGCTAGTGTCCGCCGAGTAGAAGCGGAGTACTTATCGCGGGGCGTGCCGCTCATGGAGCGAGCAGCTCATGCGATCGCCCATCACGCGCTAGAGATGTTGACGGAAAACCACGGTGCTTATGGGCGACGAGTACTTCTTCTTGTAGGAAGTGGTGACAATGGTGGAGATGCACTCTTTGCTGGTGGCGTCATGCTTTCGCGAGGTGTGCAAGTTGAGGCGCTTGCGCTCACCTCGAGCGTTCATGAATCTGGAGGTGAGGAATTTGTGCGTCGCGGCGGCTGCTGGGTAAATGAACTTACTCACTCCTACGATTTGGTCATTGATGGATTTCTTGGTCTAGGTGCGCGCGCCGGTATCTCTCTTGAAGTACTGAGCGCGCTGACTGAGATCCAAGGAGTACCGATGTTGGCCGTTGATCTACCAAGCGGGATAAGCGCTGATGGAGAGGGTATGGATCAACCCGCGCTCATTCCCACCGTCACTGTGGCGATTGGAAGTTGGAAGATTTCACACTTGCTCTCCGAAAGCGGTCTTGGGGTCTCTGAGTTAGTAGATATTGGAATCGATTATGAAAGTGAAATCCCCGCTCTCGTGTCATTTGAAGATTCAGAGGTGCACGAACTACTTCCCACCGAGATCGAAACCAATCATAAGTATCGCCGAGGAGTCTTGGGAGTGATCGCGGGCTCCGAAACTTTTCCAGGTGCTGGAATTCTTTCGATCAGGGCAGCTCTGGCTTTAGGTATCGGAATGATTCGTACTGAGAGTCGTGAATTCTTTTCAGAGGTACCTGAAGTGGTTACTACTCCAGGCAAGATCGATGCGCTCATTGTGGGGCCGGGGTTGATCACACTGACCCAAACCCAAGAGCGGGCAACTCTTGAGCACCTCGCGAAAGGTGGAATTACCCTTCTCGATGCTGGGGCGCTCGCATTTCTGGAGAAGATCCCGGCTGAGGCGCGCCAACAGATTATTATCACGCCACACCATGGCGAATTCGCTGCACACTTCGCTCCTTATGCGGGGGCGCTTTATGCTAATCCGCTGGAATGTGCGCAAAATTTTGTGAGCGCATACGGATGTCATTTGTTGTTGAAAGGGCCACGTACATTGATCGTCTCACCTGGTGAAATTCCGGTAGTAAACATGCGTGGAAGTGTGGCACTCGCCACCGCTGGTTCCGGTGATGTACTCGCCGGCATCATCGGCAATCTCATGGCACGCACCGGCGCTATCCGGAATAGTGCGATAGCAGGTGCATATATCCATGGGAAAGCAGGGGAGAGTCTCACGGCGGGCGCCAGTGAACTCATCGAGATACTTCCTTTCGCGCTAAGGTAAGAGACATGCGCGCAGTGGCCCGCGTCAACCTGGACGCAATCTCCTCAAACATCCGAGTGCTCCGCGCGCGCGTGGATGTTCCGCTGATGGCGGTAGTAAAAGCAGATGCATATGGCCACGGTTTGGTTCCGGTTGCACGTGCGGCCATTGATGGCGGTGCTCAGTGGATTGGTACGGCACTGTTAGCTGAGGGGCTAGAGCTTCGCAGGCAAGGTGTTACCAAACCTCATGTGATTTCCTGGCTTTCGCCACCAGGTGATGATTTCGCAGCAGCAATCGAGGAGAATGTAGATCTCTCGGCGAGTTCTATTGAATTACTTGAAGAGATTAATGCGGCGGCGACTCTCCTTGGCAAGCGCGCACGAGTTCACCTTGAGGTAGACACTGGGATGACGCGTGCCGGCGCTCTTGGCCAATGGGATCAACTGGTGCAACGTGGCGCTCAATTAATGAAGAGTGGAAATATCGAGGTAGTAGGGGTCTGGTCGCACTTTGCCCGTGCTGATGAACCTGGACACCCAGCAAATGCCGCCCAGAAGAATTCCTTCGATCATGCGTTAGAAGTTGTCAGCGCTGCTGGAGTCGAGCCGCAAGTGCGTCATCTTGCAAACTCTGCAGCAACGTTGATGGATCCCTCGTCACACTATGACTTAGTGCGTACCGGAATCGTCATGTATGGCCTTTCTCCAGATGTCACCACGTTAGGTAGCGCCACAAAGTACGATCTCACTCCCGCAATGACGTTGGTGGCGAGTTTGATGCTCGTCAAGGAAGTACCAAGTGGGGTTGCAGTCTCTTACGGTGGAACTGCCATCACAAAACACGCCACCAAAGTAGGAGTAGTTCCTATGGGTTATGCCGATGGCGTCCCACGTCATGGTTCGAACGCGCTCAAAGTAAATGTCGGCGATTACGAAGCGCCGGTTCTAGGTCGGATCTGTATGGATCAGTTTGTGATTGATCTAGGTCCCGATTCCACCGCCAAAGCCGGCGATGAGGTGGTGCTCTTTGGTGAGGGCGGCCCGACTGTGGATGCGTGGGCAAGTGCAAGCGGCACGGTGAATTATGAAATAGTGACGCGCCTAGGTCCACGCGTTGCACGAGAATATTTGGGAGCAGGCGCATGAGTCGCATCGCAAAAGTAGGAAAGGCGGGCGCCACCATTGGAGCCACCATGGGAGTGCTCGCTGCCGGTGCGGCAGTGGGATTGGCAGCTGAAAGATACATGGTGGGCCGCTCGCTAAAGAAGGCCGATCCACGCATCGACGGACCATGGCGCGGCGAAAGTTACGAAGTTAATGAAGAAGTTGTGGTGGCCCCAGATGGTGTCCGACTGATTACCGAAACTATGGGGGATCCGCTCGCAAAAAAGGTAGTCATCTTTGCGCACGGATACGCCTTGGATCGCCGCTCCTGGTGGTATCAGTGGCGTGATCTGCCAGCCCACCTTGGTCCAGAGACTCGCTTGGTGCGCTATGACCAGCGTGGCCATGGCGAGAGTGAGTATGAACCAGTCGACTCAATTAACGCACTTGGCGAAGACCTACATGCAGTTCTGACGCAGTATGCAGCCGAAGAGGTTTATCTAGTCGGGCACTCCATGGGCGGGATGTCGATTTTGGCACTTGCTCGCAAGTATCCAGAACTCTTCGGAAAGGTGATTAAAGGCGTGGTGATCATTTCGAGCACTTCAGGGGAGAGCGCGCAATCTCGCCTAGGTACTCCCATCCTTGATTTGCCACTGGTGAGTAATTACGCGCCGCAGATCCTCGATTTTTTGGCAGACCGCAGTGAACTCGTTGAGCGAGGGATGCGCGCTGGAAAAGATATTGCCTTTGTCATGACAAAGCGCTACTCATTTGATAGTCAGGTCGACCCGCGACTAGTGGAGTTTGTTTCGGAGATGATCCGGGATACGAGTATCGAAGTGATCGCGGATTTCTTTCCGCTCTTCCAAGAATTCGATGGCTTTGAGGCGTTGCGAGTTATCAAGAAGGTTCCCATCGAATTCTTCTGTGGTCTTTCAGATCGACTCACGCCTCCTGAGCACACCTCCACGATGGGGGAGCAGATCCCTGAGGCGCGTGTGCATTTGCTTCCGAAGACCGGTCATCTCCTGATGCTTGAAAGGCCTGATCAAATCACTGACGCAATCGTGCGACTCGTGCGTGGCGAGGCGTAATTCCTTCCGGTAGCCTCAGGCGGGTGACTTCACCGATTCTGGCTCTCGAAGGCGTCAACGTGACCTTCGGCGGGCTTCGGGCATTAAGCGATGTTCACCTTGAGGTCTTCCCGGGGCAAGTGGTGGGTTTGATCGGTCCCAACGGAGCTGGCAAAACCACCCTTTTTAATGTCATGAGTGGTTTTGTTACTCCCGAGTCGGGTTCCATGGCCTGGGAGGGCGAATTAATTCGATTCCCTAAGCCGGATCAACTTATCAAGCGCGGTATGGCACGCACCCTTCAAGGGGTAGGTCTCTTCTCTGATCTCACCTGCGTCGAGAATGTGATGGTTGCTCTTACGCACAAGTCACGTACTGGAATGTTAAGTGCCATGTTTGGCACTTACGATCGCGACGAAGCGAAGTTGCGAATACGCGCGATGGAAGCCCTCGAATTTTGTGGCGCGGCAGATTTAGCGAAATCAAAACCGAGCGATCTTGCATTTCCACTTCTCAAGCGCGTGAGTTTGGCGCGCGCCCTGGTGGCTGAACCGAAGCTATTGCTGCTTGATGAGCCTGCTGGTGGTTTAGGTGCCGAAGATCTGAGATGGCTTGCAGAGATTATCAAATCCCTCTCATGTGCCGTGCTGCTTGTCGAGCATCATATGGACGTCGTGATGGCAGTAAGTGAAAAAATCTATGTGCTTGATTTTGGACAAGTGATCGCAAGCGGCGCTCCAGAGCAAGTGCGTCAGGACCCGGGAGTGATTGCGGCTTATCTTGGTGCTGCAGCATTAGGGGGCAACAATGCTGCGCATTGATTCGCTCACGACCGATCACGGGCAGGTACGCGCTGTTGACCGTGTTTCCTTTCGTGTAGAGGTGGGAAGTTGTACTGCCGTCATCGGTGCCAACGGCGCTGGTAAGTCTTCTTTACTCCGCACTCTCTCGGGGCTGGTAAAAGCTACTTCGGGAAGTGCACGTTGGGGCGATATTGATTTGTTAAAACTGCCCACTTCAGAGATTGTTCGACTTGGTATCGCGCATGTTCCCGAGGGACGATCAGTCATCGCGGAACTCTCGGTTGAAGAAAACCTGACCCTCGGTTCATTATGGCGCGGCAAAGATTCCGATGTGGCAGCAACGAAGAGCGAAGTGCTCGATCTCTTTCCACGTTTAGGTGAACGTCTCAAGCAGGGTGCGGATTCACTCTCCGGTGGCGAACGCCAAATGCTCGCGATTGGCCGTGCGTTGATGGCCCGCCCGAAGTTGCTTCTCCTCGATGAACCTTCACTTGGTTTAGCGCCGATCGTTATCGAACAAATTTTTCACACCATTGACACTATGCGTAAAGCTACTGGGCTCACCGTCGTGCTCGTCGAACAGAATGCAGTGAGTGCACTCGGTATTGCTAATCATGCCATCGTGCTCTCGCTCGGAAAAATTGTTGCCAGCGGAGAAGCAAAAGCCATTGCCTCAGATGAATCCCTTCGACATGCCTACTTGGGATATTGATGAGCACTCTTCTCAGTACGTTGATCACGGGATTAAGTCTTGGTGCCATTTATTCGTTGATGGCGATTGCTCTCATTTTGGTATGGCGGAGCACTCGGGTGGTGAATTTCGCGCAAGCCGGCCAAGCGGTCTTCTCTACCTATATTGGACTCGAAATTCATCGCATGACTGGCTCGTATTGGCTGGCAATTCTTCTTGCCATTATTTTCGGCGGAGTTCTCGGTGGACTGGTTGATCTCGCGCTAGTAAGACCTCTTTTGCGCCGCGCTGGATCTGGGCCAGAAGCCGCTGTAGCGCCGGTCATCGCAACTCTTGGACTCCTTGCAGTACTTCAAGGAGTAGTGGGAATGTTTTGGGGTGGCGAATTAATCAAATTCCCGTCTGCCTTTTCGACGGCAGGGCTTTCGATCGGTGGAAGCAAGATTCCTTTTTCAGCCTTTGACCTCTTCACAGTCGGCGCGTCCTTGGCCGTGATGCTCGCCTTCTCATTTATTTTTCAGCGCACAGGGCTAGGTCTTTCAATGCGCGCAGCCGCGTTCTCGCCCGAGGTTGCTCAACTAGCGGGAGTGCGTACGGGGAGAGTGCGCACCATTGGTTGGAGTTTTGCTGGGGCGGCTGGCGGATTGGCAGGCGTTCTCATCACTCCCACGACCTTCTTAGCTCCCAACTCTCTTGACCTGCTTTTGGTCTTTGGTTTTACCGCTGCTGTTGTCGGTGGATTAGAGAGCATGATTGGAGGCGCACTTGGTGGATTAGCTTTGGGGTTTGGTTTGGCGTTTGTTCTCCAATATGCCGGATCGAGTTACACCTTTATGACCGCGTTTGTTGTGCTGCTCGCAGTTCTCTTGCTCAGGCCACAGGGTCTGATTGGAAAGCGCGGTGGCCGACGTGTCTAAGCGACCCCTACTTTTCCTTTCAAGAATTCCTCGTCCGGGACGTGTGCTCATCGGGATTGCCATCGCGGCTTTCGCATGGGTACTCATGGGCGATCGCGTTTCTGAATTCCGTATTACTCAAGGATCAATGATTGCTGCATATGCATTGGCAATCATTTCGATTGTGATGCTCACTGGGTATTCGGGACAAGTCTCACTTGGTCACGGAGCATTCCTTGCGGTAGGCGCCTATGCATGTGCGCTCTTCCTGGTTAATTTGCACTGGCCGCTCTGGCTTTCGTTCTTCGTTTCAGTACTTGCGGCGGCAGGTGTTGGTGCAATTGTGGGCATCGCGGCGGCTCGCCTCTCTGGTCCTTACCTTGCGGGAACGACTCTCGCTTTTGCGGTAGGCGTACCTTCTATCTCCGGCTTAGTAAGTATCTTGGGAGGCGAGCAAGGAATCTCTTGGGATGCTGCTGAGCAATATGCGCCACCCGCTCGGTATGGCGATCCGTATGTCTTTTTGAATAAGTGGGTCTATTGGATTTGTGGTGCTGCGCTCATTCTTGGTATCGCACTTGCCGTTAACATCACCAGGAGTCGTTACGGTCGTATTTGGCGTGCGGTGCGAGCAGATGAAAGTGCGGCTGCTCTCGCCGGCATCAATGTGGCCCAAAGCAAGATCTTGGCGTTTGCCGTCTCGGCAGGCTTTGCGGGTTTTGCTGGAGCAATCTTAAGTGTGACGCTTTCGAGTGTGGCACCTTCAACATTTGGCTTATCTCTCTCCTTCTTAATACTCACTGGCGCAGTGATTGGCGGCATTAGGTCCATCTATGGCGCCATAGTTGGTGCGCTTGCCCTAGTGATCTTGCCGATGCTCTCCGACATGTTTGCGAGCAACGCCTCAGAGTCGATTCATACAAACCTTCCGGGGGTCATTACGGGAGTCTTACTCGTGCTCACCGTCCTTTTTAATCCTGGGGGTACGGCAGCTGCCTTCAACCACCTGGCGCATGGCTTGCGTTCCAAGGGGCGCAATTCCGCGCATTAGCCGCCAAAGGGCCGGCTCGGCTCAGCAGAACCTCAGGAAAACGGACATACTTCCTATTTTGCGAAGGAAAAGGGCACATACCTCTCGCATTGGTCCCCAGGCAGTTATACGCTCATCCCAACATCTACCGGACTGTGTCGAGCGCCCTGGCTCGCCTCAGCTACCACCGGTCCCTGAAAGGAAACCTATGTCACGCATCACGCGCACACCTCGGCTTATTGCTGCGGTAGCGACGGTTGCAGTAGCAGGCCTTGCGCTCGCAACTGTGCCGGCGCAAGCAACGTTGCGCAACGAAGTTGGCGTCACGGATTCGTCGGTCACCTTTGGAATTACCGTTCCAATGAGTGGAATCGCGGCTCCTGGCTACAACAAAGTTGCTCCAGCTGCTCAAGGCTATCTCGACTACATCAATGAAAACGGTGGCGTCTTTGGTCGCAAGGTCACTCTCAAAATTGAAGATGATCGCTATGCACCAGCTACAGCCGTTTCAAAGACCAACAAACTTATTTTGCAAGACAAGGTATTCGGGTTAGCGGGTTCTCTTGGAACTGCCACCCACCTTGCGGTACTCAAGAGCATCAACCCTGGTAAGCGCGGCATTCCAGATCTCTTCGTGAGCACTGGCTATAGCGGGTTTGATAATCCTAAGAAGTACCCCACTACTTTCACCTACCTCCCTTCGTACGTGATGGAAGGCAAGATTGTGGGCAAGCTCCTTGCAGCGAAATTCCCTGGGAAGAAAATCGCCATCCTTTATCAGGATGATGACTACGGTCGCGATGGTCTTGCAGGCTTTAAGACTGCAGGCACCACATTCGTTTCCTCTAAGGGATACGCATCCGGTTCACAATCATCACCCGGTCTCGGCGCACAACTTACTGCGTTTAAGGCTGCAGGTGCTGAAGTAGTTGTACTCTTCGGTGTCTCGTCAGCGAACGGTATTGCAATTGCAACCGCTGCCAAGTTGGGCTTTGCACCTCAATGGATCCTCGGATCTGTTGGTGGAGATGCCACCACGTTGAAGGCGCTCGGCATTCCTGCAGCACTGATCAATGGTGCTATGGGTGCTTCGTTCCTTCCTTCAACTTCTGACGACAAGGATCCATACGTCGTCAAGTTCAAGGAGATCAACGAGAAGTACAACAAGGGCAAAGATAAGACCTGGGATAACAACATTCTCGTGGGTATGAACATGGGTATGACTCTTGTTACTGCGCTTCGTGCAGCAGGTAAGAATCTCACCCGTGCCGGTCTTGTGAAGGCTCTCGAGGCTAAGGGCAGCAGCTTCGCTACCGCTGGTCTCGTGCCCTTCGGTTACTCGGCAACCAGCCATGCTGGTTACACCGGTTACTGGTTCGGTGCTTATGACGCTGCTGGCAACTTGGTTCCAGATGGCGGCAAATACACCATCTACACGACCGACTCTGGAAGTGGCGCAGTCGTCACCTCTACCTATGTCCGCCCGGCAATGCCGGCCAACGCAATTCCGAATAACTAAGGAGGATTGACATGTCGAATCGAATCACACGTCGCGGCGCGGCAATCCTTGCTTCGTCGGTACTTGCACTCGCAACTACGGTTGCGATTCCATCAGTAGCAAACGCGGCTGATCCCACTTGCGATACTGCACTTGGAATTACTAGCTGCAATGGAGTGGGAAGCGATGGTGCCGCCTATTCATTTAGCGCACCTGCCAACTTCGGTGGCACGCTCTACCTCTGGTCACATGGCTACCGTTACCCAGTAGATCTACCGGCTGCTATTCCAGTCGTCGGAGGCTACAAGGTCACTTCAACTCCAGAACCAGCACCGAGCGCAGATGTTGCAAAGGCGCTCCTGGGCACCGGATTCGGCATCGCCGGCTCGGGTTACTCCAAGCAAGGTTGGGCACCTGAACTCGCAGTGAAGAGTCAGATGGAAGTTGTCGATGCATTCAAGAAAAAGTTCCCTAATACGACGAAGATCATTGCGTGGGGTGCCTCTGAAGGTGGCTTCATTACGCAGTTGCTCGTTGATCAAAACCCAGGAACGTTTGCCGCGATGGCTCCGCTCTGCACGGTTTCCAACGACATTGGATCTTCATTGGATTACGCAACTGACATCGTTTGGGGAATGCAGACCTTCTTTGATCCCACCATCGTGGGTCGTGGTTATGCACCCGGCCTTGCCGGTTATGCCCAAGCCATGGGTGACATTGGCAAGATCTTCACGGCCCTTGGCGCACTCCAGGCAGGCATTACTGTCGGAACTTGGCCAGAGACCGCAAAGGCTTCACCGTTTGCCGCTAACCTCATCGCTGCAGGTATTCCGGCGCGTAGCGCACTCTTAATGGTTGGCTTGATATCAGGTCTGCCCACACAGAGCGCGCACTTCGATGGAACCACCGGTCCAGGAGATCCAAGTAATCCGCTCAACCAGGATTACGACAGATTCGCCTTGGCTATTTCGCCAGCTCTTGGTGTTCTCGAGAACCTTGCTAACGCAGCAGTTCTCGGCATCGTGGTGAATTACGATCTCGAGCAGCAAATGGGTGGCAAGATCCTCGATAACTCCACCCACGATTATGTTGCACGTGTGGGCGATGCTGCCGGTACTTACAACATGGCACTCTCTGGAGATGCGGCAATCGCCGGTATGCAACAAGTGCTCAAGTTGGCACCTAAGTGGACTGCTGATGCAGCTGCTGTTGCCAAGTTAAAGGCCTCGAAGTCAACTTCAGGCAAGGTTGTTATTCCCACGGTGACAATGCACTCTTTGAATGATCCAGCGGTCTTTGCTGGAAACACTCAATGGCTCACCGATAAGTACCTTGCTACGAACTCAGCTAAGGAGATGTACGCCTCGTTCATCACTGCAGGCCCTGAGCACTACACCCAATTCACTGCGGCAGGATTGCCAGATACTACGTATCCTGCGCCTACCTCAGCTAATCACTGCAACTTCTCATCTATGCAGATGTTGACGGTTGCGTGGATGGCGAATTACGGTGCACAAAACGGCGTGCTTCCTGATGCTGAAATCACTCAGTTCCTCCGCGAAACCATTCCTGGTTTCTCCACGGATGACATGCTGGAGACAGCACGTTTGAAGATCTACGAGTAGTAGATTCGAAAGTTGATCGGGGGGCTCGAAAGAGCCCCCCGATTCTTTTTGCCCCCAGCGAGTGCCCCAGGTCGAGCAAGTAGGCTCCTCTCATGCAGATCAGTGCGAAGATCACCACAGTCACCGAGATGGAAGAACTCGGTGCGGCGATTGCGGCACGTCTCTCCGCAGGCGATTTAGTGATTCTTCGCGGCGAGTTAGCTGCTGGAAAGACTGCGTTAGTGCGTGGCCTCGGCGCTGGACTGGGGATTGTTGAACAGATCTCTTCCCCCACCTTCGTGATTGCCCGCCGACACCTAGGCCCAATCCCACTCACTCATGTAGATCTCTATCGATTGCTCGATCACTCCAACATGCGCGCAGAAGTAGGCGATCTTGATGTGGAAGCTGATCTCACCAGAGGCGTCGTTGTGGTGGAGTGGGGAGACGAAACCTTTTTCGACGAAGTACGCCTCGTCGTTAATATCGCCATCACTTCGCCAGAAGAGCGCGAAGTAACTTTAGATTGGCGCAGCTAATGTCACTCACGCTCGCCATCGATACTGCCACGCGACGTACGGGCATCGCCCTCGCCTCATCTCAAAATGTGATCGACGAGCTATATGAAGAGGGCGCAACTGCCCATGGAGAAGCACTCGCTCGACTAGCCGCCCAACTTCTGCAAGGCGTGGATCGCTCGACCATCTCTTCAGTGGCTGTTGGAGTGGGCCCGGGTCCTTTTACTGGGTTACGAGTGGGTATTTCTTTTGCACAGAGCTTTGCATTCGCTCTCGGAGTGCCGTTGATATCGGTCTGCACATTAGATGTCATTGCGGCCGAAGTCGCATGCAACCAAGAGTTTGCAGTGGCTACCGACGCTAGACGCAAAGAGGTCTATTGGGCGCGATATTCGGCTTCCGGGAAACGTTTAGGTGAGTTACGTGTTCTCAAGCCGGGCGATCTCACCGATGAAGAGGGTTGGCTACCCACCGCGGGGGATGCGGTAGAAATTTATGGGGAACTCTTTCCATATCTCTTGGATCCACCCTTTCCCAGCATGGGTCTGTTGGCCGCGCGCGCTTCAGAGTTTGCGCTGGCTGACCATGCGCCGATGTATATGCGCCGACCTGATGCCACCCCGCCGGTGCTCGCATGATTTCCTACCGGGCCGCTACGCGCGAAGATCTGCCAACGCTCTTCTCAATCGAGGCAGAGCTCTACCCTATTGATGCTTGGAGCTTAGATATTTTCGACTCCGAATTCGATGGCATTCCGGATACTCGTTATTACGTAGTCGCCGAACTCCACGGCGAAATTATTGGATATGCCGGACTCTTCTCGCCGCTAGCAGGAGAAGTGGCCGATATTCAAACCATGACAGTGGTGAAGAGCGAGCAAGGCAAGGGAATCGGCAAAGCGCTTCTTAAACTCCTCGTGATAGAGGCACTCCGACGCGAAGCACCCGATGTGCTCCTCGAAGTACGCGAAGATAATGCTTCAGCGATTGGTCTTTATCAGAGCGCAGGCTTCGAGGAAATTTCGCGCCGGAAGAATTATTACGCGCCAGGAATTCACGCGATCATCATGGCCGCGCCTTCGCAGCTGCTGAAGGAGTGGCTCACGCGATGAAGAATGAACCGTTAGTTCTCGGAATCGAAACTTCCTGCGATGAAACAGCGGTAGGAATAGTGCGCGGCACTACTTTGCTAGCCGATGCGATCGCTTCCAGCGTCGATGAACATGCCCGATTCGGGGGAGTAGTGCCAGAAGTGGCCTCACGGGCACATCTAGAAGCGATGGTTCCTGGAATCGAACGAGCTTGCA
>NSHZ01000025.1 GCA_002737595.1 Actinomycetota bacterium | reverse complement strand
TGTCGCCAGAGAGCTCTGGTGGACACTTATCGAGCGTTGATTTGACGGCGTCGATAATGGCATTCACCGGCTCGTCGATCGCCCGACGGATCTCTTCAGCCGAAACGACAATAGTTTTAGGCAATCCACTGACTAAATCGCGACCACGAATTTCGGCATCTGGCTCACCTGGAATTTGAAATGCTGAACCAATCGCCATTTTGATTTCTTCGGCTGTTCTTTCGCCAAGGAGAAGTGAGTACTCCTTCTTGACCCAAGTGATGATCGCTTGATCCATCTCGTCGCCACCGACACGAATGCTCTGTGCAGTAACAATTCCGCCGAGTGAAATGACCGCAACTTCGGTGGTACCACCGCCAATGTCTACCACCATGTTTCCGGTAGGTTCGTGAATGGGAAGCCCAGCACCAATCGCAGCAGCCATCGGCTCTTCGATTATGTAAACCTTGCGAGCACCCGCGGCGTATCCGGCATCTTTCACAGCGCGTTGTTCGACGCCAGTGATTCCTGACGGAACACACACGACCAAACGAGGCTTTGCCAAATGGCGGCGCTTATGAACTTTTTGAATGAAGTAACGAAGCATGCGCTCCGTCGTATCGAAATCTGCAATGACACCATCTTTGAGTGGACGGATCGCAACGATGTTTCCTGGTGTGCGACCAATCATGCGTTTAGCCTCGAGGCCAACCGCAAGGATGCCGCCGGTGTTCTGATTAATAGCCACGACGCTGGGCTCGTTCAAGACGATGCCTCTACCGCGTACATACACGAGCGTGTTTGCAGTACCGAGGTCAACGGCCATATCGCGACCCATAAAGGAACTAGATGACATCCTGAAGCCTCTTCACAAAACTAGATGGAGTACACCTATCGTATCTGCTTTATCCGAACATCCCCTGATCAGCCCAGAAAGGCGATTCTGCTGGGGTTATCAGGCGAAGAAGAGGGCGATCTCCCGAGCGGCGCTCTCAGGTGAGTCCGAGCCGTGAACCAGGTTCTCCTGAACCTTTCTCCCTTGATCTCGGGCCAAATCACCGCGGATCGTGCCTGGAGCAGCCACCGTGGGGTCAGTTGCGCCGGCCAAGGATCGAAATCCCTCGATGACTCGATTGCCTTCAACGATGATCGCCACGAGAGGGCCGGAAGACATGAACTCCACCAACGGCTCAAAGAACGGCTTTCCTTCGTGCTCCCCATAGTGGCGTATCAGCAAAGCGCGATCGGCGTGCATCATCTTGAGGTCGGCGATCCGATAGCCCTTGGCCTCAATGCGACCCACGATGACGCCCACAAGTCCACGGGCCACCCCATCGGGCTTCACCAAGACGAGGGTACGTTCGGAAGTTTCTGAATGACTCATGGCTGAAAGTCTAGAGGCTTTCCCCGCGAAGCTCGGCCTCGCGCGCCTCAACCCGCTTACCTACCAAGATCGCGGTGGCCCAGAGAGCGGCAAAGATCACGCCCAGAAAGTACATGGCGGTCACTGCAAACCCGAGAGAAATAGCTCCGAGTTGCATCACCGACCCCAAGACGAGTCCAGCGGGTTTGCGTAGCATTCCGGTGGCCAAGATCAATCCGATCATGACGATCACTCCCACCAAAGTGGCTGGAAATCCTTCATGAGAGTTGAGATCTTTCGCGACGAGCATTGCAAAGCCGATGACGAATGCTTCCATGATCAAGACACTCGAACCCATTGCTCTCATGAGCGCCGACCAAGAAGTGTGCGAGCCTGTCCGACTGTAGCTACGGATCCGGTGATGAGGAGCGCGCTACCGGGCTCCTCTGCAAGTTCTAATCCGTGCGTGATCGCATCGGCAAGATTGCCACCCGAGCGATGTACTCGATCGCTTCCAAAAATATCTACGGCAATTTCAAAGAGTTCTGCTTCCGGAAGTGCGCGCGCTGAGTTGCTTTGAGTCACGATGATTTCGTTGAGTACAGGTTCGAGAATTTCAAGGAAGGTGCGGGCATCTTTATCGGCAAAAATTCCCACGACACCAACAACTCGATCAAAAGTGAACGCAGATTCAAGAGCCAGCGCCAGCGCAGTAGCGCCATGAGGGTTATGGGCAACGTCGAGTAAGACCGAAGGAGAGCGGCGCACAATCTCTAGCCGCCCAGGAGAAGAAGCCATCGCAAAGCCGTCACGCACTGCTTCAACATCGAGCAACTCGCGCCCATTACCCATCATCGCCTCGACAGCAGCGAGGGCAAGCGCCGCATTCTCGGCCTGATGAGCACCATGAAGTGGAAGGAAGATGTCGGTATACCGACCACCCAAACCTTCGATGGCCAGGAATTGTCCGCCCACTGCGATGTTGCGCTCCATGAGACCAAATTCCACCCCAGCGCGAAGTGGCAATGCCTCAACTTCGGCAGCTCGGCGCATGAGTTCCGCAGCTACTTCCAGTGGCTGCGCTGCTAACACCACCGCTGAACCTGGCTTGATAATCTTTGCCTTGGTGGCAGCAATACCGACGAGCGAATTACCAAGGTAGGCAACATGGTCGATTCCGATCGGCGTAATGACGCTAACGGGCGCATTAACCACGTTAGTGGCGTCCCACTCGCCACCTAATCCGCATTCCACGATAGCTGCGTCGACCGGTGCATCAGCAAACGCTACGTACCCCATTGCTGTAAGTACTTCGAAGTAAGAGAGCGGATCTTTATGGCGTGAATCAATGAGATCTAGGTAGAGCACCAAATCGTTGTATGTATCAACAAAACGATCTTCAGAAATATTCTCACCTGCGAAAGTGATGCGCTCATGAATGGATTCTAGATGTGGGCTTGTGTACCGACCCGTTCTCATTCCAAAAGCCATCAGCAATGAATCGATCATTCGTGCTGTGGAAGTTTTTCCATTAGTGCCGGCAAGATGGATGACGGGATAAGACTCTTGTGGAGAGCCTAAGTGATCCATCAGATCTGCGATGCGCTCAAGGCTTGGTTCAATGATGTTTTCCGGCCAACGCGCGTTGAGCGCCGCTTCTACTTCGGCAAAACTTTCGAGCGTCATGTTACTTTCCAAGCCGTGAGAGTTGATCTTGGATACGGTCGCGATCAGCCGTGGCATCAACCAAACGTTTTTGGATCTTCTCCACTACTGCCGCCGGGGCTCTACCCACAAAATCACTGTTCCCTAAGCGAGCTGATGAATCTTCTATCTCTTTCACCACAGCGGCTAAGTCCTTTTCCAAACGAGTTCGCTCGGCAGCCACGTCGATAGTTCCCGAAAGATCGATATCTACTCGAGTGGTACCCACTTGGAGGTCGGCACTCGATGCAAATCCTTCCTCCGGAGGGGTGAGCCTGGTGAGTGAACGGATCTCACCTTCAAGGTGGGTTAATTCGCCAAGATCAGAAATCTTCGCGGGAATGCGCCGGGCAGGTTGCAGCCCTTGGTCGCTGCGGAAGCGCCTGATCTCGCCCACAAATTCTTGCAAGTGAGCGATGGGGGCAAGTGAATTCGCATACGAAGTTCCCACTACCGGCCATTCGGCAACAACAAGTGACTCACCACCAGTAAGTCCGACCCATAGTTCTTCGGTAATGAACGGAATTACTGGGTGGAGCAGGCGCAGCAACTGATCGATGACGTGTCCGACAACTCGACGTACCTTGGCTGCTTCTATCTCTGTAGCAGTCGCTAACGAGTGCTTGGTCATCTCCAAATACCAATCACAGAAGTCATCCCAGGCGAAGTGATAGATCAGATCGCATGCTTTAGCGAACTCAAACTTCTCGAGATACACATCGCTCTGCGCGATGACTTCCGAGAGGCGAGTAAGGATCCACTGCTCGGGCGTTTGCAACTCCGAAGGGAGCGGGCCATCTACGGTGGCGCCATTCATCATGGCAAAGCGGGTGGCATTCCAGAGCTTGGTGGTGAAGTTTCGAGAACCAGCGATCCACTCTTCGGCAAGAGCCATGTCGGCTCCAGGGTTTGCCCCACGCGCAAGACTGAATCGAAGAGCATCACTCCCGTACTTATCCATAAATTCGATCGGATCGATCGTGTTGCCACGGCTCTTACTCATTTTCTTACCGTGTTTATCGCGCACGAGACCATGAAGCGCAATCACGTCGAATGGCTGCACACCGTCCATCGCGAAGAGCCCCATGATCATCATGCGAGCAACCCAGAAAAAGAGAATGTCGTAGCCAGTGACCAAGACGCTGGTCGGATAGAACTTTGCGACATCAGCAGTTTTCTCGGGCCAACCGAGAGTTGAGAAAGGCCAGAGCGCGCTAGAGAACCAGGTATCGAGTACATCTTCGTCTTGCACCCAGCCTTCGGGAGCACTCTCCCCCGGGCCGAGCACCATCACTTCTTCATCAGGTCCATACCACACTGGAATGCGATGGCCCCACCAGAGTTGGCGTGAGATACACCAGTCATGCATGTTGTCGACCCATTCAAAGTAACGTGGCGCAAGTTCGGCCGGCTCTATACGCACTTGTCCTGTTCGGACCGCATCGCCAGCCATTTTGGCCAGTGGGGCCACTTTCACGAACCATTGCTTTGAAAGACGAGGCTCTACAACAGTGTCACAACGTTGGCAGTGACCAACCGCGTGAATGTAAGGTCGCTTCTCCGCGACAACGCGGCCCATTTCCTTGAGCTTTGCAACAACTGCTACTCGAGCATCAAAGCGATCCATACCATCGAACTCGGTGCCAGTGCCGTCCATGATTCCGTGCTCGTTCATAATGACTACGAATGGGACGTTATGACGGATGGCCATTTCAAAGTCATTGGGATCATGGGCAGCTGTTACTTTGACGGCACCAGTTCCAAAATCTTGCTCAACTAATTCATCGGCAATAATGGGAATCATGCGGTTTACCAGCGGAAGCAGGACTTCTGTTCCGATCATGTGTTGATAGCGAGGATCCTCTGGGTGCACGGCAACCGCACCATCACCAAGCATCGTCTCTGGGCGAGTAGTCGCTACCGTAATAACCGCATCGCCTTCACCATATTGAATCGAAACAAACTCACCTTCATCATCGTGATGATCAACTTCGATATCACTCAATGCAGTGAGGCAACGAGGGCACCAATTAATGATGCGCTCGGCGCGATATATGAGACCAGCATCGTAAAGACGTTTAAAGATGGTGAGTACAGCTTGTGAAAGCCCGGCATCCATGGTGAATGCTTCACGGGACCAGTCGACACTATCTCCGAGGCGTTTCATCTGGTCGAGGATTGCGCCACCAGACTCGGCTTTCCACTTCCATACTTTTTCGACAAATGCTTCACGGCCGAGGTCATGACGTGAGAGCCCCTCCGCTGCCAGTTGCTTCTCGACCACGTTCTGCGTAGCAATACCTGCATGGTCCATGCCGGGAAGCCAGAGCGCCTCAAATCCTTGCATCCGCTTACGGCGAATCAGAATGTCTTGGAGCGTATGATCAAGGGCATGGCCAATGTGTAACGAGCCGGTGACATTCGGAGGTGGGATCACGATTGTGTAAGGCAACTTGCTCGAAGATGCGTTGGCCGTGAAGTAGCCGTTCTCTAGCCACTTGGCGTAGAGCGCAGGTTCGCTCTCACTTGGAAGAAAGTGGGTAGGGAGCTCGGTGGCTGACATACCGATGAGTCTAACGAGAGTTAGGCGCTCTTCTCGCGCCGATCACGCTTAGGGCCATCCCGAAGTACCGTGAGAGGGGCCACTCGGTCCCGCACGCACTCATGAGTGACGATTACCTTCGCCACATCGGTACGACTCGGGATTTCAAACATGACCGAAAGCAGGATCTCTTCCAAAATGGCACGGAGTCCACGCGCACCCGTCCCCCGCTTAATGGCTTGATCAGCGATCTCTTCAAGAGCATCTTGATCAAATTCAAGCTCGACATTGTCAAGGTCGAATAAGCGAGAGTACTGGCGCACCAATGCATTCTTCGGCTCGTTGAGAATTCGCATCAAAGCTTCGCGATCGAGACTCTCCACAGAGGTAAGCACTGGGAGGCGCCCAACGAACTCTGGGATCATGCCGAATTTAAGAAGATCTTCTGGCATCACTTGAGAGAAAATGTCATTCGCTTCGCGTTCTGCAACACCGACAAGCGTGGCACCGAAACCAACGCCCTTTGTACCTGTGCGTTGTTCAATAATTTTTTCTAGGCCCGCAAAAGCTCCACCGACGATGAAGAGGACATTGGTGGTGTCGATCTGTAGGAACTCTTGATGTGGGTGCTTGCGTCCACCTTGTGGCGGAACCGAGGCGGTTGTGCCTTCGAGGATTTTGAGAAGTGCTTGTTGCACTCCTTCGCCGGAGACATCTCGGGTGATCGAAGGGTTCTCACTCTTGCGGGCGATCTTATCGATTTCGTCGATATAGATAATTCCAGTTTCCGCTTTCTTGGTATCAAAATCAGCAGCTTGGATCAGCTTGAGCAAGATGTTCTCAACATCTTCGCCCACGTATCCGGCCTCGGTAAGTGCGGTGGCATCTGCAATAGCGAAAGGCACATTGAGCATGCGCGCCAAAGTTTGTGCCAGCAGAGTTTTGCCACAGCCAGTGGGTCCGAGGAGCAAAATGTTGCTCTTGGCAAGCTCTACGCCATCTTCACGAATCTTGCTCTCTCCCGCTTGTACTCGTTTGTAATGGTTATAGACCGCGACCGAGAGTGACTTTTTGGCACGCTCTTGACCAATCACATAATCATCGAGAAAAGCAAAAATTTCAGTGGGCTTAGGAAGTTCCTTAAGACCGAGCGAAGACTTTTGCTCAATCTCTTCCTCAATGATTTCGTTACATAGATCAATGCACTCGTCGCAGATATAGACGCCGGGGCCGGCAATCAATTTCTTGACCTGCTTCTGAGACTTCCCACAGAAGTTACATTTGAGGAGATCGCCGCTTTCGCCGATGCGCGTCATGTGAAACCTCCGGGAAGTGGCTCCCATTGGGGAGCGTGTGCCTACTGCGAGGTGCAGAGTGCAGGCCTTAAGAGTACGGGCAGCCGCCCACGGACGTAGGGGAATTACTACTCAAAGTTGTTCGCCCTTAGCGAAGTACTACAGAGCGAAGTAGTACAGAGCGAAGTAGTACAGCGCGCCTTACTTGGTGGCATTCGCCTTGCGAGAGGTGAATACCTGATCGATGAGGCCATACTCCACGGCCTCATCGGCGGTGAGAATCTTGTCGCGCTCGATATCTCGACGGATCTCTTCAAGACTTCGTGAGGAGTGTTTTTCGAGCATAGTTTCAAGAAGATCGCGCATACGTGCGATCTCGCGAGCCTGAATCTCGATATCTGAACCTTGCCCGCCACCTTCTGTCGAGGGTTGGTGGATCAGGATGCGTGAGTTCGCCAATGCATAGCGCTTGCCCTTGGCCCCACCGGCCAACAGGATCGCAGCGGCCGAGGCGGCCTGGCCGAGGCAGACGGTAGAGATATCTGGGCGAACAAACTGCATCGTGTCGTAGATTGCGGTGAGCGCTGTAAACGATCCGCCGGGTGAATTGATGTAAATCATGATGTCGCGATCTGGGTCCATCGACTCAAGGGTCAACAACTGGGCCATCACGTCGTTGGCAACGGTGTCATCGATTCCCTGACCCAAGAAGATGATGCGCTCTTCGAAGAGCTTGGTGTACGGATCGAGGCGTTTGTAACCGTATGCGGTGCGCTCTTCGATTTGTGGAAGTATGTATCGTGAAGTGATTTCATGAAAGTTGCTCTGATTCATTGGGCGATCCATTCCTAGGAAGTCACTCATTTCGATGTTCCACCATTTCCTTCAACTTGGCGCGCACTACGCACCACGCTATCTACAAAACCGTACTCAGCAGCTTCTTCTGCGGTAAACCAACGATCGCGATCAGAATCTTCTGCGATCTGCTCTTGGGTTTGCCCAGTGTGTTCGGCAATAAGCTCAGCCATTTTGCGCTTGGTGTACATCATTTGTTCTGCCTGAATCTTTATATCTGATGCAGTGCCGCTGATACCACCGGATGGTTGGTGCATCATGATGCGTGCATGAGGAAGGGCGTAACGCTTTCCGGGCGCACCAGCACAGAGCAAGAATTGACCCATCGAAGCCGCTAGACCCATAGCAACAGTTGCTACATCGTTCTTCACGTATTGCATGGTGTCGTAGATGGCCATGCCAGCAGAGACTGATCCACCGGGTGAATTGATGTAAAGGTAAATATCCTTCTCAGGGTCTTCAGCAGCCAGTAGGAGCATCTGAGCACAAATAGCGTTAGCCATTTTGTCTTCGACCACTGCACCCAGGAAAATAATGCGTTCGCGCAAGAGACGGTCATACACGTTGTCATCGAGTCCACCCATTGCTGCTGCGGATGTGATGCTTGATTGAGATGCCATCTCTCTCCTCCTACATTTCTGCTACGCCACACGCGTCTACTCTGACCCTAACAATGCAGGCGCAAGATTACTTCCCCAGGTGGGCTCTGTTCGCTCACGGCGCAAGGGAAAGGCCACTCGCCGAGGTCGGAATTAATCCTCGAGGGCAGGAGCGGGGCGAAGCGCCGCAAGGTCTACGACCTTACCGGATGCATCTTTGACCGCTACGCGTTCCAGGATGGTCGCCATTGCTTTGGCACGAGCAACTTCACTAAATACTGCTGTGAGATTGCCAGATTGCACCAGTTGTTGAGTGAACTCATCTGGACTCATGCCATAACGCATGGCACTGCGCATGAGGTACTCGGAGAGCTCAGCATCGGTAACTTCCACCTTTTCGGCAGCAGCGATTGCATCGAGCAAGAAGGAAGACTTGAGTGATTGCCGCACTTCGGTGTTGACCTCGGCGCGGTGCTCGGCATCCTCAAGGCGACCTTCTCCTTCGAGATGGGCGCGGATCTCTTCTTCAACTAAACCTTCTGGAAGCGCAATATCCATGGTCTCGAGTAGTTGTTCTAAGAGGCGGTCGCGCGCTTGGGCGCCTTGTTCCATGGCCTTAAGGCGCTTCATCCGCTCGACTACGTCTGCACGAAGTTCAACCAAGGTGTCGAACTCACTTGCAAGCGCCGCGAATTCGTCGTTGAGCTCGGGGAGGATGCGCTCTTTCACACTATGAACAGTGACTTCTACTTCAGAAGTCTGTCCTTCGTGGGCACCAAGGAGCGTGGTTGCAAAACTCTTCGTCTCGCCAGCTGACATTCCGCGAATCGCATCATCTAAACCATCGATCATGCGGTTTGTGCCAGCTTCATATGAAATGTTGCGGGCGATACCGTCTTCGACTTCCACGCCGTCGATGCGTGCCACCAAATCAATCGAGAGAAAATCTCCATCTTTAACGGCTCGATCAAGGGCCGTGAGAGTTCCAAAGCGTGCGCGCAAGCCGTCGACTTGTTCGTCAATTTCGGCGTCAGTGGCGATGGCGTCGTCGACTGTGACTTCTAATTTTGCAAAGTCTGGAAGCACGATCTCTGGGCGAATATCAACTTCAACAGTGAACTTTATGAAGTTTCCTTCATTGAGTTCTGTGAGATCAACTTCTGGACGACCCACAACGCGCACTTCGTTTTCGCGTGCAGCTTGTGCGTAGAAAACCGGGATCGATTTGTTGATGGCTTCTTCAAGCACGTATGCGCGACCAAAGCGTTGATCAATCAAAGTGTTGGGAACCTTGCCCTTACGAAAACCGGGAATATTGACTTGCTTAGAGATGGCCTTGTACGCCTCGGCGATGTGGCTATCGAGTTCTGCGAATGGGACTTCGATGTCGAGCCGGACACGGGTCGGGGAAAGGGTCGTGACATCGCTCTTCACTGCGTACTCCTTATTTCCAAACCCTTCGCACTGGCGCGGAAGGGGTTTCCATCTATTGGTCGGGGCGGGGAGATTCGAACTCCCGGTCTCCTGCTCCCAAAGCAGGCGCGCTAGCCACTACGCTACGCCCCGTGGCGCCTGGAAAGTCTAGGGCAGATTTGGTGGGACTCATTCACCCCCGCGAGCCGGTACGATTTGAGGGGCAACATGCGGATGTAGCTCAATGGTAGAGCCCCAGCCTTCCAAGCTGGCCATGCCGGTTCGATCCCGGTCATCCGCTCCAAGAATTCGGTGAATCTGGCAGATCTCAATAGATTTACGTCTCTGCCAATGCGAAAGGAGTACTCCGGTGAATAAGAAACTCACTTATATCTTCAGCGCTGCCGCCTTAGCCGCGATCGCCGGAGTGGCCGCTACCGCCCTCTTCGTCTGGCTCCCGGGCGGGCATCTGCGAGAAGAAGTTGAAGTGGCCGATGCCACAGGGCCATCTGGCACCTACCAGAATGGAACTTTCTATCTCGAAGTTGAACAAGGGTGCTACTCCATCGACGCCGCCGCTTCACAATCGATTCCGGTGAGAGACGTGAACAAAATAAAGAGCTTCTTCGAAGTTGATTGTGCGCAGCCACATCACCTCGAAGTGATCTACACCGGAGAGGTCGACCCTTCACAAGGAGGTACGGCAAAGAGTGAAGACGTAGGTGCTGTGTGTTACGCCGCCTACGAGCAGATTTACGGAAAGTTACCACCCACCAAATTGGGGGATACCAGTTCGCTCTATCTCGCTTGGTTCTTTGCTGATCCAGGAAGTGAATTCGACAAGTATCGAAACCGAGCCGTCTGCGCAGTCACGAGACCAGACTCAACCGGAAAGAACTACACGCTCATCAACAGAATCGTGGCGTAGCCCTTCCCGATCGCACACTCCCAAACCTCATCTTTAGTGGAATTGCTCTGCTTCCGTAGAACCCGAAAGTGCCAAAGTGCCGCTCTCTGGGTTGATAGCCGTAACCACTAAGTCAAAGTAACCAGTGCCTACCTCCGTTTGGTGCTTCACTGCGGTGTATCCGCGCTTGGCACCTGCGAATTCGGCCTCCTGGAGTTCAACATAGGCAGTCATACCTGCGGTGGAATACTTCTGTGCCAAATCAAACATGCCGTAGTTGAGCGAATGGAAGCCAGCAAGAGTGATGAATTGGAACTTGTAACCAAGCGCGCCAAGTTCGTCTTGGAATCCGGCAATTTCCTTGTCAGAGAGCGCTGCTTTCCAGTTAAACGATGGAGAACAGTTGTAAGCCAACATCTTTCCGGGATATTGCTTATGCAGTTCTTCGGCAAATTCGCGTGCTAGGCCTAGATCTGGAGTACCAGTCTCGACCCAGATCAAATCGCAATATGGTGCGTAGGCGAGACCGCGTTCGATAACGGGCTCCGCACCGTTGCGAACACGGTAGAAACCTTCAGAGGTGCGCTCCCCTGTCGCAAACTTGGCATCACGTGGATCTACATCACTGGTGATGAGGTCTGCAGCGAGCGCATCGGTGCGCGCAATGATGATGGAAGGCACATCAAGTAGGTCAGCAGCTAGGCGCGCTGCATTAAGAGTGCGCACGTGCTGCCCGGTGGGGATCAAAACTTTGCCACCGAGGTGACCGCACTTCTTCTCAGAAGCAAGTTGATCTTCCCAGTGCACACCTGCGGCGCCGGCCACGATCATGCCCTTCATCAATTCGAGGGCGTTGAGGGCACCACCGAAACCTGCTTCGGCATCAGCCACGATGGGTGCAAACCAATCAATGCTGTTATCGCCGTTAGAGCAGGCGATTTGGTCTGCGCGAGTAAAAGCATTGTTGATGCGACGCACTACCGCAGGAACAGAGTTCGCAGGATAAAGACTTTGATCGGGATAGGTCTGGCCGGCGAGGTTAGCGTCGGCGGCTACTTGCCACCCCGAGAGGTAGATCGCCTGGAGACCCGCGCGCACCATCTGCACAGCCTGATTTCCGGTGAGCGCTCCGAGCGAACGCACAAACTTCTCTTCTTGGAGAGCTTTCCAGAGACGCTCAGCGCCCCGGCGGGCAAGCGTGGCCTCTTCCACCACGGTGCCCCGAAGACGAACCACATCGGCGGCAGAGTAAGTACGTTCTACACCTTTCCAACGAGGGTGGGTAGCCCACTCTTGCTCAAGTTCGGCAGCGCTCTTTAGGTGGCTCATCTTGACTCTCCTGCTCTCTGCCCTCGGCATCTGATGGAGTGGCCGTAGGACGAAATGGTTGTATATAAAGTAGTTTCTTCCCTATAGTTGCGCCACGCCCGGAAATAATGTGTAAATAAACCGGAAAATTGACAAGAGAGAAGGGGTGGCGAGATTTCTTCTTCATTTGATCCAATTGCGCTCGGTCGCCGCATCCGACACCACCGTCGCAGCGCTCACATCACCTTGGAATCCCTCGCAAAGGCCGTCAGCGCCTCGCCCTCCCACCTCTCGCTCATCGAAACGGGGCAACGCGAGCCTCGACTGGCGCTGCTCACCAAGATTGCCAAGGAGTTTGGCGTGACGATGGAGGTGTTGATGACCGCCACACCTGTTGATCGTCGTACCGAATTAACCATTGAACTTGAACATGCCCAGCGCTCACATACTTTTATTGGGAGCGGAATTCCAAAGGTGCGGTTTGGCCCCACCATCCCACTCGACGTCATGGAATCGATGGCAGGTTTGCATCGTGAATTAGAACGTCGCTCCGCAGTTACTGCGGCCACACCGGAAGAGGCCAGGCGAGCAAACGCCGCTCTCCGCATCAAGATGCGTCAACGAGATAACTACTTCAAGGAGATCGAGAACGAAGCTGCGAAGTTGCTTAGAGAGTTAGATTATCGAGGTGGGCCACTTGGCGAACGCGGAGTGGATCAACTCGTCGAGCATCTTGGCTATGAACTTGTTTATGTGAACGATCTGCCGCATTCGACGCGCTCACTCACCGATTTAAAGAATATGCGAATCTACCTTCCTGATTCCGGTTGGGGTGGACACGATCCACGTACCATCATCTTGCAAACTTTCGGTCACCAAATATTGGGCCATACTCCCCCCGCGAGCTTCTCCGATTTTCTTAAGCAGCGCGTGGAAGTGAATTATTTCGCTGCCTCACTCTTAATTCCAGAGACCTCTGCAGTGCCTTTACTGAAGCGCGCTAAAGAAGGTAAGTACATTGCTATCGAAGATTTGCGTGATGCGTTTGCTGTCTCATACGAAACGGCCGCTCACCGATTTACCAACTTGGCCACCGAACATTTAGGCATTCAAGTGGACTTTGTGAAAGTTCACGAGAGCGGAACTATCTATAAGGCGTATGAAAATGATGGGTTAGCATTTCCAGCTGATCCCTTGGGAAGTATTGAAGGACAGCTCGCATGTCGCCACTCTGGCGCTCGCCGAGTCTTTTCGCAGACTTCTACCGGCATGAGTTACTGGCAATATTTGGACACTCCCAACGGTACTTACTGGTCAACAACACAATCCGAAGTCACTTCGGCTGGTCCCTTTTCCATCTCTGTCGGAGTGAGATTTGCTGATTCAAAATGGTTTAGAGGGCGCGAAACCACAGAACGTACCAAGTCCACCTGCCCTGATCCTCGTTGCTGCAACGAGGCACCCCTTGACTTGTCAGAGCGCTGGCGTGACATGGTATGGCCGAGTGCGCGAGCACACTCACACTTACTAGCGGCACTTCCGCCGGGAACCTTCCCCGGTGTTGATACGACAGAGATTTACCAATTCTTGGAAAGCAAGGAAGATCCTTCAAGCGCACATTGATCGGCGCTTTTTATGGGCATAAGCAAATTTCCGAGCGCAAACACCCCGGACCGTGAGGTTTCATGGAGATGGTTCACAATCGGACTCTTGGTGCTCTCGCTCATCTGCAAACTGCCCCGACGAGCTAACTCGTTGTCAGGAATCCAATCTGCGCTAAAGACGACGGTGTCACATTCAATAACTTCGTCACCTCTCGGGGTAGTAACTCGCACTCCGCTCACCCGATCTCGACCAAGAATTTCAACGAGTTCCGTCCTTGTTCGCAAGGCGTAGCGATAGCGAAGCGCTGTGCCCCAATGCAGAGGGAAGTAACTTTGATGGCGAGCCTCCGGCGTGAGCATCGCAACTGTCTGTACACCTGCATGCGCCAAAGTCATCACAGCGGAAAAACTCACATGCTCGGCGCCGATGATCACTGCGCGCGTACCAATCTCCTGATGGCGTAGATAGACCGATTGCTGGAGTGCACCAGTCGTGTAAATACCAGCCGGACGCGTTCCCGCAATGGCGCGTGCATTCCGCCCACGTTCGCGCGCGCCGGTAGCCAACAAGATTTGAGATGCCGACACTTCTTCTAAGCCCAAAGGTGAAGTGAGGGCAATCTCGAGATCACCTGCCCAATCAAGTGCAGTGGTAGAGGTTGATATCTCTACTCCTGCTTCAAGGGCTTTAGATATATAACGTGCAGCGTATTTAGGACCACTCATGACTCGATGCAGGTCACGGAAGCCATAGCCGGTATGTAAAGAATGGCGTGGAACTCCGCCAGCCTCGCGTTCGCGGTCAAGGACGCGCACGCGCGCGAAGCCACTCTGCTTTGCCGCGATCGCGGCCGCTAATCCCGCAGGACCAGCCCCAACAATGAGTACATCAACTTCACTCTTTTTCATGACACACCGCTTTTGCTCTCCAAGAGAGCCCGCACTTCTGCATGGCAGTAAAAACCCTGGCACCGGCCCAAGGTGGCACGCGTGCGGCGACCGAGGCCAGCTTGATCCTGCGGTGGAATCGGTGAAGCGAGCGTTGCGACTATCTCCCCACGTGTGACGCGCTCGCAATGACAAATGATCTCCCCGTATGAAGGGTTCGCGGCGATCAGTGGGTCATTTTGGTACGGGCGCAAGGTAGCTTCACCGAGTCTGGGAATGTGAATTGCTGGAAGTGCGTCTTGCACACCAAGTTCTAGACCAGCCTGCGTGAGTAGATCTCGGACGAGTTCGGCAATTGCCATGGATGCCGTAAGACCGGTGGAGCGAATACCACCAACCGTTACATAACGTTGTGGTGCATGAAGGGAGATTTGAAAATCAGAATGTTCGGTAGCCGCACGCAGCCCTACATATATCGCCGTGATCTCCTCATCGAGCAACGCGGGCATGATCTTTCGCCCCTTCTCCTGCAGAAACGCCAACCCAGTGATCGACGACTCGGTCGCACTCTTATCTGAAAGATTCTCGGCAGTGGGTCCGAGCATCACATTTCCAAAAACTGTGGGTGAAACTAACACCCCTTTGCCCATCGACGAAGGTACCGGCAGGAGAATGTGGGAGACGAGAGAGCGAGACAACTTGTCGAAGACCATCAGTTCCCCGCGTCGAGGCGTCACCACAAAGTCTTCAAAGCCAAACTCGCGATCGATCACATCGGAATATAAGCCTGCCGCATTAACGAGATAGCGAGCTTCGAATTCTCCCTGCGAAGTGTGCAAGGTATGCAGATGCGAAGATTGCGCTATGCGTTCGACACGAGTGCTGAGTTGAAGAACTGCACCTGCTGCTTTCGCCTGTGTCGCATAAGCAAGAGTCGTTGACCACGGATCTATGATCCACTCCCCTGGTACGGCGAGGGCGCCAAGAGCACCAGGACCTAGATGAGGTTCTTTTGCGTAGAGATCACCAACATCTACGAGATAGGAATCGAGATAACCATTCGCAATGGCTTTTTCTTGGATCTTTGAAAGATTCGCGAACTCTTCGGCACTCCAGGCAATCAGCAACGCACCACAGGTTTCGAAAGAGATGCCCACTTCACGCGCATAGTCACGCAGCAAGAAATAGCCACGAGATACGAGGCGTGATTCAAGCGACCCTGGGACCGTGTCAAAGCCTGTGTGCAAAATTGCGGTGTTGGCTTTTGACGTGCCAGCACCCACATCTGACTTCGCGTCGATAAGCAGGATTGAAAGATCGAAGCGAGCAAGTTCACGTGCGATAGCTGCCCCCACAACACCAGCGCCAATGACGGCCACGTCGAATGTGCGCACATGGGGAGCGACTCGTTTAGCCATGCGCACTCCTTTCTTGGGCGTTATCTGCCAAATCTTTCCACGTCGACATATATTCTGCTGCTTGATCTGCGCTCCACTCGGGTTCGTAGGTGGCCACTGGGCGCCACGGGGCAATAGCTTCGTCAATTGAAAGGGAAGGTTTCGCTCCAAGGCGTGTGATCGCGGCGACACCAAGAGCGGTGGCATCTGGATGCGGATATACATCGACGGGGATTTGTGCGAGATCAGCCTGCATCTGCATCAATGTCTTTGATCGCGTGAGTCCGCCGTCGACGCGCAAACGTTGTAGTGCAACCCCGTCGGCATTCATTGCAGCAGTCAATTCGGTGACTTGCGCAGCAATACCATCGACGACTGCTCGAGCGATGTGATCTTTCGTGGAAGCAAGTGAGATGCCGGCGATCGCGCCACTCCCCGATGGTTTCCACCGAGGAGCCCCGAAGCCTGCGAGCGCAGAGACCGCCATGACGCCCCCACTATCCCGCGGCAAAGTGTCAATTGCTTCAGCACTCTCGAGCAATCCATTTTCGATTAACCAAGCGACAGCCGACGCGGCTGTAAAGACTTGGCCGTCAAGGTAATGCGCGCGCTCTCCGCGCAATTCCCAGGCAATCGATGTTGCCAGACCGAATTGTGAAATCTTTGGCGTTGCTCCGATGTTCGCCAGCAAGAATGCGCCCGTGCCATAGGTGCACTTGGCCTCACCAGCGATCACACAGGATTGCGCAAAGAGCGCGGCGGGTTGATCGACAATGGCGCCTGACACTTGCACACCTCGAAGCGAAGGCAGATCGGCCGCACTGATGGCTCCAAATATTTGATCACATGCAACTACTTCGGGGAGGGATTCATTTGCTAACCCCCAAAGCTCGAGGAGCTCATGGCTCCATGCGCCCGTGTGGATATCGAGCAGAAGGGTTCGCGAAGCAGTGGCAATATCTGTCACAAAACGTCCGGTGAGTTTTGCATGCAGCCACGCATCAGTAGTGGTGACCACACCATCGCGCGTCATGTTTTCGCGAAGCCACTTCATTTTTGGTGCCACGAAGTAGGGATCGAGTTGAAGACCGGTGCGCGTCCGAATAAATTCCTCGTGGTCGCGTCGGTCATCACAGAGCGAAGCAGCCCGTGAGTCTTGCCAAACTATGACTGGGGAGAGTGGTTCCAGAGTGCGCGGATCCCAAGCCAGGATCGATTCACCTTGATTAGCCAGCCCTACCGTTTCAAGCGGCGAAGAATCAGATGTGGCTTCCGATACGGCGGAAACGAGGGAACCCCAGAGCTCACCTGGGTCGCATTCGACCAGCCCACCTGGCCCGTGCTGGATGGCCACTTCGCCAAACCCGCGGCTGAGTACCTCTCCGCGCTCCCCGACGACTAAGGCCTTCGTGCCGGAAGTGCCTTGATCGATCGCCAAGATGGACATGCTCCCACGCTACCCGCCTTGAGCGTGGGGAACGGTAAAAATATTTCTTATTAAGGCAATTTCCCCTGTTGGTGCTTTCTTCCTCCCCCCTCTTCCGGTTCAATCGTCCCAACGTCCGGAAGTGACACCCGTTACAGGGACACAATGCCGGCCCGACTAGCAGGGGGATTAGTGAGCACCTCAACACATGACGACGAGAAACATCTCGCCGAACTTGGGTACAAGCAAGATCTGACTCGCAGCTGGAGTTCCTTCTCCAACTTTGCGATCTCGTTCTCGATCATCTCCATCCTCGCCGGCTGTTTCACCACCTTTGGGCAGGCGTGGAATAACGGCGGACCAGTTGCTATCTCGATTGGCTGGCCCATCATCTCGACCTTCATTCTCATCATCGGCTTCACAATGGCTGAACTCGTCTCGGCCTACCCCACCTCCGGTGGTATCTACTGGTGGGCAGCGAAACTCGGTGGCCCCAAGGCGGGCTACTACACCGGTTGGCTGAATCTCATTGGTTTGCTCGCCGTTATCGCGTCTGTTTGTTACGGATGTGCAACTTTCTTTGATCTCGCGTTCTCATCTCTTAGCTCTTCATGGGCCGCGGGTTATTCGTTGCAACGCGTCTTCATCATGTTCATCGTCATCTTGATCCTGGTCTCTGCCTTTAACATCGGCAGCGGTCACTTGATGTCGATCATCAACAACATTTCAGTGTGGTGGCACGTATTTGGTGCTGCTGCGGTGATTTTGATTCTCGTGTTTGTGCCAGAGAACCACATGAGCGTGGGCGACATGTTCAGCATGCGCGTCAACAACTCTGCGGGCCTGGCCGGTGGAAGCAATAGCAGTGGAGGCTTCTGGTTCTACGTACTGCCACTTGGCTTCTTGCTGACGCAGTACACCATCACCGGGTTCGATGCCTCGGCGCACCTTTCAGAAGAGACCCACGGCGCATCACAAGGTGCTGCTAAGGGAATCTGGAAGTCAATCTTCTACTCCGCAATTGGTGGCTGGGTTCTTCTCCTGGCCTTTCTTTACGCAGTACAGGATCCAGAGAAGGTCACTGCTGGAGGTGGCGGTGTTGCGGTGATCTTTGCGCAAGCCCTCAGTCCAAAAATTGCTGGCGCAGTACTTCTCATCTCTGCCATCGGTCAGTTCTTCTGCTCCACTGCGTGCATGACGAGCTGCTCACGCATGCTCTACGCGTTCAGCCGCGATGGTGTGGTTCCTGGTTCTAAGAAGTGGTCAACACTCAACAAGGGCAAGGTGCCAGCTAACGCTGTTATCGCTTCTGCTGTTGTTGCCATGATCATCACTTTGCCAGCTCTCGTCGAGGTAAACATCGGCTCTGCTGAGGCTCCAGTTGTGGTGCCTACCGCGTTCTACGCAGTGGTATCCGTTGCGGTAATCGGTCTCTATCTCGCGTTCGCAATTCCTATCTGGCTCCGTTGGCGCATGGGCGACAAGTTCGTCCAGGGCTCATGGAACCTCGGGAACAAGTGGAAGTGGATGGCACCAGTTGCCGTTGCTGAAATCGTCATTATCAGCGTCTACTTCATTCTCCCCACCACACCGATGGGTACCCCTTGGGATCCATCATTTGATTGGAAGTTCCTCAACTACGCACCACTGCTTACTGGTGGCGCGCTGCTCGCACTCTGGATCGGTTGGCACCTCTCAGTGAAGAAGTGGTTCACCGGACCAAAACGCACCATCGACGCCTAAAGCGTTGTTATAGAAAAGCCCTCGTGTCTATTGGCACGGGGGCTTTTCTATATTCACTGCAAATCTCGCACACACCATCTTTTGGTGACTTCTACTCTCGGGGTCACCAAGTCAAAGCCCTCACCATAGTTGTTTCCGGCCTTAGCAATTGCACTCGCGTAAAGATCGGAAACTCGAATCTCCCGCCGGGAAAGAACGATGGCTTCGCTATTGGATTAGCG
>NSHZ01000024.1 GCA_002737595.1 Actinomycetota bacterium | reverse complement strand
ATCTCGGCGTTGGCAATGAACTCTTTGCGTGGTGCTACATCACTTCCCATAAGAAGCTCGAACATGGCCTCGGCCGCTGTGGCATCTGAGACGGTAATTCGACGCAGGGTGCGGGCATCTGGCTCCATTGTCGTCTCGCGCAGTTGGTCGGCATCCATCTCCCCAAGACCTTTATAACGCTGAATCGGCTCTTTCCATCTCTTGCCACTCTTCTTGAGATCTCCAGTGATCTTTTTCATCTCATCATCGCTATAGGTGTAGATATATTCGCCCTTTTTTCCCGCCCCACCCATGACTTCAATGCGGTGCAGAGGTGGGATTGCGGCAAACACTCGACCCGAGTCTATGAGTGGGCGCATATAGCGATACATCAGAGTCAGCAGTAGACAACGGATATGCGCACCATCGACGTCGGCATCCGACATGAGTATCACTCGACCATAACGCGCCTCATCGAGTTCAAAAGATTTTCCAGAGCCGGCGCCAATCACCTGGATGATCGAGCCACACTCTTTATCTTCGAGCATCTGTGACAGCGATGCTTTCTGTACATTCAGGATCTTTCCACGAATCGGCAAGATCGCCTGAAACTCACTATTGCGGGCCGCCTTAGTCGTCCCAAGGGCAGAATCGCCTTCGACGATAAATAACTCAGTGCGTGTGACATCCTCTGAGCGACAGTCTGAGAGCTTTGTCGGAAGCGATGATGACTCGAGGGCGTTCTTGCGCCGCTGGAGATCTTTATGGGCGCGTGCAGAGATACGTGTGCGAGATGCAGCCGCGATCTTCTCAAGGACCAAACGCCCATTTGCCTTATCGATGCGCTTAGTTGTGTTGAAATACTCTTTCATCCTCTCTGCAATAACTGCTGCAACAATTCGCGTTGCAGCCGACGTCCCCAGAACCTCCTTCGTCTGACCTTCAAACTGTGGCTCCGACATTCGTACCGTGATAACGGCCGTCATTCCCTCAAGGATGTCATCTTTGATGACATCGCCCTCTTTGTTGGCTAACGTCTTACTTGAGCGCAGTGCCTCATTGACGACCTTGAGCAGTGAGCGCTCAAAGCCCAACACATGCGTACCACCCTTGGGTGTTGCGATGATGTTGACGAAGGAGCGGGCAGTGGTCTCAAAGCCATTGCCCCACTTCATGGCGATATCAACCTCCATATCGCGCTCAACCTCGGTTGAGACCATATGACCCTTGTCATCTAAGACAGGCACTGTCTCCTGGTAATGACCGGTGCCATAAATACGAATGACATCACCGATTCCCTCATCGGGCTGCAAGAAATTACAGTATTCAGTGATTCCACTCTTATGAAAAAAACTCTCACTCGTCTTTACCTTGGTGCGATTATCGTTGACTATGAGCGTCAAACCTGGAACTAAGTACGATGTTTGCCGGGCGCGGGCGTAAATCTCCTCTAACTCATGCTCTGCCTCTTTGAGGAAAATCTGGCGATCACTCCACCATTTGATTCGTGTGCCAGTCACTTTGCTCGAGATTTTTCCGATGACGCGCAGGCCCGACTTTGCCTCGAAGGGCGCCTTCGGTCCATCTCCATCGAAGATTCCTGCGATACCACGTTGAAAAGACATCCAATAAATCTTGCCATCACGATCAACTTCGGCATCAAGACGTGATGCAAGAGCATTCACGACCGATGCGCCAACACCGTGTAGACCACCAGATGCTGCATACGACCCACCACCGAACTTTCCACCAGCATGAAGTTTTGTTAAGACAACTTCAACACCGGTCAAACCAGTCTTTGGCTCTTTATCAACTGGGATACCTCGGCCATCATCATGGACTTCAACCGAGCCATCGGATTCAAGATTAATCTCAATTTTTTTACAGTGTCCGGCTAAGGATTCATCGACAGAGTTATCGATGATCTCCCACAAGCAGTGCATGAGACCACGTGAATCTGTTGAGCCGATATACATTCCGGGACGTTTGCGTACGGCATCTAGGCCCTCGAGAACCGCTAAATCCTTGGCCGTATAACTATCCTGCACATTTGACGCTACATCTTTACCGGCCACGGGGCGAAAGGTTATCCCTGGGTGTGCCAAATCACCTGCAAGCGCGCCGACCCCTCCTGCAGATAGCCGGAAATGGGGCTTAATTCCGAAATTCTCAGTAAATTACTGTGAAATAAACGAGCGGGGAATAAAAAAATGTGGTTTCCTGTTCCATAGAAAGTAAGCATCTAAGGAGAGGGATAGAAGTCCATGTCAGATCAAGTGATGTTCGATTCGGTACCTCTTAACGCCCTTGACCGCTGTGATCGTTGTGGGGCACAGGCTTATGTGCGTGCAGTACTTCTCAATGGCGGCGAGCTTATGTTCTGTGCCCACCATGGCAAGGAGTATGCCGAGAAGTTAAAGACAGTGGCTGCAAAGATTATCGATGAGAGCGAAAAGCTCGTCGAATCACCTGTTCTTTAATTCGTCTCTCCCCTAGTTCACCATTTGCCTCAGTCAATAACTTAATCCAAATAATCGCGCAAAACCTGACTTCGTGATGGGTGGCGAAGTTTGGACATCGTCTTTGACTCAATCTGGCGAATACGCTCACGTGTGACGCCATAGACCTTGCCAATCTCATCGAGAGTCTTAGGTTGGCCATCGGTGAGACCAAAGCGCATCGCAACTACTCCGGCTTCGCGCTCAGATAATGTATCCAATACTGAGTGCAACTGCTCTTGTAGCAATGTGAATGAGACTGCATCGGCAGGGACAACGGCCTCAGAGTCTTCAATGAGATCTCCAAACTCTGAGTCTCCCTCCTCACCCAATGGTGTGTGCAGTGAGATCGGTTCGCGACCGTACTTCTGCACTTCGACAACTTTTTCAGGTGTCATATCAAGCTCTTTGGCTAGCTCTTCAGGGGTGGGTTCGCGGCCCAGATCTTGAAGCATCTGGCGCTGTACACGCGCCAACTTATTAATGACTTCGACCATATGGACTGGGATACGAATCGTACGAGCCTGATCGGCCATCGCGCGAGTGATTGCCTGGCGAATCCACCACGTGGCATATGTTGAGAACTTGTAACCCTTTGTGTAATCAAACTTCTCAACGGCGCGGATTAGACCGAGATTTCCCTCTTGGATGAGATCAAGGAAGAGCATTCCTCGGCCTGTGTAACGCTTGGCAAGAGAGACGACCAGGCGCAAGTTGGCCTCGAGTAGGTGATTCTTGGCTCGCTTTCCATCTTCAACGAGCCATTCCAGTTCGCGCTTGAACTTCTTCTCTAACTTCTTTTCATGCTTGAGCTTTGATTCGGCAAATAGTCCAACCTCAACACGAGTTGCGAGCTCCACTTCAAGCTCGGCGTTGAGCAGAGGTACACGACCGATCTGCTTCAAATAATCCTTGACTGGATCTGCTGTGGCACCTGCAGTCATGACTGTCTGCTCAGGTGGAAGATATTTGATCTCACGTTGGACGATCTTCATCTTCTCGATGAAGTAGTTCATGAGATCCTCAAGATTTTTCAACGAGCCCAGAGAGACTGCCTCTGCCGCGGTTTTGGCCGACTTTTCATTGAAGGTCTTCATCTCGAACTGTTGCTGAATCTGCTTGTAAGTAAGTGCACGTGATTCAGCCTCGGCGATGCCGTAACGGGTGGGCGCCGCTGCATTGTTGATCTTTGAGTTAACTGCCTCAATAACGATGTTGACGTTTCGTAAATCCTTCTTTAATTTCTCACGCTCGTTCTTATCCTCTTCCTCATCTTCGGCATCAAAATCTGCCAATGTGAAGGAGCCTTCGGCCTTGCTGGATTCATCAGAGAGTGTGACGACACGGACCTTATCTTCAGCATCGACTAGTTCGACCGCCTCGGCGATAAGGGTCTCAACATCCTCGAGCTCAACATCCTCGAGCTCAACCTCCTCACCATCAATGGTGACTACCGCTGCCTTACCAGTCTTGATCTTCTCTGGCGCTACCTTTGTCTCAATCAAGGCGTACTCGGCTTTTTTCAATATGCGCGAAGGCTTTCCAAGTCCAGCTTTACGAAGTTTTTCAGTAAGCAATGGGATCTCAAGGGCTAGTGCGCGGGCCTCATCTACTAACTCTTTATCAATCTTCTTTGGGATGCGATTGATTGATGTGACCCCACGCCGCTCGAGTTCGAGCACAATCTCATTGTTACGAGATACTGCCTGTTTGGCATCGACGATCGCCTGCACATCTTTTGCACTCAGAACTACTTTCAGCTCTATCTTGGCCGGCTTCTTTAGCGCTACCGCTTTTTTCACAACGGCTTTTTTTACTGCCGGTTTCTTTAGCGCTGACTTCTTGGTAGGAACGGGTTTTTTCTTAGCGTTCTTCTTTGCCTTGTTTTTGAGCGCACTAAATACAGCCACAATGTTCCTTTGGTTTTATCAGCGAGGCGCTGAAGCGATGGCTATATTATAATTTATCCACAGGCCAAATTGCACATCGAACACCCTGTTTTGAGGGGTTCAGGCCAGCGCGAGCGCGGATCTGATCACATCTCCCACTAACTCAACCTCAACGAGGAAGCCATCGTGGCCAAAAGGTGATGAGATCGTGATTAATGGTGCGGCAAATGGGGCCAACTCGGCAATCTCAGCCTGCAGGCGTACAGGAAATAATCGATCACTATCGATAGCCACGGCCACAACGGGGATCTGTATGCCCGCAAGAGCCGCTGCGACTCCCCCACGCCCGCGCCCAAGATCGTGGCTGCTCATCGCCTCGCTCAGGGCGATATAGGTATTGGCATCAAAGCGATGTGAGAGTTTGTGCGCCTGATGATCCAAGTACGACTCGATGGCATAGCGACCTGTCTCATCCCCCTGGAGCTCGCGGCCAAAGCGCACATCCATCTCGGCCTCGGTGCGATACGTCAGATGAGCGATGCGTCTGGCTATACCCATGCCCTCGGTCGGACCCGATGGCTTGTCGTAATAATCTCCGCCATAAAAGTAGGGATCTGCTTTGATGGCACGGATTTGAATCGAACTCGTGCCTATTTGATCTCCCGTTGCAACTGCCGTTGAGCCAATAGTGCAGATCGCACCGACTCGATCCGGAAGCTGCACGGCCCACTCCAAAGAGCGCATCCCGCCCAGAGATGGACCTACTGCAAGTCGATATTTTTTTATGCCCAGCAGATCACTAAAGGCGACTTCGGCTGCGACCATATCCCTGATAGTTAGAGATGGAAAACGCGAGCCATAGCGCACTCCATCGGGTGCAAGGGATGCCGGGCCCGTAGAGCCCTGACATCCGCCGATCACATTTGGACAGAGAACGAAGTACTTATCGCTATCAAAGGGCAGACCCGGTCCCACCATTGATGGCCACCATCCATTGATGTCGGCCCAACCTGTTAATGCATGGTTGACCAAGATGGCGTTATCGCCCTTATCATTTAACGATCCCCAGCTTTGATAGGCGATCGTTATGTTCTTTAGGCTCTCGCCGCTTTCTAGGGCTAAGTCACCAATATTTACGAAGAGGCGATCACCAGGTGCATGGGTTTCTAGCCATGCACCAGTGACCAACTCCTGTGTCGCAATCATTACTTGGCTGCTGCAAACCCATCCGCAAGATCGGCCTTGATGTCCTCGATATCCTCAAGGCCAACAGATAGCCGGATCAATCCAGGTGTGATACCTGTATTTAATAGCTCATCTGGCGATAGCTGTGAGTGTGTTGTGGAGGCTGGATGAATCACTAGAGATCGCACGTCACCGATATTTGCAACGTGTGAGTGCAAAGTCAGAGCCTCAACAAACTTACGGCCAGCCTCGATGCCACCCTTGATTTCAAAGGAGAAGACGGCACTTGCGCCCTTCGGAGCATATTTTTGCGCCAAGCTGTTGTAGGGCGAGCTTGGCAGGGATGAGTAATGCACCTTTTCAACCTGCGGATGTGCCTCAAGCCATGTTGCTATGACCTTGGCATTCTCCACATGCGCCTTCATACGAAGGGTCAACGTCTCAAGACCTTGGGCAAGTAGCCATGCATTAAATGGTGAAACACATGCACCGATATCACGAAGCAGAGTCAGGCGAATCTTGAAAATGTAAGCCAAGTTAGCTCCGAAAGCGCTACCGACTCCAAGGGCCTGGGCATAGACCAGGCCGTGATAGGAGGGGTCGGGAGTATTAAAGCTAGTGAACTTCTCTGGATATCGGGCGTAATCAAAGTTGCCCGAATCTACGATCGCTCCGACTACGGCATTGCCATGTCCTGAGAGAAACTTAGTCGCCGAATGCACGACAACATCTGCGCCGAACTCAATTGGCTTGATCAGATATGGCGTAGCAACAGTGTTATCTACGATGAGTGGTACATGGTTCTCGTGTGCAACCTTGGCAACAGCTGCTATATCCAAGATATCGTTATTGGGATTTGAAATCGTCTCACCAAAGAATGCTTTAGTGTTAGGACGCACGGCCTTGGCCCACTCCGCTGGATCGTTGGGGTTCTCGACGAATGTGACCTCAACGCCAAATGAAGGCAAGGTGTAGTGAAAGAGGTTATAAGTACCACCGTAGAGATACTTGGAAGAGACGATGTGATCGCCTGCAGTTGCAACGGCCAAGACTGCAAATGTCGTCGCCGCCGATCCTGATGAGAGTAGGAGCGCGGCAACGCCACCTTCAAGAGATGCTATTCGCTTCTCAACAACGTCCTGAGTTGGATTCATGATACGTGTGTAGATATTGCCAAGCTCTGCTAATCCAAATAGATCTGCAGCATGCTTTGTGTCACGGAATTGATAGGCAGTGGTTTGATAGAGCGGTAGTGCACACGCCCCAGTCGTTGGATCTGCAATCTGCCCAGTGTGAATCTGACGGGTTTCGAATCCCGCTTCCTCGAGTGAAAATGATGACATGTGCTGTGTATTCCTTCCCAGTTATGGGAGCACTCAAAAATGTATGCCTAAGCACCATGGATGTGAGTGATCCACGCTTATCGATGGCAGTGTTGCTATCGACCTGGTCTTCACCCGGAGCACCCCACCGTGGTGGAGGGTTGCCGTCTAGCAAGCCGGGGCTATGCGCTAGAACTCATGACCTGGCAGGAGGTTAGCAGAGGCCTCTCATTATTCAAAAATACCTGCCGTGACCTTGGGGTGAAGCTCGGTTCGCATTGCGGCAAAGGCGCCAGCGGGCCAGCCCGAGCCAAAGACGCGACGTAACAGGATGGTCAGTGAATAGGCGGGTTGGTCCTCTGTGGCGCGATCAAGGGCGCGATAAGCCAACTGGGTATCACCCTTTTCATAGGCAAGGGTGGCAAATAGGCATGCTACGGGGGCGACATAGCCAACGGGGGCGACTTGGAGCAGGTAATGCCACATCTGCCAATACACCGCGAAGCTTTCTGCGTTATGTGAGCCCAAGGCAAAGTCGCGCACCTGAATATCACTCAAGGAGCCCAATACCCGTGCAATGTTCTGCGGGGTACTGGACTCTCCAAATTTTTCAAACTCGCCAGCTAGATCAATCACGGCGGTGGCTCCTTCGCGCTGGTACTCATTGATATCAGGTGAATCCTCAATGACTGTAAAGCTATTTACAAGAGAGATAAATGCACCATCGCTTGCAGTTGTGGTGGGTGTGAGCGATAGAGCCTGTTTTTCGGTAGACATAGTCTTCTCATTTCGTAAAGCGGGTAGGGGCCGATACAACAGTGACGGTTGCCACCGAGGTTTTTATAACGTTTCCAGTAATGGCTCGTACTGCGCCGTTGTGAGAGAAGCTGCCATTCCAAGTCGTGATTACAGTCACCGCATAGGTGCCAGGTTTTCTATATGTATGTGTGATCGATTGATTAGGAAATGGGGAGCCTGTATCACTCGTCGCCCAGATTGATCCATCACCGTAGGACCAGATGAAGCCTGGACGAAGAGTGACATCAACGATCTCACCAATGATGTCGACTCTGCTTGCAAAGATTTTTGGCAGATCGATCCAAAAGATCACTGGTACATGTGTTAGCGCTTCAAACTCGGGTTGAAATGCTATGCCGGCAGTGGGTACCAACTTGGTAAGACGATCACTCAGATTCACCTTTTGGGTATACGTTCGTGGCTTTGCGGTTCGTGGTTTGTAGGTGCGCTTTACAAAGGGCGCAGGGCTTGGCTTGGGCGGAAACCAGAGAGTGGCAGATGGCGCAGGCCGGGGTGCTCTCTTTGTTGTCGTGTTTGCATCACCCTTACGTGCCTCGATGATTATTTGGTTATCATGTGTATAAACATCCACACATGCACTCTCACTGCAATCGGCAAAAGCCGGTGCAGGGATGGCTAAGAGCAGAGTCAGAGCCATTGTGATGATCAGTTTCATGCGCCAGACCATAAGCGTGGGTACTGACCCACATGAAGGCTCACCGTACTAACTGTGGATAGGTGTGGCACTCTTGCGCAATGGTTGCGCGCGATGGGGATGGTTGGGTCCAGTGCGATTGCGGGGCAAAACATTGGGGCCTACATGGCGCTGCAGGAGTCTTACTTGTGCGCGGAGATCAAATCTTGCTCCAGCACCGAGCCCCGTGGGTGCATAACGGAGACACCTGGGGAATCCCTGGGGGTGCACGTGATTCTCACGAGTCCACAATCGAGTGTGCATTTCGTGAGGCCGTTGAGGAGACTGGAATTCAAACTCATCTTCTGACTCCGCTTCATACATTCACCGATAATCACGGGGGCTGGCGCTATGACACTGTCATTGCACAGGCCAGTGATGCAGTGATTGCTCATGAGGTGAATGATGAATCACATGAAGTGCGTTGGGTCGATATCAAAAAGGTTGTTGAACTACCTCTTCACCCAAGTTTTGCGCGATCCTGGCCTACATTACAAAAACTGCTTGATGACCTTGTCAGCCCAGGTTAAGTCGCTCTCACTGCTATGGGCCACCACAACCACTGTGGCCCCCTGCTCTGCACGTTTTTGTAGAACTTTGATGATGCGCGCCTTGCTCATCTGATCCTGCGCCGATAGTGGCTCATCTAGAAGCAACACTGGTGTGTTTTGGGCAATGGCTTGAGCAAGAGATACCCGTTGAGATTCTCCCCCCGATAACGATGTGACGATGCGCTCTGAGATCTTGGTCAGGGCGAGAGATTTCAAGACCTCATCTGCGGCTCCCGCCATCTCAATGACTTGGCGTACGGTGAATCCCAGTGTAAAACGTTGATTTTGAATCGCCACGGCGCGCAGACGTGAGAGTTCTGATGGTGCACTCAGAATCGGGTGGATGTCATCGATAGTGATCGTGCCCTCATCAGGGGCGATATCACCAGCAATAGCCGCCAATAATGTGGATTTGCCACAGCCATTTGGACCAAGGATCACCGTGATAGAGCCCGCAGGAATCTGCTCACTAAAACCCTGGATAATTCGGCGTCCATCGCGAATGATCGTAATCTCATTGATCGTGATCACTGTGTTTTCCAGACATTACTTCGAAGGCTCACAAGAGCTATCAGTATCGGTGCACCGAGTAGCGATGTTGCCAGACCGATGGGCAGCTCATTCGGGGTGAAGACAGTTCTTGCGAAAGTATCAGCGATCAACACGATAAGTGAGCCAACGACTGCGCTCTGCCCGATGAGAAGGCGATGTGAGGGACCATAAATAAAACGTGCAATATGCGGAGCGGCAAGACCTATGAAGGCGATGGTCCCAACTGTGCTGACTGCACCACCGGCAAGAAGTGAGAGCGCCACAAGAGCAATCAAGCGAAGCCTTCTAGGATCGACGCCAAGATGAAATGCAGTCGAATCACCGAGGGAGAGTCGATCTAATGAGGGCGCAATTGTGTAGGCGATCAATAATCCTGCGAGAGTGGTGATGCTTATCCCGATGAGATTCTCTTTGGTCACCAATGCCAGTGATCCAAAGCTCCAAAAAGATATTGATCGCGCATCTGCCCTATCGACAATGAGCGATAAAATTGCTGCAAGAGATGAGATGACTGCAGAGACAGCGATTCCAACGATAATCAGGGCGAATGATGAGAGCTCAAGGCGCAAAGCCGCCAACTTGAAGGTCATCGCCGTTGTGAGCAAAGCCCCTACGACACCACAGATGATCGCTCCCACTGAGCCCACCTGTGCAAGGCCGATCAAAATTCCCACGACCGCTCCAAGAGTTGCACCGGCAGTGGTTCCCAAAATGGCCGGCTCAGCCAGGGCGTTATTGCAGGCTCCTTGAGCAAGAAGGCCAGCGATACCCAGTGCCGCCCCGATTATCACGGCGGCTATGACTCGAGGCAGTCTGATCTCCCACAAGATCGCATTGCTACCTGGATGAAGCAGTGCCGACCAGAAATTATCAATCTGCGTAGCCCCCACGGATAGGGCAAGTAAGAGGCAGATGATGAGCGCTAAAAAAGGGGCAGTCTTTTTCATGGAGCCACCTCTTTCAATGCTTGAGCCAGCGCCTCTACGAGAGAAGGGGTTCGTGGACCGAATGAGAGAAGCAGCGAGTCATCGACATCGATAATCGCTCGATTCTTTCCAGCCTTTGTCTGGGCCACACCTGGAAGTTTGATGAGGCCATTGACTCCCCCTACTGATTCGAGCCCCTTAGTCATCACCAAAAGCACATCTGGATCTAGCAAAGCCAAACTCTCCGCCGTCAATGTATTAAAGGGTCGAGAGAGCGACTGTGCTCCAATATCAATGGCCCCGATTGATTGCAACATTGAATCAGCACCTGAACCAGGACCACCGATCAGATAGATTGAAGAGGTCCCGCGTAAGTAAAGGAAAGCGACTCGTGGCTTAGCAGAGAGCTTTATCTGCGATAAGGAGCGCTCAATCTCTGTGACTAATAGTTCTGCTTGGCTCTGTGCCCCGATCGCAACGCCCACTGCTCTCACTTTTTTCGCAATGTCGGCAAGGGTCCAACTCTCCGGTGTCTGCACGATCGTGATACCAGTTGACCGGATTTGATCGAGGGCAGTCCGGGGCCCCGTTGATGCATCCACGATGACAAGATCGGGTCGTAAAGCGATTACTTTTTCGGGTAGTACCTGGTGTCCTGAAGTGACGATAGGAATATCCTCGAGCCCAGATTCAGCACTTGAAATGTCACGCCCTACAACAAGGGAGTTGGCCCTCAAAGAATTCATTATCTCGGCGACACCATTCGCCAAAACCACCACTCGAGAAACCGAGAAAGAGCCTGTCTCTGAGAGTGAAATCGCTCTCACATCATTTGGTGAGATTGTGTAACTGCTCACAGGCGCTATCGCTGAGCATCCTGAGAGAAGAAGACTGAGCGCGATAATAAGGACTTTCTTCATGGAAGTAGTCTCTCAAAGTTTTCAGCGACAGATTGTTGTGTCCTGTCGGATAAGGGTCTGTGAGCAATTAATTAAACTTTTGCTATGAAAAGAGTGGTTGCGCTTGGTATTGCATTGGGTGTCATGACCGCTGCCCCTGCAGCCGCAGTCTCGATCACCGGTGCCTCAGGCCAGATCCTGAGCGTTTCGAGTACAACTGCAAAGAGCGGATCCCTGCTCACTGTAACTGGCAAACGCTTTGATGAGACCGTTGGGATCTATCTCGCATTTTGTGTTGTACCTAAAAAAGGTGAACCGCCAACACCGTGTGGCGGTGGGGTCAACAAAGCGGGAATGGGTGAGGCATCCTTTTGGATCTCATCGAATCCTCCCCCCTATGCGACCGGCATAGTAGATGAGTTCTCACCTGGTGGAGGCTTCACCCAAAAAGTGAGGGTCTCAAAACGTATCGGCAAGTTTGATTGCACCAAGGTCAAGTGTGCAATAACAGTCAGAGCCGATCATCTACGAAGTTCAGATCGAAGCTCGGACATGTTTATTCCAATTAAGATCAAATAAGGAGAAAAGTGAAAAAGTTAGTGCTCGGTATTCTTTTAGTTTCATTCTTGATGCCTGTCCCAGCCTTCGCTGCTGTGACAAAGTTTGTAGGTGGGCCCCTGACCAACCTTGAATCCCAGGGTGCAACGATAAATATCACCCTTTCAAATGTCCCAACCAAGGGTGGTCTTTACATCCAGCAATGCGTAGAGGCACCTGTCGGAACACGCTCGGCGCTATGTAACAAGGCCGTTGAACTCTGGATATCTACCGCCCAAGGTGCATCCTTTCTTCCGAGCGATCTCATCAAGTTCAAGCCAACGGGTAGCTACGTGGTTGCAGCGACAATGGTTGATTGCACGGTTTCAAAGTGTGGAATATTCATGCGCTTTGATCACACGGTTCCTGGTGATTTAACGGAGGATCAATTCTTTCCTCTGACGTTCAAGGCGGCCCCGACTGGTAGCGCCGCCCTTGCAGCCGATGAAATCACCGCGACAATAAACGGCATCGCAGTGAGCACGCGGGCCCCAGCTTCCTTGGTTTATCGCCAAGTCGGTGCACTAGTTGCAACATCAAAGGCTGGCGCTGTGCTTACCTACAGATCTCTCGCTCCGACCTGCTCACTCAAAGGCAGCGAAGTGACCGCTTTGACCGGTTCAGGTGAGTGTGCAATCGCTGTGACATCTGCGGGAAATGCAACCTCTGCGACAGTGACGCTCATTCTCCCCATCAGATTGACCTTAGGGGTTCAAACTGTGGGCAACACCGTCGTCGCCCCGACAACCAAGGCCTTCACAAAAATACCTCTTGCACTAGTGTCGAATTTTGGGGAGAAGATCAAATATAAGGCCGTTGGGTCATGCTCAGTTATTAAAGCGCTCCTCACGGTTCGTCGAGGCACCTGTGAGATAACTGCAACGGCTCCCGGGCGCAAATCGACCTTCGAGCCCCTTAACTTTGTATTCACAGTCAAAGGTATTTAATTAAACAACCTTCAGGCCATTGATGCAAAAGGCTGTGGCAGATGAGATCTCAGTCTTTGCATCATGGCCAGACTCGATTCTCTTGGTAGAGGCATCGGTAATGGCTTGAATGAATACCAGGGCACGGTCTACATCCGTAACACCTATATCTGTGACGGCCTTGACCAGTGCAGACATCAACTTCCTATGTGCTATGGCGATGAGATGCCCTCTCGACTGTGGCAATGATGTCGCATTGAGAGTCTTAGCCAGGAGGTGGCGACCATCTGCAATGTAGCTCAGCGCCGCATTCATCCAACAGGAGATGACACATTGTGCATCGGTGCACTCCTCTACCGCAGAGTTTAAAACTCCAGCAAAGCCCTCAAGCTCATCGATCACCAGATCTGCGACGAGCTCGGATCTGCTCTCAAAGTACTCATAGACCGAAGTTCGCGAGAGACCTGCACGCGCAGCCACAGCGGCGACAGAGATCGCCTCTGTACCCGACTCCATTGCGATGCTGGCGGCCGCCTCAATCAACTGATTGCGCCGCCAATCACGGTGCTGCGCAAGAGTCTGTGTCTTAATCCGGGGCATGGCCTTAGTCTTTCACTCTTTCATTGAGACGGCGCAGTGAATCCAAAACCACGGCTTTTTCCGATGTGCGCCACAGTGGCGGCATCGAGTTGAGTAGAACTCCTCCGTAGCGCTTCGTCATGATCCGCGAATCCAGAATCGCAACAACGCCACGATCCTCAACCGACCTGATCAATCGCCCTGTTCCTTGTGCAAGAAGAAGCGCCGCCCGAGGTAGCGATATCTGCATAAATCCACTTCCCCCGCTCGAATCGGCCTGGGCCGCTCGAGCACTCATCACGGGCTCATCGGGACGTGGAAATGGGATGCGATCGATCGCTACAAGGATGCAACTATCTCCTGGAACATCAACGCCCTGCCATAGCGACATTGTCCCGAGCAGAATCGATGTCTCATCCTTTGCGAACTTCTCAACGAGAGGACCAACTGCATCTCCACGTTTTTGTGTGAAGATCTTGATCGGTAGATCTGCAAGTACTGTGCGCAGATGCAGATCGGCGGCCTCTACTCCGCGCCAGGATGAAAAGAGCGCCAAAGTCCGACCCCCTGCAGCATCTATCAACTCACCGAGCTCTTCGAGTACCTGCGGGGCGGTTCCCTCCCGTGAGGGCTCTGGAAGATGCTTTGGAACATAGAGCACTCCCTGATTTGCAAAATCAAATGGAGAACCTACATCTAGCGTCTGCAGATTCGAGGGATCTATCTCATCCTCTTGGACATCTTGATCAGATGTATCTCCAACGATGAATCCAATGCTCTTTGCCATCGAATCAAAGCCATTTCCAACGGTGAGAGTTGCAGATGTTGCAATGACCGGAGTTTGGGTGAGCAAGTTACTGCGCAAGATATGCGAGACTGACAGTGGTGCAAGGTGAAGTGTCGAGAAGGTTGGCTCATACCAGAGCACATGGCTCTGATCCATCTTCAATAACTTTCCGGCGATAGTGGAGATCTCCTGGACTGCTCCCTTGACCCGAGCCCGCTCTGCCAGGGCATCTGGCTCCAAGATCGCCTCATCGGCGCTCATTGCCTGGGCTATCGCAGTGGCAGCTTCACGGATCTTTCTAATCGGATTTTCCAGTGACTGCGGAATCTGCTCAAGCCGACCCTGTTTGGTGGAATCCACCCTCACATCATTTGCGTAATCCGCCAGAGATTCATGAAAGCTATCGGCTGCATGAGTGAGCGCCTCAGAGACTTTGCCCGGCATGTACTTGCGGGCCATCGCTGCAGCGCGCTGCACTCGTGCCGAGGTCAACTCTTCGGTGACGGCCTGTGTGGTGCGATCCATGAACTCATGGGCCTCATCGATGATGACTGCATCTCGCTCTGGCAGTATCGGGTGGGCATCAACGATCTCGATTGCGAGCAAAGTGTGATTGGTGACGACTACATCGGCGCTTTGAGCCTTGATCTTTGCCTTTGCTGCAAAGCAGCTACTTCCCCATGCACATGAATCTGGGCCGACACACTCACGACCAGAGAGAGAGTTAGCGGCCCAAACCCGTCGATCCACCTCTGGAGCATCATCTCTATCACCCGAGACATCTTTACTCTTTGCCCAGGCATGCAAACGTTTGGCATCTTTCTCCAGAAAAGAGGATTCAAGGAGTAACTCACCATCTACATCTGGCGCCTCTGCATTCATCTTTGCCAGACAGATGTAATTGCCAACACCTTTATAGATGGCATAAGTAATCTCACGTCCCAATGCCTTCTCGAGTGCAGGCACGACGGCAGGAAGATCTCGCTCTACTAATTGGCGCTGCAGAGCCAGCGTCGCCGTTGCAACGAGAACTTTCTGACCATGAACAAGAGCTGGAACGAGATAGGCCAGGGATTTTCCAGTGCCTGTACCTGCTTGCACCATCAAGTGATGGCGATCGGTCAAGGCGTTTGCCACGGCCTCTGCCATCTCGATCTGACCCTCGCGTGGTGACCCACCGATTGCAGTGATCGCTGCATCGAGTGCTTGGCGCACCTTTGCCGACATATCACTCATGGAAGAAACCTTATCGCCCGCAGGTGTCAATCTTTGACGCTGGCCCTACCTGATTCAAGTCGAGCGATCGGAACTCGAAATGGCGAACATGAGACATAGTCAAGACCAAGCGAATTGAAGAAATGGATGCTACGTGGATCTCCACCATGCTCTCCGCAGATACCTAACTTGAAATCACTTCGCAATCCTCGTGCTAAATCCACGGCTGTACGAAGCAAAATTCCAACCCCTGCCTCATCTAAAGATTCAAATGGGTTGAAGGGCAAGAGTTCAAGATCGAGATAGCGCGGCAAGAAAGTTGACTCGACATCGTCACGACTAAATGCCCACGTCAATTGCGTCAGATCATTCGTGCCGAATGAGAAGAAATCCGTATGCACGCCCAGGCGATCAGCGGTGATTGCAGCTCGTGGAGTCTCGATCATCGTGCCAATAGGGATCTCATAGGCGATCCCAGAGCCCTTGAATATCTTTCCGATCTCTTCCTCCAGGGTTTCACGCAGAAATAGGAGTTCGCGCTGGGTTGCGACCAAGGGAATCATGATCTCAGGTTGGGGATCATGGCCTAATTTTTTGACTTCAAGAAATGCATGGACAAGGGCTCGAACCTGCATCTTATAGAGCTCTGGGATGAGAATTCCCAGACGGACTCCACGTAGACCCAACATGGGATTTGATTCATGCAGGCGATTGACGGCGGCGAATAATGCTCGATCTCTCGGTGAGACCTCTTCGTTGAGCGCCTCTGCTCTGGCCATCTCTGTGCTCAACACAACTAATGATGGCAAAAACTCATGTAATGGCGGATCGAGCAAGCGGATTGTCACTGGTAGACCCGACATCGCCATCATGATGCCGACGAAATCCGCTCTCTGCAGTGGCTCCATCTCGGCAATGACCGAGCGCTGGACATCTTCATTCTCTGCCAGCACCAAGCGCTCCACGTAGGAGCGGCGTGGTCCTAAGAACATATGCTCGGTACGACATAGGCCAACACCCTCGGCCCCCAAAATTCGTGCACGTATCGCATCCTCAGGGGTATCGGCATTTGTGCGCACTCTCAATCTTCGCACCGCATCGGCATGCATCAGGATGCGATCAACTGCCTTGACGACAGGGGCGGCCTCATCGGATCCGGCCGATAAGCGCCCCTCTAAATACGATGTGACAGAGGATGCGACAACTGGAACATCACCGAGATAAACAGCCCCGGTTGTGCCATCGATTGAGATTACATCACCCTCATAGACAGTTGTTGTGCCAACGGTGAATAGATTTGCCCGCTCATCTACTGAGATCGAATCTGTTCCACAGACTGCAGTCTTTCCCATTCCCCGAGCTACAACGGCGGCGTGTGAGGTCTTGCCTCCGCGACTTGTCAGGATTCCTTGGGAGGCAACCATTCCAACAAGGTCATCGGGGCTGGTCTCACGGCGAACTAGAATTATTTTTTTACCAGATTTCGATAGGTCGAATGCTCGTTTGGAGTCAAAGACCGCCTCACCAACTGCCGCCCCCGGAGATGCCGCAATTCCGCGTGCAATCTCATGCAATGGCCCAGATGTATCAAATTGAGGGAACATCAGCATCGCCAACTGATCACCTGATGTGCGTCGCAACGCTTCATCCATAGTAATTGTGCCCTCATCGACAAACTGCAGTGCGATTCGAAAAGCCGCCTCCGCAGTGCGTTTGCCCACACGAGTCTGCAAAATCCATAACTTTCCACGCTCGATTGTGAACTCGATATCGCAGAGATCTTCATAATGCTCCTCTAGAAGCTGCATCACAGCATCGAGCTCGGCTGCGACCACTGGAGCTAATCTTCCAAACTCATCCAGTGACATAGGGGTACGAATTCCTGCAACTACATCTTCACCCTGCGCCTTTTGCAGATAATCACCGTAGCGACCAATGTCACCTGTCGATGGGTTACGCGTGAATGCGACCCCAGTACCTGAGTCCTCACTGAGATTGCCAAAAACCATTGATTGTATGTTCACAGCGGTCCCGATATCAGATGGGATTCGCTCACGCTTGCGATACATCTGCGCACGCTCTGAGTTCCAGGATTTAAAGACCGCCTCGACAGATCTGATGAGATGCTCGCGTGGATCTTCAGGAAAATCCTCACCCGTTGTAAGGGTGATTACCTGTTTAAAGCCATCACACAAAAGTATCAAGGCATCAAGGCTGAGATCCGCAATATCTTCAACTCCAGATGAGGATGTAATACGCTCTTGGATTTTATGAAACTCAACTGGCGGAATCTCACAGACAATTTTGCCAAACATCTCGATGAAGCGACGGTATGAATCCCATGCAAAGTGGGGATTTCCAGATGATGACGCTAGAGACTGCGTGACCTCTGGGGTCATTCCAACATTTAAAACTGTCTCCATCATGCCTGGCATCGAAAACTTCGCACCAGAGCGCACCGAAACCAAGAGCGGATTATCAACTCCCCCAAATTTCTTTCCACTGATGCGCTCTAGATCTTTGAGCGCTCCATCAATCTCACTATGAAGAGTGGCTGGAATGAGACCGGTTTGTAAATATTGCCGACATGCATGTGTTGTGATCGTGAATCCTGGAGGAACGGGCAGTCCGATGCGCACCATCTCGGCTAAGTTGGCACCTTTTCCACCGAGCAGATCCTTTTGTGACATATCCCCAAATGTGAAGGGATGAATCATCACTTCGGTCGGCATCGAGACTTTCTTAAGTCCTGCTTCTTAAATGGCCAGAGAGTCATAGGGCCATTAAATCCATGAAATCATCGACGGGGGTCGTCATGAAGGCCTCATAATTAAGGCTTAGGGCAAGGATTTTTGCCTGTGTTGGAACATCAAAGATGCGGGCAAGATTAACCTTGTACTTTTCAATCAAAAGTGGAATGCCGGCAGTTCGGCGCCGAGCGTGGCCGATCGGATATTCGACGACTTCTTCGCCCAGAATACTTCCATCATTGAACTCAACTGTTAGTGCATTTGCAATCGAGCGCTTAGTAGGATCGTGATAATCGGCAGTGAAAGTTGAGTCCTCAACGCAGATAATTTTTTCACGAAGAGCATCGATACGTGAGTCTGCTGCGATGTTATCTTCATAATCACGGGCAGTTAAGCGGCCAAAGATAAGTGGGACTGCAACCATGTACTGAATACAGTGATCGCGATCGGCCGGGTTATTGAGTGGGCCCTTCTTATCAATGATTCGAATGCAGGCCTCGTGAGTACGGATGGTAACTTTCTTAATATCGGCCTGAGTTTTTCCAGCTGCGAGCATGGCCGTATGTAAAGTCATAGCTGCCTCAACTGCAGTCTGTGAATGAAATTCTGCCGGAAATGAGATTTTGAAGAGGATATTTTCCATGACGTATGTGCCATAAGGGCGCTGAAACTTAAAGGCATTACCTTTAAATGAGACATCATAGAAGCCCCAGGTTTTTGCAGTAAGAGCTGATGGATAGCCCATCTCACCAGTTTTAGCGATTAAGGCTAAGCGAACTGCACGCGATGTTGCATCACCAGCTGCCCACGATTTACGAGAGCCGGCATTTGGAAAATGACGATAGGTGCGAAGGGACTGTCCATCTACCCAAGCAAGGGAGACCGCGGCCAAGACTTGATCTCTTGAGAGCCCCATCATCTGGGCAACAACTGCAGTTGATGCCACTTTTACAAGTACAACGTGGTCTAGTCCAACTTTATTAAAGGAGTTTTCAAGTGCGATGCAACCTTGAATTTCGTGGGCCTTAATCATGGCCGTGAGTACGTCTTTAATTGTGAATTTCTTATCCGTTGTGCGAGAGAGCCAATCTGCGGTTGCAAGAATTGCACCTAAGTTATCAGATGGATGGCCCCATTCGGCTGCAAGCCATGTGTCATTAAAATCTAACCAGCGAATCATGGTCCCGATATTAAATGCGCCTTGCACGGGATCTAAAACATATTTAGTACCAGGGACTTTAACGCCATTGGAAACAGTTAGGCCC
>NSHZ01000023.1 GCA_002737595.1 Actinomycetota bacterium | reverse complement strand
TTTGCAGGTAGATCCAGGGGTAATCTTTTGGGCAGACACGGCAGTAACTGGAATCAGGACAACAGCAAGGGCAATTAACAATCCCTTGAGAAGACTGGCCTTAATTCTCATTCCAAAAGGGTAATGGGAGGATTAAAACTTGTGGGCTTTGAGCAATCTTTTCTGCTCTTACCTCCCAAAATGGCTTACATATCCCTCAATACCCTTGATTTGTCCCTGGCTATCCCTAATATTGGAGATGAGTCAAGCACGGATATATCCGCATAGTGGGTCAAAGGGAATGGTTTGAAGGTTTGTAGCCGAGTCCCTCGCAACCCACAATCACCAGTGATCTGTTATGGGTCTCATTGTCGAAGTGCTTCAAAACACTAACTATATTTTGTGGGCGTAATGAGCGCTGTTCCTTTTTCGTGATCTAAGAATATCAGTGCGTGTCCAGGCATTTCTCGAGCAAATGATTCTGCCATGCCATGCTCGCCCTCGCGGTTAGCGTCATCAATAACAACGATCGCATTCTTGGATAATCTTGATCCCAGCTCGATTTGAGCGGCAGAACGAGCCTTAGGATCCTGAGCACCTGGTGGCCCATCAATCACTAACATATCAATATCGGCAAGATCTTTGAAAAATTCTTTTGAGTACCAAGTTCTTTCACTGTCGTATTGTTCTATGGAAGCCACACGTATCTCAACCCTTGTGATGGAATGTTGTATGAGTAAATCTCGTGTTGACTGTGCATACTCTTCTGAGTGATCAAAACTGATGATCCTTGTCTGAGATCCGGGCAAGAGTGACTTCGCAAGAACTAAGGTTGAAATCCCAGATCCAAGTTCCACAATTAATTTGGGTTGATGTGTTTGAACCGTTTCTACAAGAGTTAAAAGTAGATCCGGCGACGCGGCCCACTTACGAGTAGGGGGAATTGGCGCAGTAATTTTAAGTAAAGTTATCAATTGAGCGAAGGTCTCACCCTGTTGATAATGTTCCCATTGATTTGCTTTAGAGTCTTTTAGGCCGGCACGATGGTCCTTCTTTAATTGCCCCAGATCTCGAATCACTTGACCGAGCCGTCTTCCCATCGCGCGCATTTTTAGACCCAAAAGCACGACCAAGATAGCGAGTCCCACTATTGCACTTACTAGTATCCAGTTGATCACGGTTACAGGGTATCAACTCACAAATACAAATCTATGTTTTGTGAGCTATAGGGAAGCCACCTTTTAGACTGTTCATGTCGCCCCCACCTCCAAGACGCTGGCTAGATTTTCTAGTTGCGTTTGTGTGAGCCTTACACTTGAGGTTCTTAGTGAGCTGAGGCCACATAATCGCGGAGCGCATGATTTTCAGCCTCTATTTCGCCGAGATGATTCTTAATTACGTCGCCGATCGAAACAATAGATACCAAATTTCCCTCGGCATCGACTACGGGTACATGCCGGATGCGATGATCAGTCATCATCTTCATGAGTTCCTCAATAGTGGAATCTGCTGTGCATGTTCTTACATCGATGGTCATAATGTCGCGCACACACATACCTGTAAGTGAATCGAGATTGCCAGGAATGGCACGAACTACGTCTCGTTCGGAGACGATTCCGTCGATGCGCTTGCCGTCGCTTGATACAACTAGCGCTCCGATGTGATGAGATTTAAGTGAGTCAACAAGATCGTGCATACTTGCGTTGCCCGATATTGTTTGAACGTCTTTGCCGCTGATAATTCTACCAATTTTCATGTGGCATCCTTCATAGGAGGTGAATCTATAGTGCTCCCCTAACGGGCGGAGCGCAATACTTCATAGCTCCGGACGGATTTCGTAATATTCCCTACAATATCCCCATGACTAAACGCACCGTTCTTATCACTGGCGGCTCACGGGGTATTGGGGCTTCTATTGCCCGTGAATTTGCAGCAGCAGGAGATCGAATCGCCATTCACTACGTTTCTTCAAGTCAAGATGCGCAGGCCATAGCGGACTCCCTCGCTGGTGGAGGTCACATCACTGTGAGCGCTGACCTACGAGATCCCAATGCGATCAGAGTAATGGTCGATGAAGTGGCTCGAGAATTTGGAAAAATTGATGTGCTTATTAATAATGCAGGGGTGTTTTTTGACCATCCGATAGAAACATCGACCTATGAAGATTGGCAGAAAGCTTGGACTGATACTTTAGGAGTTAATTTAATTGGCGCGGCCAACGTCACGTGGTGTGCTCTGCAATATATGCCAAAGCATGGCACCTCTCGAATCGTAAATATTGGATCACGAGGGGCGTTTCGCGGCGAACCCATCAGTCCTGCTTACGGTGCTTCAAAGGCGGCAATCGTTGCTTTTGGTCAGTCAATTGCTAAAGCACTAGCACCAATGCATATTGGCGTCACAACTTTGGCACCTGGATTTGTTGACACTGAAATGGCTGCACGTTTACTCGATGGCCCCGAGGGTGAAGGTATTCGAGCGCAGAGTCCATTCAATCGAGTCGCTCTTCCAGAGGAGTTGGCTAAAGCTGTTTACTTCCTTGCATCTCCTGATAGCGAATGGGCAAGTGGAGCCGTTTTGGACTTCAATGGAGCTTCTTACTTACGGATGTAAGTAACAGAGGTATACAACGAAGAAATACTCTTTTGAGAGGTTCCTACTTCAACTTTTCTGCGGCCTCAGCCATGAGGGTGTCGAGTAAGTGGGGCATGCGCGTCTGTATCTGAGAAATAACTTCGCTCTGCTTTAGCATGGAAACATATTTCGCAGGTGCTGTTTGTTCAGCCACCACGGAGACCACCGCAACAATGGAAATCGCGATCGCTCCCGAGATGATTGCACCTAGTAGTGAATCAAGCCATCGTACTGGTTTGAAAATCATTAAGTTTCTCACACGTCCCGCAATAGCCAGTACGGCGGCTTTCGTAGCGAAAGCAATGGCCACAATGACCGCCACCGACAGAAGTGTCCGGGATATCGACGTGTGAGCCAATGTCGGAAGATACGAAATGACTGTGGGCGAATATTTAAGTCCAAGATAGAGTCCTGCAAAGAAACCCACTAACCCAAGTATGCCGACGATGAAGCCTCGGCTATACCCACCCTTAATCGAGATAAGTATGTATATAAGTGCAATCGCATCGATGATAAGTGGGGCACTCATGAAACCGGAAGTATCCTCTCTTTATCCCACTCAACTTCCCAACCCGTGAGAGCAAGCAGGCGATCCAAAATTCCTCCCGTAAATCCCCAGATGCGCATGTCAGCAACATCGAACGCTGCGGAGATAAAGCCGCTCGGATGTTGCACACGAAGCCTGTTCTCAGGATTTGCCAGATCAGCAAGCGGTACTCGGACCACGCGTGCCACCTCTTCAGTGATGATTTCGGTGTGATATCTCGGCGTATGCCACCACGCGAGTACAGGGGTTACTAAGAAGTTGCTCGGCGGTAACCAGAGAGTGGGGAGTACTCCCAAAACTTCTAAGTCATCCCCTGAAACGCCAGCTTCTTCTTCGGCTTCTCGTATAGCTGCGTGCGCCGGGCTCTCATCAGTTGCGTCGATTGCCCCGCCAGGAAAGGCAGGTTGCCCGGCATGCGCACGGAGTTCGGCTGCTCTTTCGGTAATAAGTACGTCTGGACCAAATTCACCATCACTTAAAAGAATAAGCACTGCACCTGGACGACTCTCCGCATTACCGTCCATGTCGATGCGGGTGAGATCTGATTTGCTGACATTGCCCGGAAGCGCCTTAAACGCCGCGATCCACTCCGGATGTTCACGAGTCATGCGCTGATTCCCAAATGAGTCTTGAGCAATCCCTTTAACTCAACGAGTGAGTGAATCTGACCAACCTTTTTAAATGTCACACGCCCATTCTTATCAACAAACCAGGTGACTGGCACTCCCAGGCCGAAATCTCCTCGCGTGGCGCTATTCGGATCGTGAATTTGGGGCCATGCCATTCCGTGTTTCTTGGCAAAACTTATCGCATCGCTTGCTTTCGCCTCTTCAACATCGAGACCGATAATTTGTACCACTTTTGTGTTATTCAACTCCACAAAATATGGAAGTTCTTCCGTACAGGCAGTGCACCAGGATCCCCACACATTGATGATGAACGGACCTTGAATGGTATTGAGAGCGTACTTCTCTGAAGTGAGTCCACTCTCTGTAAGGCACGGCAACTCAATGGCTGGCATTTCATTTGAATTGGGACTTGTCGATAAGACATCGCAACCAACGATTAGGCCAGGCGCCGCCTGAGGAGTTTCACTCTGTGCGCTACATGCAGTGAGTACGAATGAGAGGGCGAGTGCGAAGAACTTCATCGGAATGCCTCATCGGGCTTTACCAATTTCGCGGCCTTCAATGGATCAATTTCTCCCTCGCCGAATGCTGGACATATCTGCGCAAGTGGACATGCACCGCACGCTGGTTTGCGTGAGTGACAAATACGTCGGCCATGCCACACCAAACGATGTGAGAGGTTAGTCCACTCCTTCTTCGGAACAAGTTCGGCGATCGCAAATTCAACTTTTACTGGGTCCTCTTCATCAGTCCAACCAAAGCGGCGCACCAAGCGTCCAAAGTGTGTATCAACTGTGAGCCCAGGAACCCCAAATGCATTACCGAGCACCACATTCGCTGTCTTGCGACCCACTCCCGGCAAGGTAACTAGCTCCTCGAGCGTCCCGGGGACCTCTCCACCATATTCACTACAGATTCGTGCTGAAAGACCAAGAATGCTCTTGGCTTTCGCCCGGAAGAATCCGGTCGATTCAATAAGGGACTCAAGTTCAGCAGGCTTAGCTCCGGCGAAGGCCTGCACGCTCGGATACTTCTTAAAGAGCGCTGGGGTGACCAGGTTTACCCGCTTATCAGTGCATTGGGCCGAGAGCACTGTTGCTACAAGGAGTTGAAGGGGGTTGCGAAAATCGAGTTCACAGTGAGCATCTGGGTAGGTCTTGCCCAGGATGCGGTTGATCTTGGCAGCGTGGGTTCTCCCCTCCGCGAGGGCACCTACCTTGGAGGCGTTCATAGGACCAGCCTACGCAGGCTAAACTCTCCTCAGCACCAGATAGCAAGGAGACCCATGGACGACGTAGTTCGCAGAGCTCCCCTCTTTACCGCGCTCGACGATGAGGCTGCGGCGGCATTGCGCGCCACCATGGTGCAAGTACAAATCGCTAAAGGTCAGGTGCTCTTCAATGAAGGCGACGCAGGCGATCGCCTCTATGTAGTTGTCGAAGGAAAAATTAAACTCGGAATCAAGAGTGGTGACGGTCGCGAGAATCTTCTTGGTGTCCTTGGACCTGGCGAAATGTTTGGCGAACTCTCACTCTTCGATCCGCTCCCGCGCACGGCAACTGCAACTGCTCTTACCGACACTGTGTTGTTAGGTCTTGGAAATAAAGATTTAGATACTTGGCTTATTGGGCGTCCCGAAGTTGCTAAGCAACTTCTTCGCGCACTCGCGCAACGTCTTCGCCGCACTTGGGAAGCGGTTGGTGATTTGGTCTTCTCTGATGTTCCTGGTCGCGTAGCCAAGGCTCTTTCAGAACTTGCTGCCAAGTTTGGTACCAAGGGTCCAGATGGCATTCACGTAGCCCACGACCTCACACAAGAAGAGCTTGCCCAACTTGTAGGGGCTTCTCGCGAAACCGTGAACAAGGCGCTTGCAGATTTCGCTAGCCGTGGTTGGGTACGTCTTGAAGCGCGCGCCGTAGTTATTCTCGACGAAGAACGGCTCTCTAAGCGCGCTCGTTAATATAAGCAACTTGCGCATGCACTGATAGCAGTGCTGCCCACTGAAGGTTTTCCGGAATGCCCGCATATACATCGTCGGTAATAGCTTGGACATCGGTGATGCCGCGTGCCATTGCGGCACGCACTTGTGCTACACGTTCAAGGCGATGGCTCAAGTATTGATCTACCACTGGAAGCGACGATTCATTCACCGGACCATGCCCCGGCAAGAGTGGAACCGGGCTACGGCTGCCAAGCATGGCCGAGAGTGCGCGCAACGACGCCAGGTAGGCACCCACCGAGCCGTCGGGGTAAGCCACGATCGATGAACCGCGACCAAGAATAGTGTCACCTGTAAAAAGCCCAGTATCACTGCCTTTTTCGGCGAAGAAGGAGAGTGAATCGGCAGTGTGGCCTGGAGTAGCAATCACGCGGAAAGTTACTTCACCATCGTTGATCTGAAACCCATCAACCAGTGGCGCGGCATCTTTTGAGGTGAATTCTGGAAGGCGAGCAAAGACGGGCGTTTTCACCATTTCCGAGAAGCGCTGCGCACCTTCAGAGTGATCGAGATGTCCGTGTGTAAGAAAGATTCCGGCAACTTTTCCATCTGTTGCGAGCGCAATTGCATCTAAATGTTCTTGTATGAGCGGGCCAGGATCAATAACTAACGCACCCGAGGGCGCTCCAATGATCCAAGAATTTGTACCCTCCAATGTCATTGGTCCGGGGTTATCTGCCCGTACCAATGATACAAAAGATGGAATCATCAAAGATTAACCGCGAACCGCGACAACTACTTCTACCTCAACAGGTGCGCCGAGTGGAAGTTCTGCAACGCCGACAGAGGAACGTGCATGCTTTCCGGCATCACCGAAGATTGTTCCGAAGAGTTCGCTGGCACCATTGGCAACTTGTGCTTGCGTCGTGAAACCAGGAGCACTGGCAACGAATGCGAGAACCTTCACTACCTGAACAACTTCATCGAGATCCACGAGAGTTGCAATGGCAGCAAGTGCATTGAGTCCACAAATCTGTGCGAGCTCTTTGCCTTGTTCAATGCTTATTTCAGCACCGAGCTTGCCGGTGGCTGAGAGCGCGCCATTGACCATCGGCAACTGGCCCGACGTGAAGATGAGATTTCCGATGCGCACTGCAGGAACGTAGGCAGCAACGGGGACCGCCACTTCTGGAAGTTCCAAGCCAAGAGCGGCGAGACGCTCACCGGTCACGACGTTCTTTGCATCTGTCATTGCTTCACTCTTTTCATATAGGCAACGAGTTGTTCTCCGGTACCTGGTGCGGGAATGACCTGGACAAGCTCCCAACCATCAAGGCCCCAGTTGTCGAGGATCTGTTTGGTGGCGTGGGATAGCAAAGGGACGGTGACGTACTCCCAAATAGTTTTTTCGCTCATGGCCCCACCCTATGACTGCCCGAGCCCAGAAGTGCAATCGCTATTACGCTGTGAGCATGAGTCCCGCACCCCGCCTCCACGTGGTGACCGGCAAAGGTGGGACTGGTAAGACCACCGTGGCAGCCGCCCTGGCGCTCTCCTTTGCCCAGGCTGGAGCCAAGACGCTGCTCCTGGAGGTCGAGGGGCGAGCAGGGCTAGCACCGCTCTTTGGGCGCGGAGATCTGCCCTACCAGGAGGTGGAGATTGCCGAGAATCTCTGGGGGATGAGTGTGGATCCCCGGGAGGCCCTCCTGGAATACATCGAGATGTATTACAAAGCCGGGGCAGCTGGCCGGGCGCTCGCCAAATTTGGCGTGATCGACTTTGCCACCACCATCGCGCCGGGCTTGCGAGATGTCTTGCTCACTGGAAAGGCGTACGAAGCCACCCGAAGGCGCCCCGGAAAGAAATCGGGATCAACTTTTGAAGGCCCCTGGGTATACGACGCGGTTGTGATGGATGCCCCGCCTACCGGGCGCATCGGAAAATTTCTCGACATCAACGCACAACTTGTATCCCTTGCCAAAGTAGGACCAATTCGAAAGCAAGCGGAATCGATTAGCGAACTTATGCACTCTGAAATGACTACGGTGCACATGGTCACCCTGCCAGAAGAGATGCCTATCCAAGAGTCCCTAGAAGCAATTACTGAATTGCGCGGACTTGGCATTCAAGTGGGTCACGTATTCGTGAATCAAATGCACGAGGAGAAAGAATTTGGGACTTTTTCCGATCCAGTCGATTCCAATATTGCGACAGCTCTTCGGTTAGAAGTCGATCGCTACCGTAAACGCGTCACTCGGCAACTGGAACAGCTGGAGCTTCTTAAAGATTTCCACTTGATAGAGATAGCACATATGGGTGAAGAGATTTCATTTGAGATTTTGGAATTCATCGCCACTGGGTTGCGTGAAGCATGATCAGCGAGTTATTGAACGATCCAGAGACTCGTGTGATTCTCTGTTGCGGATCCGGTGGAGTGGGAAAGACCACTACCGCAGCTGCGATTGCACTGAAAGCCGCTGAGCAAGGGCGCAAGACAGTAGTGCTCACCATTGATCCTGCTCGGCGGTTAGCACAAGCGTTGGGACTCAACGAATTGAGTTTCGAACCGCGCGCGGTGAAAGACATATCGAATCTCTACGCCATGCAACTTGACATGAAACGCACTTTCGATGAGATTGTGTTAGCGCACGCTGATGCTAAACGCGCACGCACGATTCTGGAAAACCCGTTCTATATATCTCTCTCTTCATCCTTTGCCGGTACCCAGGAGTACATGGCAATGGAAAAACTCGGCCAACTCCTGGCTTCGAAAGAGTGGGATCTCATTGTGGTCGACACTCCCCCGAGCCGTTCCGCACTGGACTTCCTTGACGCACCAGCCAGGCTCGGTTCATTTCTCGACGGTCGACTTATTAAATTCCTCACCACGCCAGCAAAAGTGGGTGGGTGGGCGCTGACTCGCATCCTTAATGCCGGGATTCAACTCTTTGCATCCACTGTTTCAAAAATTCTGGGAGGAGAGTTCCTCGCTGATGTCTCAGCCTTTGTGGCCGCACTTGATTCAGTCTTTGGTGGCTTTCGTAAGCGCGCAGATGAAACATATAAGTTGTTGAAAGCACCAGGAAGCGCATTCATCGTGGTCGCGATTCCGGAACGTGACCCTATTCGCGAAGCCGAGTTCTTTATCGAGCGACTTCTCTCGGAAGGCATGCCTTTCGCTGGTGTCATCGTGAACCGAGTGAGCCCGACACTTGCCCCTCTCACCATCGCCGCTAGCAAAGAGTTGAGCAAAAGCGCCTCCACAGAATTAGCGGCCGCGCTGGAACTACACATGGAAAACCTTCGTGTGAAAAGCAACGAAGATCGATTGATTAAGGCGATTAAGAGCCCCGCACTCTTACGTATCGAGGATGCCGGTGCAGAGATAAGCGACCTCGCTGGGCTCCGCTCTATAAACCTCTCCGGCAACTCTCTGTGATATTTCAAATAGGTAATCCAACTTTCCACCGTTGCTCTACGCTTAAAATATGAAAAAATCTCGCGCCCTCGGACTAGTGCTGATAGCTGCCCTCTCGATCGGCGCCACCGCCGTCGCTTCTGCTGCTACCAAATCTAAAACACTCTCTTTCACCGCTGAAGTCTGGGCTGATAATTGGTTCGCGCTCTATGCCAACGGCAAGAAGGTGGGCGAAGACTCGGTGGCCATTACTACTGAGAAATCATTTAATTCCGATGTGATTACTTTTACTGCCTCTTATCCACTCACTATTGGTTTAGTGGCCAAGGATTACATTGCTAACGATTCTGGCCTTGAATACATCGGATCGCCGCGTCAACAAATTGGCGACGGTGGCATCATCGCGCAAGTTCGCGAAACAAAGAGCAAGAAATTTGTAGCAGCCACTGGGTCAAAATGGCGAGCGCTTGTTATACATAAAGCACCGCTCAATCCCGAGTGCGTTAGATCTACCAATCCAATCGCTGAGTGCACCTTTACAAAGAGCGCAGAACCAATGGGTTGGAGTGCAAGTACTTACCAAGACTCGAAGTGGACATTTGCCAAGATCTACACGGAAGACGCAGTGGGAGTTAAGGACGGTTACGAACAGATCAAGTGGAATCCAAGCGCAAAATTGATTTGGGGAAGCGACCTTAAACTCGATAACACCATTCTGATGCGTTACACCGCAACAGGAAAATAATTACAGACCGAGGGCAGCTTTCACGGCGGCAGAAACCATCGCGCCGTCTGCTTTGCCAGCAATCTTTGGTTGCAACAACTTCATGACGGCGCCCATCCCGCTTGGACCAGCTGCGCCACTTTCGGCGACGGCTTCTTTAATCATCTGCGCTAATTCAGCTTCGCCCAACTGCGCCGGTAAGTAGAGGGCAATCACTTCGCCTTCGGCTTTTTCGCGATCGGAGCGGTCTTGGCGATCCCCTGCAGCAAATGCCTCGGCGGCTTCGCGGCGCTTCTTGGACTCACGCGAAAGCACGGTGATGATCTCGGCATCGGTGAGGATACGAGCGCTCTTTCCGGAGACCTCCTCATTGGTGATCGCGGTGAGCACCATCCGGATCGTGGCCGTGTGTAATTCATTTCGGCTGCGGATGGCTTCGGTCAGGTCGCTCTGGAGGGTCTCTTTGATACTCATAGACCCCATCATGGCACGATGGCACCGTGATCTCATCGCGCTTTACCCTGCGTCAGGCGGAAGCCCCCGTACTGCCCGCTGGTGCGCGACCGATTCGGATCCTGCATATCTCCGATCTCCACCTCACTCCTCGGCGCCTTCGAGAGATTGGGTGGATCAAATCACTCGCGGGGCATCGCCCGGATTTTGTGATCAGCACCGGCGATCATTTGGCACATCCAGATGCCGTTGGTGTGGCTCTCGATGCGATGTCAGATCTCATGCATATTCCGGGAGCATTCGTACTGGGATCAAATGATTACTATGCACCGACTCTCAAGAATCCACTCTGGTACTTAAGGAAAGACGATGGCAATCGTTCACATGGCGCAGAACTTCCCTGGCGCGAACTTGTTGCATCGCTCACGGCTGCAGGTTGGCAAGACCTTGATGACAAGAAAGCAGCTCTCACACTTGGTGGTTTATCCATTGAATTTCGTGGAACTGATGATGCTCATCTTGAAATGGACCATTACGAAAAGGTTGCGGGGCCGCGCGCAAGAGAATCTGATCTCTTTATCGGCGTAACGCATGCGCCGTATCGACGAGTGCTCGACGCAATGGCACACGATGGTGCGGATTTAGTCTTCGCTGGACATACGCATGGCGGGCAAATTCGACTTCCGTGGCCGGGCGGCTCTAAAGCACTTGTGACGAATTGTGATTTGCCGACGTGGCGCGCTCGTGGTCTCACTCGGATTAAGGATGAACCATGGCTTCATGTTTCTGCCGGAATGGGTACGAGTCCGTACGCACCTTTTCGTATTGCATGCGCCCCCGAAGCAACGCTTTTAACTCTCACGCCTCGCTAGTGATTCATAATCAACTCGAAATTAACTCTTCTTCTTAAATCCCACCGAACACTTTGGATTTAGCGCAGTAACGGTCTTTTTAGTAGTTCCTTTAATGCAAACGATCGTAGATTTCTTGGGGGTCGAAACTTTTCGTGTAGCAGAGGTGGAAACCCCTTGGGCGGGTGTCGTCACACTTGCAACAGGCGTCTTGACCGCTGATGGTAAGGGGGTTGGCGCCTCAGGCACGATCGCCGGAGCACTAGCATCTTGTTTCAACTTCAATTTGATAACTGGAGCTGAAAAGTGAAAGCCCGATGCCGATACCTCGTAAGTGTTTCCAACTATACGCGACGATGTTGTAACAATTTCAGAGATTCCTGATTCAGGATAAGAGGCAGAAATTGTCGCAGATGCAGCTTTACTCAGATCGACTCCCCAAAGGCATTTCGCAAGAGCAATCGGCATAACAATATTGAACACACCTACATTCGGGCTTTTATCTGCCCTTAAGTGGCTACTTGATACCTGCAAAGTGAGAGCAGAATCTTCAGGTACCCATGTAGGCATTGACTGCAACTGTCCGCTGTACCACAAACTCATTCCACGCCCGTAATCACATTTAGATAACCACTGCGCTTGTTCACTTAAAGCTGAGTGAGCGTAAACACCGATAACATTGTAAGAAATATCTGCCACAAGTTGTTTATCGTTAGCGGGCTTACGTGGGGTTACGACATTGTAAGAATAGGGCACCGGATAACCAGAGAAGGTAAGGAGCTTGTTTCCGTTTGCATCAGTTCGCATTGTTAAATTACCGCTACGTGCTTCTCCATTTGAATGGCTAAAGTCAAAAGTGTTGATCGCCCTCAGTGTTACTTCGTATTTGTAGTCTCCATTCAATCCCCAAGGACGACTGCAGAAATCAGGGCTCACAACCGTCCCACATACCTTATCGCTGGGTAAATCTGGAAAGTGCACCACTGGATTCGGCGCATTTAAACCTGAAGCGTCTATGCGGATTATAGTTTCATCCACATTCTTTGTGTCGCACCCTGGGCCACAGCCACCTTTGTATGTAGCACCGAATGGAAACTGGTAAACCTGAAGAATTAAGTTCTCAGTCTTATTTTCATGAAAGATCCCTGCTGTTTTCCATTGATAAATGTTGACTGGCGGAGTGCAAAGTTCTGCGAAACAATATGCGGACTTATAGGTAGGGCCGGTTGGGATCGCTTCGGTGACTATTCCAGTGCTAGAGATCAGTCGAAATGATTCGATGCACGGCGCTGCACGGGTTTCTGCACAAGGAACATACGGAACTAGTTGCTCCGCCGCATGCGAGACCTGAACTGGAGATAAGAGAGAAATGAGAATCGCCAACGCACAAAGAATGGCTTCCTTACTTCTTACGCGCATTCCAGAAATGTACCAGATGGTCGGGGTGACAGGATTTGAACCTGCGGCCTCGTCGTCCCGAACGACGCGCGCTACCAAGCTGCGCCACACCCCGATTAAGAGCAATTCTAGCCTGCGAATTCCGCCGCAACTAGTTCGGCAATCTGTGCAGTATTAAGCGCAGCGCCCTTACGAAGATTGTCTCCACAGACGAATAGTTCCAATGCATACGGATCATCAAGGCTTACCCGGACGCGACCAACCCATGTGGGATCAGTTCCCACAACATCGGCTGGCATCGGGAAGAGATGGTTCTCTGGATCATCCACTAATTTAACGCCAGCTGCATCGCGGAGAACTGCTTGTGCAGCCTCACGATTAACGATATTTGCAAATCGGGCGTGCACGACAAGTGAGTGCGTCGTAACTACTGGAACGCGCACGCAGGTAGCGGAGACTTTAAGATCTGTAAGTCCCAGAATCTTGCGCGACTCATTGCGCACCTTCAATTCTTCAGATGAGTAGCCGCCCTCTTTAAGCGAACCAGCCCAAGGAATAACGTTCATTGCGAGCGGTGCTGGAAACGGTCCGTTGTCGGAGACAACTTTACGGAGATCTCCCGCTTCGTCGCCTACATCTGTACCGGCAACTTCAATGAGCTGCTTACGAAGTGCATCGATACCTGCTTGCCCGGCACCAGATGCGGCTTGATACGAGGCCACTACTAATTCTTCAAGGACGTACTCTTCATGAAGCGCACCCATCGCAACGATCATGGAAAGCGTGGTGCAATTAGGGTTGCTGATGATTCCACGTGGACGATTCTTCGCCTCGAGCGGGTTCACTTCAGGGACAACAAGCGGCACGTCTTTATCCATCCGGAAAGCACCGGAGTTATCGACAGCAACAGCACCGCGCGCAGCAGCAATAGGTGCCCACTCAGCCGAGACTTCATCGGGCACATCGAACATTGCGACATCTACGCCATCGAAAGCTTCAGGGGTAAGTGCAATGACGGTGAGTTCTTCGCCGCGGCAGACAAGTTTCTTGCCAGCGCTTCGAGCTGAGGCGATAAGACGGATCTCGCCCCAGACATCAGGACGAGTGGAGAGGATGTCGAGCATGACGGTGCCAACCGCGCCGGTAGCCCCCACAATCGCGAGAGTTGGCTTGCGGTTCATCGTCCTGAACCTCCATAAACAACGGCCTCTACTTGATCGGAATCAAGATTGAATGCCGTGTGCGCGGCTTGAACTGCACGATCGAGATCAGACTCGCGACAGAGAATCGAAATACGGATTTCAGAGGTGGTAATCATCTCGATATTGATACCAGCATCGGACATCGCTCCGAAGAGGGTGGCACTTATTCCTGGGTGCGAACGCATGCCGGCACCGACTAGTGAAAGCTTGCCGATTTGGTCATCGTAAATAAGTGATTCGAAACCGACCTCGCCTTGAATCTTCTTCAAAGTTGCAACGCCAGTTTGACCCTCGGTCTTAGGAAGGGTGAATGAAATATCGGTGCGACCAGTAGCAGCTGCTGAAACGTTCTGCACGATCATGTCGAGGTTGATTGCGGCATCAGCCAGGCTGCGGAAGATAGCAGCGGCCACACCGGGGCGGTCGGGAACACCCACGATGGTGATCTTGGCTTCGCTGCGATCGTGGGCAACACCAGCGAGAATTGCTTGTTCCATGTCGGCTCCTTCTGGATAGTCCTTCACAACCCAGGTGCCTTCTTTATTCGAGAAAGAAGAACGCACGTGGATGGGTAAATCGAAACGACGGGCATATTCAACACAACGCAGGTGCAGAACCTTCGCACCACTTGCAGCAAGTTCTAACATTTCTTCGTACGTAACACTCTTTAATTGACGCGCAGCAGGAACGATGCGCGGATCAGCGGAAAAAACTCCATCAACATCTGTATAGATCTCACATACATCTGCATCGAGTGCAGCAGCGAGTGCGACTGCGGTGGTGTCTGATCCGCCGCGACCAAGTGTGGTGATGTCTTTTGTGTCTTGGCTCACGCCTTGGAAACCGGCGACAATTGCGATAGCACCCAGATCAAGTGCTTCTTGGATACGACCAGGTGATACGTCGATCACGCGAGCGCGACCGTGAGCGGAGTCGGTGATGATGCCTGCCTGGCTGCCAGTGAAGGAACGCGCCTCGTGTCCAAGATTTGAAATCGCCATCGCAAGGAGAGCCATAGATATACGTTCACCGGCGGTGAGCAACATGTCGAGCTCGCGACCTGATGGCATCGGCGAGACTTGATTAGCTAATTCAATAAGTTCATCGGTGGTGTCGCCCATCGCAGAGACCACTACGACCACATCGTGACCGGCGCGCTTGGTTGCCACAATCCGTTGGGCAACGCGCTTCATGCCCTCGGCGTCTGCGACGGAGGAGCCACCAAACTTCTGCACGATCATGCCCACACCAAAAGAGTGGCGGACGTAGGTAAACTTTTCCACTTTATCTCATATTATGAGACGACAATCATCTTACTATTTGAGACGATTTACGCTCAAGGATGAGAGGAATTAGTGATCAAAGCTCCGGCGGCCCTCGAAAGCCCGTCCCAGCGTGACCTCATCGGCGTACTCGAGATCCCCGCCTACCGGCAGGCCACTGGCCAATCGGGTCACCCGAAGACCTAGTGGCTTGAGCATACGAGCCAGGTAGGTGGCGGTCGCCTCCCCCTCGAGATTGGGGTCGGTGGCCAGGATAATTTCGGTGACGTCGCTATCGGCTAAGCGCACCATCAGTTCTTTGATGCGCAAGTTATCGGGGCCGATGCCCTCGATCGGACTGATAGCCCCTCCGAGTACGTGATAGCGACCGCGGAATTCGCGCGTCTTTTCAATAGCCACCACATCTTTACTCTCTTCAACAACGCAGATAACGGTGTGGTCTCGTCGCGGATCGCGACAGATGCGACATTGCTCTTCTTCGGCCACGTTGCCACAGGTGATGCAGAAACGCACGCGCTCTTTTACTTCGCGAAGTACCTCGGCGAGGCGACGCACATCGACGGGATCTGCTTGCAAGATGTGGAAGGCAATGCGTTGTGCGCTCTTTGGACCCACGCCAGGAAGACGACCAAGCTCGTCGATGAGATCTTGAACTACGCCTTCATACATACGCACACCTTACTTCGAAGCACTGACAAGCGCGCGCTATTCCTTCTCGAACTGCCCGATAATCTCGGCGCCCAATTCACGAGCGAGTAATTCAGCGCCCGATGTTGCAGTAAGAGTGGCGTCGTCGTCGCGCTCATCTTTGCGCTCGCTTTTCTTTTCGAGTGTGCTCTTCTTCGGTGCTTTAGATGAGGGCGATGCTTCGGATCCTGAAGGATCAACGATCGCTTCGATGCGGCGATCGAGACCAACAACATCAATGATGGCTTGACGGAGAATTTCATCGCTACCAGATCGCATGAAGGAATCACGTGCACCCGAGTTTGAAAGCGAAACCGCCATAACCTTGTCATCCATAGATGCCACTTGCGCACCAGCAGTGATTAACGACCAGGTAAGGCGTCGACGTGCTTTTACGTTCTCGATGATCTCTGGCCAGAGACGGCGCACACCGAGTAGATCGATGGGACCCGTGGGCTTCACCGCAGGGGCGCTCTTCACTTCGACAGGCGCAGCGGCAACTACGGGCGCTTCCTCTTCCACTTCATCGACAGCGCGTGGTGGGGCTTTCTTTACTGGCGCGGCAACCGGCGCAGTGACCGGGCTCTTCACAGAGGTAGATGGCAGTGCGACATCTCCGCGACGCTCTAAGCGTTCGAGCCTTGCTAGTAAGCCGCGTTCGCTCTCTTCAGAGCCAGGAAGAAGAACGCGAGCGCAAATCAATTCGAGGAGTAAACGTGGGGCGGTGGCACCACGCATTTGCGTGAGACCTTCATTCACCACATCTGCTGCGCGTGAGAGTGAACCTCGACCAAAGCGGGCTGCTTGCTGTTGCATGCGCTCCAGTTGATCGGGCGGTAATTCGCGGAAAATCGAGTGTGCGGATTGCGGAATGGCTTCCAAGACAATGAGATCGCGCAAACGCTCTAGCAAATCTTGTGCGAAGCGCCGAGGTTCGTGTCCTGCCTCAACTAAATGATCAATCGACTGATACACACTCGCGCCATCACCAGCAGCAAAAGAATCGACGACTTGGTCAAGGATTGCACTATCGGTGTAACCGAGAAGTGCGATAGCAATTTCATAAGTGACGCCATCAGGACCGGCGCCGGCCAGAAGTTGCCCAAGTACGGAGAGGGAATCACGCACGGACCCACCACCGGCGCGCACCACGAGTGGAATGACACCCTTAGCTACTTTGACGCCTTCTTCTTCACAGATCTTCTCAAGGTGCTTCGTAAGAATTCCAGGCGGGACTAGGCGGAATGGGTAGTGATGTGTACGCGAACGAATGGTGGCAATTAATTTTTCAGGTTCGGTGGTGGCGAAGATGAAGACCACGTGGGGTGGTGGCTCTTCGACAACTTTGAGAAGTGCATTTGCGGCACCGGGTCCGAGTTGGTGCGCCTCGTCGATGATGTAGATCTTGTAACGGCCAGCAACCGGCGAGAAGAAAGCTTTTTCGCGAAGGTCGCGTGCATCATCAACCAATCCGTGAGTAGCGGCATCGAGTTCAACAACATCGATAGAGCCGGGGCCGTTGGCAACGAGATCCATGCAACTCTGGCACGTGCCACAAGGATCAGGAGTGGGACCTTGTTCACAATTGAGAGAACGAGCCAAGATGCGCGCACTCGATGTCTTTCCGCAACCACGAGGGCCGGAGAAGAGATAAGCGTGATGAGTGCGACCGCTGCTCAGCGCATTGGAGAGTGGGACGGTGACGTGCTCTTGTCCAATGACGTCGGCAAAGCGCGACGGCCGGTACTTCCGATAGAGGGCGAGCATAAGCACCTTTCCTGAAGGATCCCCCGCGCACCCGACAGAGCGTGCGTACCCTTGCTGCCTTCCGGCCCTGGGGGAGTTCCGCGCGGTGACGCCGCGCGGGGGATCTGGGGAAAGCATAGAGGCGGGCGCTCACACTGTGTATCTCTGTGCGCCTCACGCATAGCGCCGCTCTCGATGCGACTTACGGGGATTGGGGGGCGGACCGTAAAGCCCCGTATGCTTCCACGCGGAGGATTCGCATAGTGGCCGAGTGCGCACGCTTGGAAAGCGTGTATAGGGAAACCTATCGCGGGTTCAAATCCCGCATCCTCCGCCATTCATCCTTAAAGTGACCCACCTCTTTCAGAGAGTCACTAAAAAGCATTTAAGGATTCGATCGGTGTAACCATGGCGCAGTTTTATCCCAAGGTTGCCGACCATATCGTCACGGAATTGCGTGGGCAAAAAGGAACTCTTCTACTTATCAATCAGACTTGCTACGAATCGCACCTTCTCTGTGGAGTAAGTCCAAGCCACAATCTCCTTACGTAGCTCCCACGAATCTAGGTCCTATTAGTAAGTATGGAAATCCCACACTCGAAAACCGCACTGGAACATCCGGAAGCACTCAATTTGTAGATCCGTACCTGCTCAACATTGCATCACCCGGTAGAAGCTGTCTTACTCCAACTGACAAGGCAATTCTCTATGGCGCCACCATGACGTGTATTGGTTTAGGTAGCGCGGCTACGTGGACGCTTGATCCCGGCCAAGTTGTGGGGCCCGCTCCGAAACCTTAGATCTCTAGACCGATGTACTTCTTCTCAAGGAATTCATGAATGCCATCGAAGCCACCTTCACGACCCAAACCACTTGCCTTGTAACCACCAAATGGCGCGGCCGGATCGGAGATCACACCGCGATTGATTGCAACCATGCCAGATTCCATTGCCTCGGCGACTCGCAGTGCGCGACGGAGATCTTGTGAGTACACATAAGAGATGAGTCCATACGGCGATGCGTTGGCTAACTCGATAGCTTCTTCATCACTCTCGATAATCACAATCGGTGCCACTGGCCCAAAGATTTCGTTATTCAAGATGTCGTTATCTTTTGCGACCATTAGTACGGTTGCGGGATAGAAAGCACCATCACCTGCAGGCACCACACCACCGGTGGCCACTTTCGCACCACCGGCAATTGCGGAATCAACGAGCGCGGCAATCTTGTTCCGTTCTTTCACAGAAACACTCGGTCCGAGTTGCGCCCCGGCCTCGAGTCCGGAAGCTACTTTGAGACCCGCCATCGCAGCGGCCATGCCATCGGTAAATTCTTTGGCAACTTTCTTCGCCACATAGAAACGATTAGCGGAAGTACATGCTGCGCCACCGTTGCGCATCTTGGCGATCATCGCACCAGCAACTGCAGCGGGAACATCGGCATCATCTAGCACCAGGAATGGTGCATTTCCACCTAGTTCCATAGAAGTACGAATAACGAGATCAGCAGCTTCGAGAATGAGCAGCGCACCCACTTCGGTGGAACCGGTGAATGAAAGATTTCGTACACGTGGATCGTGCAGAATCTTGCTTATAGAAGGACCGGTAGGAACGGGAAGAATGACATTGACTACACCAGCAGGAAGGCCGGCACGATTAAGAATGTCAACAATCGCGAGCGCAGTGAGTGGTGTCTCTCCTGCAGGTTTCAAAATTGTGGTGCAACCGGCAGCGAGTGCGGGGCCGAGTTTGCGAGTTGCCATGGCAGCTGGGAAATTCCATGGAGTAATGAGAAGTGAGATACCCACTGGTTGATGTGTGACCAGGATGCGCTTGTCTCCGCTTGGTGATTCGCGGAACTCACCATTGATGCGCACCGCTTCTTCAGAGAACCAGCGGAAGAACTCGGCGGCGTAAATGATTTCGTTGCGAGCATCGGCGAGAACTTTTCCATTTTCGCGAGTCACGATTTCAGCGAGAGAATCCACTTCAGCAATCATCAATTCATATGCGCGGCGCAGAATTTCTCCACGTATACGTGGCGCAGTTGCGGCCCAACTCTTGGCGGCGGCCTCGGCAGCGTCCACCGCAGCCATGCAGAGTGCATCATCTGAGGTCGCCACTTCGGCAATGACGCTGCCGTCGCTGGGGTCATAAACAGGGAGACGTCCGGTGCCTTGAGTCCAGGCACCATTGATATAGAGATCGCTGATGATTGCCATGCCCTGAGGTTATCTGAAGGGCTTCTGCGAGGCACTTTTCTGGCGGTGGCGGTGGGATTTGAACCCACGGTGGAGTTACCCCCACACACGCTTTCGAGGCGTGCTCCTTAGGCCGCTCGGACACGCCACCGGGAGAGACGATACCAGGCTGAAAAGCGGGGAGAAATTCCACCGAAAGTCGTGCGCTTACTCCCGAGGGCGTTCCCTTTGCTCTTCAAAAAAGGCCTTTAATTGCTGAGAACACTCAACTTCCTTCACGCCAGAAATTACTTCCGGTCGATGATTAAGACGACGATCGCGCAAGATGTCGAAAAGTGAGCCTGCCGCACCTGCCTTCGGATCCCACGCACCAAAGACCACTCGACCAATGCGAGCTAACACAATTGCTCCC
>NSHZ01000022.1 GCA_002737595.1 Actinomycetota bacterium | reverse complement strand
GAACTCGGCTTATGGCCCCACGCATAATCCATGGGATCTCACTCGAATTCCTGGTGGTTCTGGTGGTGGATCCTCAGCATCCCTCGCCGCATTCGAAGCACCTCTCGCAATCGGTACTGATACAGGTGGATCGATTCGCCAGCCAGCTGCAGTCACTGGGACTGTGGGAGTAAAACCCACCTATGGTGGCGTTTCTCGTTACGGCCTGGTGGCATTTTCTTCCAGTCTTGATCAAGCAGGTCCTTGTGCGCGCACAGTGCTCGACGCCGCACTCCTTCATGAAATTATTGGTGGGCATGATATTTATGACTCCACCAGTATTGACGCCCCCGTCCCTCCCGTTGTGACAGCAGCCAAGATGCTTCATGTGAAAGGAATGCGTATTGGTGTGGTTCGTGAACTTGGTGGCGAGGGTTATCAAGCAGGAGTCCTGCAGAGATTTAATGAATCTGTTGAAGTCTTACGCAGTCTTGGTGCCGAGATCATCGAAGTTTCTTGCCCACACTTTGAGTACGCACTTCCTGCCTACTACCTCATTGCCCCCAGCGAGTGTTCATCAAACTTGGCACGTTTTGATGCCATGCGCTTTGGACTACGTGTAGGTGATGATCGTGCACGTAGCGCAGAAGAAGTTATGAACCTCACTCGCGAAGCTGGATTTGGTCCAGAAGTAAAGCGACGCATCATTCTTGGTACGTATGCACTCTCTTCTGGTTACTACGATGCTTATTACGGCAGCGCACAAAAAGTTCGCACACTCATCATTAATGATTTCAACGCTGCCTTCGCTCAAGTAGATATCTTAATTTCACCCACATCTCCCACCACAGCTTTCAAGATTGGTGAAAAGGTCGATGATCCTTTGGCGATGTATCTCAATGACATCGCGACTATCCCGGTGAACTTGGCTGGAAACTGCGCGATGAGCATCCCATGTGGATTGGCGCCCGAAGACGGCTTGCCAGTCGGCTTGCAAATCATCGCTCCGGCCATGGCGGATGATCGCCTTTACCGAGTAGGCGGCGCACTCGAAGCCGCTTTCAATGAATCTTGGGGCGGTCCTCTTATGAACAAGGCCCCTTCGTTGACGGGAGGTGTGCGATGAGTGAAGCGATGTTGGATTACGATGATGTGATCGCTAAGTACGAACCCACACTCGGTCTCGAAGTGCACGTAGAACTCAACACAAATTCCAAAATGTTCTGTGGGTGTGCCACCGGTTTTGGTGCTGAACCAAATACCCAAGTCTGCCCAGTCTGTCTAGGTATGCCTGGTTCATTGCCATTCGTTAACGAGCGTGCGATTGAGTCCACTATCCTGATTGGCCTCGCGCTGAATTGCGATATTGCAACCTGGTGTCGATTTGCTCGCAAGAACTACTTTTACCCAGATATGCCAAAGAACTTCCAGATTAGTCAGTATGACGAACCTATTTGTTTCAATGGTTATCTAGATGTTGAAGTTGAAACTGACGATGGCATGCGCACTTTCCGTGTCGAAATCGAGCGAGTTCATATGGAGGAAGACACTGGAAAGTCTCTTCATATGGGTGGCGCTACAGGTCGAATCCACGGAGCCGACTACTCACTCCTGGATTACAATCGCGCCGGCATTCCACTCGTAGAAATCGTGACAAAGATGGTGCCCGGTACAGAAAAGTATGCTCCTCTCGTAGCTAAGGCCTACGTTGCTGAGCTGCGCGACATCCTTCGCTCTCTCGGCGTGAGTGATGTGAAGATGGAACAAGGCTCACTTCGTTGCGATGCCAACGTCTCCCTTTCCCCACGCGGGTCTGGAATTCTTGGAACTCGAAGCGAAACTAAGAACGTGAACTCTCTTCGGTCCGTAGAGCGCGCTATTCGTAGCGAGATGCAACGCCACGCAGCTCGTCTCGACGATGGTCTCAAAGTAGTGCAGGAGACTCGCCACTTCCACGAAGATAGTGGAATTACGACGTCTGGAAGATCGAAAGAAACCGCTGAGGATTATCGCTACTTCCCTGAGCCAGATTTGGTGCCAATCGCGCCTGATCCTGCATGGGTCGAAGAACTTCGCGCGACACTACCTGAACGTCCCTCGGTGGTGCGCGCTCGTTTGCAAAAAGAGTGGAACATCGCCGACAAAGAGATGGCATCCATGGTGAATGCTGGTGTGCTTGCCGTTGTCATGGAGACCGTGGCCCTGGGAGCAGACTCCACCAAAGCTCGAAGTTGGTGGGTGGGCGAGATTGCCCGTCAGGCAAACGAACGTGGCGTTGAAGTAATCGATGTAGGAATTACGCCAGCTGATGTAGCTCGCATTGTGGAACTCATCGCAATGGGTGAGTTGACCGATAAATTAGCGCGCCAAGTTGTCGATGGTGTTATTGCCGGCGAAGGTCGGCCAGATGATGTGGTTGCCACACGTGGACTCAAAGTGGTCTCAGATGATGGCGCACTCTTGTTAGCCATTGCCACAGCTATTGCATCTGATGCAGCAGCTGCCGAGAAGGTACGTGGTGGAAACCTCAATGCTGCGGGTGCATTGATTGGTCTTGTGATGAAAGCAACACAAGGACAAGCGGATGCCGCAAAGGTGCGGGAGTTGCTCCTTAAGGAGTTAGGTCAGTAGGGGTTTACCCCAGATCTTCGTCTTCTCAAGAAATGGTTTACGCGATTTCAAGTTGCGTCAGTTGTTCAGATACGTTTCTGTTACATCGATCATGTAATCGGGGGAAATCTTGACTAAATCTGTTTTGTCTGCCATCGCTCCCGATCATCACGTTTACGCACCGGGTCAAGACCCTCGCCGTTGGAAGGCGCTCTTTGTTATCGCAATTGCACAATTAATGGTGGTGCTAGATGCCTCCATTGTGAACTTGGCGCTTCCTAGTGCAAAGCGCGACCTCGGCATCAGCGATGCAAACCAGCAATGGGTGATCACTGCGTATACATTGGCGTTTGGTGGGCTCCTCCTCCTGGGCGGTCGCATCGCAGATTATGTTGGGCGCAAAAAGGTTTTCATGATTGGCCTTCTGGGGTTTGCTGGTGCATCGGCACTCGGCGGAATATCTAGTACGGCTGGATTACTTTTTGCTTCGCGTGCTCTGCAAGGTGGCTTTGCCGCGCTGCTTGCTCCTGCCGCGCTCTCGCTCATCACCGTCAACTTCATCGTTCCCAAGGAACGTGCTCGCGCCTTTGGCGTATTCGGTGCCATCTCTGGTGGAGGCGCAGCGATCGGGTTGCTACTTGGTGGCACGCTTACCCAGTACTTCTCATGGCGTTGGTGTCTGGGTGTGAACGTTCCTATTGCGATCATTGCTTTCTTGCTCGCAATTCCATTTGTGCATGAGTCGAAGGCCACTGGTGAACATAGCTACGACATCCCGGGTGCCATTACGGTGACCCTTGGTTTGGTTTCGCTTGTTTACGGTTTTACCAAGGCCGCTATCGTTGGCTGGCTTTCAAGTGAAACCCTCATCTTTTTTGCTATTGCTCTCGCATTGTTGGTGGCCTTCGTGGTCATTGAATTGCGCGTCAAGAGTCCGTTGTTACCGATGCGAGTCCTGCTAGAACGTAATCGAGGCGGCTCATACCTTTCATCTTTGATCGTAGGTGCCGGACTCTTCTCGATGTTCCTCTTCCTAGGTCTCTATCTTCAGGTGATCCTGGGTTACTCACCATTGCGATCAGGATTTGCATTCCTACCATTCTCGCTCGGAATCATTCTATCAGCAGGTATTGCAAGCCAATTGTTGCCAAAGCTCGGCCCCAAGCCATTGATGATCTTTGGTCTTATTTTCTCGAGCATTGGATTACTAATGCTTACTCGTATTACTCCTGATACTTCTTATTTCACCCATGTTCTTCCCTATATGGTCATCATGAGTTCTGGATTGGCTTTTGTTTTTATTCCAGTCTCAAGCACAGCCTTACATGGTGTGGGTGGGCAAGACGCTGGCGTAGCGAGTGCGCTTATTAATACCAGTCAGCAAGTGGGTGGTTCACTTGGCACCGCGCTGCTTAACACCATTGCGGCAACGGCGACTGTCAACTACGCGAATGCGCGCAACATGAAAAAGCCCGACTCTTACGCATTTACTCACGGCTACACCATGACCTTCTACGCTGGCGCAGCGCTGCTTGCGTTAGGTGCGGCAGTGATCATTATTTTTATCAATGTGGGTAAGGATTCACTCGTGGAGCACGAAAGCAGCGCGCACGGTGTCTAGTGCGCATTAATTTCTAGTAGCGGGGAATTGTTGACCTCGGAATATTTGCAAGTTCGGCTAACGTCGCCGCATCGAGGGTTATCTCGAGAGCGGCGACGTTTTGGCGTAACCACTTGCGGCGTTTAGTACCAGGGATGGGAACAATGTTCTCTCCTTGGGCAAGCACCCAGGCGAGTGCGAGTTGGGCGTTGTTGATCTGAAGTCTTGTAGCGATCGCTGAGATAGCGTCCACAATTTTTTGGTTCTCGGCCATGGCGGCTTCGGTGAAACGTGGATTGCTCGCTCGGAAATCATATGATTTCACTGTTAACGTTTCGCCGGTGAGAAAGCCTCTTCCGAGAGGGGAGTAGGCGAGAAATCCCACGTTGTTCTCCTTGCACCAATCGAGAATGCCATTTTCTAATACGTCCTGGGTCCACAGAGAGAGCTCGCTTTGTAGGGTCGTTAAGGGATGGATGGCTTGCGCGCGTTTTAGATTCTCAAGTGAAGCCTCAGAGAGACCGATGGCACCTACTTTGCCGGCGGTGACGAGCTCGGCCATGGCTCCCCAAGTTTCCTCAATTGGAGTTTTGGGATCTACCCGATGCAATTGGTAGAGATCGATGTGATCCACCTTGAGGCGCTTGAGCGAAGCGTCGCACGCTGCCCGCACATGTTCGGGAGAGCCGTCATAGGCATATTTGAGGGTATCGATGGCCTTAAGGCCGCACTTGGTAGCCAGTTGCACCTTGTCGCGAAATCCAGCGTCGACGATCTCGACTCCGAGCAACTCCTCGTTCGTATAAGGGCCGTACACATCTGAAGTGTCGAGCAGGGTTACTCCTAAATCGATCGCTTCACGAAGAGTGGCGCGCACTTCAATCGGATCAATGTCGTCTACCCCGTAAGCCCAGGACATGGGCATGCAGCCGAGGCCCATCGCGCTGACGGAGAGTTGGCCGAGCTGGCGAGTCTCTCCCATGTGAGAAGTCATGGGCTGAGGTTAGCGGGTAATGGGGGAGTTTTGACTCTACGATATGAGCATGAATTCAATGAAGCCCCGTTCCGGATTGGTCACTGACGGACTCGAGCGGGCGCCTGCTCGCGGAATGCTTCGAGCAGTGGGCATGGGAGACGACGATTGGGTAAAGCCGCAGATTGGCATCGCGTCGTCGTGGAATGAAATCACACCGTGCAATCTTTCTTTGGATCGCCTTGCCAAGGCTGCGCGTCAAGGCGTCTTCGATGCCGGCGGATTTCCGATGCAATTTGGAACGATCTCGGTCTCTGATGGCATCTCAATGGGTCACGAAGGAATGCACTTCTCCTTGGTGTCGCGCGAAGTCATTGCAGACTCGGTCGAAACTGTCATGCAAGCCGAACGCCTTGATGGAATGGTGATGTTCGCGGGATGCGACAAATCACTTCCTGGAATGTTGATGGCCGCTGCACGTATCGATGTTGCAAGTGTTTTTGTTTATGCCGGCTCCACGATGCCTGGTTCTGTGGACGGACGCGACGTCACTATCATCGATGCTTTCGAAGCGGTGGGTGCCTGCGCTCGTGGATTGATCACGCGTGAAGAAGTAGATCGTATCGAACGCGCCATCTGTCCCGGAGAGGGTGCATGTGGCGGAATGTATACAGCGAACACCATGGCAAGTGCTGCAGAAGCATTAGGAATGTCGCTACCTGGTTCAGCAGCTCCGCCAGCAGTTGATCGTCGTCGCGATGGATATTCAGTTCAATCTGGCGAGGCAGTAGTAAATCTTATTCGTCAAGGAATCACAGCCCGCGACATCCTCACCAAGAAGGCGTTTGAAAATGCAATTACAGTCGTGATGGCACTAGGTGGGTCAACAAATGCTGTGCTCCACTTGTTGGCAATCGCTCACGAGGCAGATGTAGAACTTACTCTTGAAGATTTCAATCGCATTGGCGCACGCGTTCCGCTGCTTGGAGACCTCAAACCGTTTGGCCGTTTTGTCATGACAGATGTTGACAAGGTGGGCGGAATTCCGGTCGTCATGCGTGCGCTACTCGATGCAGGTTTGTTACATGGTGATTGCCTCACGGTGACTGGGAAAACGATGGCAGAGAATCTTGCTGATATTTCACCGCCTGTTGCTGATGGCGATATTTTGTACTCGGTTGAAAAACCATTGGCAGCCACTGGTGGAATAACAATTCTTGGTGGTTCACTCTCCCCAGAAGGCGCCGTGTGCAAGACCGCAGGTGTGGGAGTCGACGTATTCGAAGGTCCAGCTCGGGTCTTTGAGCGCGAGCAGAACGCGATGGCGGCACTAGAAGATGGCACCATCCAAGCCGGTGACGTGGTGGTCATTCGCTACGAAGGTCCTAAGGGCGGACCGGGAATGCGCGAGATGCTCATGATCACCGGAGCTATCAAGGGAGCTGGGCTCGGAAAGTCAGTCATGCTCATCACCGATGGCCGCTTCTCTGGTGGCACCACTGGCCTCTGTGTGGGCCACGTGGCACCGGAAGCCGTCGATGGTGGCCCTATCGCCTTGGTACGTGATGGCGACCGCATCCGCATCGATGTAGCCAATCGGACGCTCGATCTCTTGGTAAATCCATCGGAATTGATGGCTCGTAAGACCACTTGGCAACCAGTGCCCCATAAGTACCAACGGGGGGTCTTGGCCAAGTACGTCAAATTGGTCGGGTCTGCCTCCAAGGGCGCGGTCTGCGACTAATCCGCTCAAGTAGCCGAAGGGTGAGATCTCCGTCTCAAATCATGAGAACTCAGGCTCTTGGGATTGACCAGCACGCTCGGCTAGAGGACGCTATGGGCATGTTGTCACGAATTTCCGTACGCCTGGAGCGCGCGAGCTGAGCGAAAGCTCATCCGCGTGCACCCCTCGGTTTCCACCGGGGGGTTTCGCATTACAGGGGTAAAACGGAAGTGTGGGGCCATAAAGAAGTCAGAGAAAGAAGTCAGATGGAGAAGGCGAAAGGAGGCGGAAGATGATTAACGGTTCAGAATCACTCGTGCGCTCGCTGGAGCATGCCGGTGTAGAAGTCATCTTCGGTATTCCAGGCGGCGCCATTTTGCCGGCCTATGACCCACTCTTCGATAGTTCGATTCGCCACATCTTGGTGCGCCACGAACAAGGTGCTGGACATGCAGCGACTGGTTATGCACAGGCCACCGGCAAGGTCGGTGTGTGCATGGCAACCTCCGGTCCCGGCGCCACGAACTTGGTTACACCGATTGCCGATGCGCAAATGGACTCCGTACCGCTCGTAGCAATTACCGGTCAGGTCCCTTCCGGTGCCATCGGTAGCGATGCATTTCAAGAAGCAGATATTCGTGGAATTACCATGCCGATCACTAAACACAATTTTCTCGTCACCAACCCGAATGACATTTCGCGTGCGATTGCAGAGGCTTTCCATATTGCATCGACTGGTCGACCCGGCGCTGTGCTCGTGGATATCAGCAAGGATGCCTTGCAGGCCAACGCAGAATTCAATTGGCCTACGATTATTGATTTGCCGGGTTATAAGCCCACTACTAAGCCTAATTCGAAGCAAGTTCGTGAAGCTGCTGCGCTCATTGCGCAATCACAACGGCCCGTCCTCTACGTAGGTGGCGGCGTTATCAAAGCTAATGCTTCTCGTGAATTGCTCGCTTTCGCCGAGTTATGCGGTGCTCCGTTGGTCACCACGTTGATGGCTCGTGGAGCATTTCCAGATAGTCATCCACAAAACCTTGGTATGCCTGGTATGCACGGAACAGTCGCTGCGGTCACGGCGCTTCAAAAGGCAGACTTGCTCATCACTCTCGGCGCACGATTCGACGATCGCGTTACGGGCAAGCTCTCGACTTTCGCACCAAACGCGAAAATCATCCACGCCGATATAGATCCAGCCGAAATTGGTAAGAATCGTTATACAGACGTTCCTATCGTTGGCGATCTGCGTGAGACTCTCACTGAGTTAGCCCCAGCATTGAAGGCGGAATTTGCAGCTGGCAATCAAGCGGATCTCGGAGCTTGGTGGAAGCAATGCAATTCATGGCGCAGTACTTTCCCATTGGGTTACGACATTCCAGAAGATGGCACCCTCTCACCACAATATGTCATCGAACGCCTCGGAAAGATTGCTGGTCCTGATGCCATCTACGCCGCCGGCGTGGGTCAACATCAAATGTGGGCCGCACAATTTGTTTCCTACGAGAAGCCACGTACCTGGCTCAACTCAGGTGGCCTCGGCACTATGGGTTACGCCGTTCCGGCAGCCATGGGAGCGAAGGTAGGTCGCCCAGAGGCGGCAGTGTGGGCGATCGATGGCGACGGATGCTTCCAAATGACCAACCAAGAATTAGCCACCTGCGCGATCAATAACATTCCGATCAAGGTCGCCATTATCAATAACGAAAGTTTAGGGATGGTGCGCCAATGGCAAACTCTCTTCTATAACTCTCGCTATTCGAATACCGATCTACATTCAAAGCGCATTCCAGATTTTGCCAAACTCGCAGATGCTATGGGTTGCATAGGTTTGCGCTGCGAGAAGGCCGAAGACGTGGATGCCACCATTGCAAAAGCAATGGAAATCAATGATCAACCTGTGGTCGTGGATTTCAGCGTGCATCGCGATGCCATGGTCTGGCCGATGGTGGCAGCTGGAACCAGCAATGACGAGATTTTGGTTGCGCGTGAACTCGCCCCCGACTGGGATTCACAAGACCTATGAGCCTTCACACTCTCTCCGTATTAGTCGAGAACAGCCCGGGCGTCCTCGCTCGAGTTGCCTCACTCTTCTCTCGTCGCGGATTCAATATCGAATCCCTTGCGGTTGGTCCAACTGAACACGAAGAGGTCTCACGCATGACCATCGTCGTGAATGTGGAAGATAACCCGCTTGAGCAAGTGACGAAGCAATTGAATAAGTTGATCAACGTACTCAAGATTGTGGAACTTGATTCAGTTTCTTCGGTGCAACGTGAACTTCTTCTCGTCAAGGTTTCCGCCGACACGAAGAATCGCCCTGAAGTGCTCGAGATTGTTTCGCTCTTTAGAGCCAAGGTGGTGGATGTGGTGGCCGATGCGGTCATTATCGAAGCCACGGGTACCGGAGAGAAAATCGCCGCACTATTAAGCGTCCTTGAGCCTTTTGGCATCAAGGAGTTAGTCCAATCAGGTTTAGTGGCAATGGCACGTGGAAGTAAGTCAATCAGCAAATAAGAGCGTAGTTAGCACATGTGTGCGCACCCCATTGGGGACAGAGCAGGGGAAGGTAACGAGAATGGCAAAGATGTTCTACGACAAGGATGCAGATCTTTCGATTATCCAGGGTCGCAAAGTTGCAGTACTAGGTTACGGCTCACAGGGTCACGCCCACTCACTTTCCCTTCGCGATTCTGGCGTTGATGTTCGCGTAGGTCTGCCTGAGGGTTCAAAGAGTCGTGCCAAAGCTGAAGCCGATGGCATGCGAGTAGTCACCCCGATAGTTGCTTGCCAAGAAGCCGATGTCATCATGATCCTTACCCCAGATCACGTGCAACGCCACGTATATGCAGAAGCCGTTGCCCCCAATCTCAATGATGGCGATGCGCTCTTCTTCGGTCATGGTTTTAACATTCGCTTCGGTTACATCACTCCACCAGCTGGCGTCGATGTCTGCATGGTCGCTCCTAAGGGCCCAGGTCACTTGGTGCGCCGTGAGTTCTCTGCAGGCCGTGGAGTTCCCGTCTTGGTTGCTGTCGAACAAGATGCTACGGGCAAAGCTTGGCCACTCACGCTCTCTTATGCTCAAGGCATTGGTGGGCTTCGCGCTGGCGGTATTCAAACCACCTTCACAGAGGAGTGCGAAACCGATCTCTTTGGTGAGCAAGCCGTACTTTGTGGCGGGGCCTCACAACTCGTGCAATACGGTTTTGAAACTCTTGTTGAAGCTGGTTACCAACCTGAGGTTGCTTATTTCGAGTGCCTTCATGAGCTCAAGCTCATTGTTGATTTAATGTACGAAGGTGGCATAGCCAAACAACGCTGGTCAGTATCTGATACCGCCGAATATGGCGATTACGTTTCTGGTCCACGTGTCATTGATGCCCGCGTTAAGGAAAATATGAAGCAGGTTCTTGCTGAGATCAAGGATGGGTCTTTTGCTGCTCGCTTTATCGCGGATCAAGATGCGGGTGCACCTGAGTTCAAGGCACTTCGTGCTAAGGGCGAGACTCACATCATCGAGACAGTCGGTCGCGAACTTCGTAAGTTGATGTCATGGGTTAAGCAATCTGGCGACGATTACACCGAAGGTACTGCTGCACGCTAATCATCAACCGAAAGGCACCACACTAATGAGTAAGCCCGTCGTCCTGATCGCTGAAGAACTGAGCCCTGCAACTATCGATGCGCTGGGTCCGGAGTTCGAAGTTCGTCATTGCGATGGTGCTAATCGCGAGGAACTTCTCGCAGCGCTCTCCAAAGGCGTTGATGCGGTGCTCATTCGCTCTGCAACAAAGATGGATGCTGAAGCGATGGCCGCCGCCAAGGGGCTCAAAGTAGTGGCACGTGCAGGTGTTGGGCTAGATAACGTCGATGTTCCGGCGGCAACTGCCGCTGGGGTCATGGTGGTGAACGCGCCGACTTCAAACATTGTGAGCGCAGCAGAACTCGCTATCGGTTTGTTGATTTCCTCGGCTCGCTTTATTTCGCCGGCGCATGCTGCCCTTCGAAATGGCAAGTGGGCACGTTCCAAGTTCACCGGTGTCGAGCTCTACGAAAAGACGCTCGGCATTGTGGGGCTCGGTCGCATCGGTCAGTTGGTTGCTTCTCGCATGCAGGCTTTTGGCATGGAAGTCATTGCCTATGACCCCTACCTTCCTGAGGCGCGGGCCAACCATTTGGGTGTGAAACTGGTTGATCTCGATACGCTCCTCCGTACGAGTGATTTCATCACCGTGCACCTTCCTAAAACCAAAGAGACCGCTGGCCTTATTGGGGTCGATGCGCTCACCAAAGTGAAACCATCTGTCCGCATCGTCAATGCGGCCCGTGGTGGTGTGGTTGATGAGGTCGCCTTACATGCGGCGCTGAAAGAAGGGCGCATCGGAGGAGCCGGAATCGATGTCTACTCCACCGAGCCATGCACCGATTCGCCGCTCTTTGAGTTTGATTCAGTCGTGGCCACACCACACCTCGGGGCATCAACTGATGAAGCGCAGGAGCGCGCTGGTATCGCTGTTGCGGTGTCGGTGCGTAAGGCGCTTGCGGGTGAACTTGTTCCAGACGCGGTGAACGTCAAGGGTGGCGTGATCCATGAGGATCTTCGTCCCGCGCTTCCATTGGCGGAAACTCTCGGACAACTTATCTCTGGACTCGCAGTCGGTGCTGTGTCGGATATCGAAGTAGAAGTATGCGGAGAGCTAGCTGAGCTTGATTGTGAAATCTTGGCGACCAGTGCGATTAAAGGATTGCTAATGCACGCGGTAGGGGAAGGCGTTTCATATGTCAACGCTCCACTCCTAGCTAAAGAGCGTGGCCTTACGGCATCGGTTTCAAAGAACTCTAAAAGTGAGTTGCATCGAAACGTCATCACCTTGACTGCTACTGCCACTCATGGTGAACGCATTACTGTCAGCGGCACCCTTATTGGGCTCAAGCGAATTACCAAATTGATCTCCATCAATGATTTGTCGATTGATGTTGAGCCTACGAATCACATGCTCTTCGTCAGCTATGCAGATCGCCCTGGAGTGGTTGGTTCAGTTGGCGCACTGCTCGGAAACGCTGGCATCAACATCGCTGGCATGCAGGTGGCTCGCAAGCGACCGGGCGGGGATGCGCTGATGATTCTTACGGTTGATGAGCCCATCGCCCAGGACGTCGTCGATGATTTAGCAAGCAGTGTGCAGGCTCGATCGGCTCACTACGTGGCCTTGGTTTAAGGAGATCCCATGTCGAAGGTGATCAAACTTGCCGTTATCGGTGGTGATGGAATTGGCCCTGAGGTTGTCGCTCAAGGATTGCGCATACTCCATGCCATGGGGAAGAAGTATGGTGTTGATTTTGCCGAAACCCAATACGAACTTGGTGCCAAACGTTGGCATGCCACTGGTGAGACCCTCACTGAAGAGGTGATTGCGCAATTAGCGAAGGAAGATGTCATCCTCCTTGGAGCAGTGGGAGACCCCACAGTTCCCAGCGGAATCTTGGAACGAGGACTGCTCCTTAAGCTTCGTTTTGCCTTTGATCAATACGTCAACCTGCGTCCTGGTCGACTCTTCCCTGGCGTTGAATCACCTCTTGCAGGTGTGAAAGAACTCGATTTCGTGGTGGTGCGCGAAGGTACTGAAGGTCCGTATGTGGGTGCCGGTGGTTTCTTGGCGCAGGGAACTCCTCATGAAGTAGCCACTGAGGAGAGCCTTAATACTCGCCGGGGCGCCGAGCGAGTAATACGTGATGCGTTTGAACGCGCAACACGTCGCACGCGCAAGCACGTGACTCTTGTTCATAAGAACAACGTGCTCGTGCACTCCGGTTCGCTCTGGACACGCACCTTCAATGAGGTGGCCAAGGAGTACCCAGGCATCACTACTGATTACCTTCATGTGGATGCAGCATCGATGTTCTTCGTGACTCATCCTGATCGATTTGATGTAGTGGTTACCGACAATCTCTTCGGAGATATTCTCACCGATATTGCTGCGGCCATCTGCGGTGGTATCGGATTGGCAGCGAGTGGAAATATCAACCCCACTGGCGACTTCCCGTCTATGTTTGAGCCAGTTCATGGCAGTGCACCGGATATCGCGGGCAAGGGAGTAGCAAATCCCACGGCCACCATTCTCTCCGTTGCGATGCTCTGTGACCATATCGGTCTCCATGAGGCGGCTATTGCAATCAATGCAGCGGTAGCGAGAGATCTTCTTTCATCAGGTAAGAAGCAACGGAGCACGAGCGAGGTTGGCGATGCCATTCTCTCGCTTCTCGGATAGGAGTTCTGATGGCCATCACGATCACGAAGAATCCACATCCACTCTCTGCTGAAAAGCGGGCAGAGCAATTAGTTGAGCCCGGCTTTGGCCGTTACTTCACAGATCACATGGTGAGTGGAGAGTGGACGGCGGAGAATGGCTGGGGCGAGCTCGCCCTTGTGCCTTACGGTCCGCTCTCGTTAGATCCAGCGTCGATGGTGCTCCACTACGGACAAGAGATCTTTGAAGGATTGAAGGCTTATCGCCAACCAGATAATTCAATTGCGCTCTTCCGCCCTGAGGCGAATGCGGCTCGTTTTGCGCGCAGCGCTGCCCGAATGGCATTGCCGGAATTACCTGCGGAGATGTTTCTGGAATCAATTGAGGCACTTGTCAAGGCAGATCAAGAGTGGGTGCCCACCAAGGATGGCGAGAGTCTCTACTTGCGTCCCATGATGATCGCCACTGAAGTTGGACTCGGAGTTCGTCCATCGAACAAAGCTCTTTATCTGCTATTGGCATCACCAGCAGGTGCTTACTTCAAAGGTGGCGTGAAGGCTGTCACGGTTTGGATTTCTACCGAGTACGTTCGTGCAGCACCTGGAGGTACTGGAGAAGCTAAATGTGGCGGTAATTACGCGGCCTCTCTCGTAGCTCAACAGGAGGCGGCCGCAAAGGGTTGCGATCAAGTAGTGTGGCTAGATGCAGTAGAGCGCTCCTATGTTGAAGAGATGGGTGGCATGAACCTCTACTTCGTTATGGGTAAGGGTAAGAAGGCACGCATCCTTACTCCGAAGTTAACCGGCGCACTTCTTCCAGGAATCACACGCGACTCCTTACTTACTGTGGCAGCTGAACTTGGGTACAAAGTAGAAGAGGGCAGCATCACCGTTAAAGAGTGGCGCAAAGGTGTCGAGAGTGGAGAAATTACTGAAGTATTTGCGTGCGGAACTGCTGCCGTGATCACGCCAGTCGGTCACGTGAAGAGCGCCAAGTATGAGTGGTCGCACAATAAGGGTGAGAGTGGTCCGATCACTCTTGAACTTCGTGAGGCACTTCTTGGACTTCAACATGGTCTCAAGCCCGATCCTCAGGGTTGGATGCGCAAAATAAATGTCTAAGATTCCGCAAGGAGATGCTTTCCATATCTACGACACCACCTTACGAGATGGTGCGCAGCAGGAAGGTCTCAATCTTTCGGTTCACGACAAATTAGCAATCGCTCGCCACTTAGATGATCTTGGTGTGGGATTTATTGAAGGTGGATGGCCCGGCGCTAATCCAAAAGACACCGAATTTTTCAAACGTGCCGTCGCTGAGATCGAATTTAAGACCTCGCAGTTAGCAGCTTTCGGGGCTACTCGCCGACCTAACGTGAAGGCGGCTGACGACGTGCTTGTTGCCGCGCTGCGGGAATCGGGCGCGAAGGTAGTTACTTTGGTAGCGAAGTCACACGATCGCCACGTGGATCTTGCATTGAAGACATCACTCGATGAAAACCTAGAAATGATTAGGGATTCCATTACGCATTTACGCGGTGAAGGACAAAGAGTATTCCTTGACGCTGAACACTTCTTCGATGGGTATCGCTCCAATCGAGCTTATGCACTCGAAGTAGTTCGAGTTTCCGCAGAGGCTGGTGCGGACGTAATTGCGCTCTGCGATACCAATGGCGGGATGCTTCCCGACGAACTCTCTGAGGTAGTGCATGATGTACTTTCTAATACCGGTGCGCGACTTGGTATCCACTGCCACAATGACACTGGATGTGCGATTGCAAACTCGTTAGCCGCTGTCAAAGCTGGAGCCACCCATGTACAGGGAACGCTCAACGGCTATGGAGAACGCACCGGTAATGCTGATCTAGTTTCAATTATTGCAAACCTAGAATTGAAGAAGTCTCTGAAGGTTTTGCCTGAAGGAGCACTTCGGGAGTCTTTCCGCATTGCACATGCAGTCGCAGAAGTGACCAATGTGACGCCAAGTGCTCGCCAACCCTATGTGGGGCTTTCGGCATTTGCTCATAAAGCTGGTCTCCATGCTTCGGCAATCAAAGTTGATCCCGCGCTTTATCAACATGAAGAGCCAAGTGATGTCGGTAACGACATGCGCATGCTCGTCTCTGACATGGCGGGCAAGGCTTCCATCGAATTAAAGAGCGTCGAGCTCGGTGTGGACCTAGGTGATGATGCGGGAGTTGTGGGTCGCGTCGTTGCTAAGGTGAAGGATCTTGAGTCTCGTGGTTGGACTTTTGAGGCCGCCGACGCTTCGTTCGAATTGTTGTTGCGTGGTGAAATCACTGGGGAGCGCCCGCGCTTCTTCACAGTAGATTCCTGGAAAGCTAATGTAGATCGCTTAGAGAACGGTGATGTTATTTCTGAGGCTACGGTTTATGTCACCGCAAACGGAGAAAAGTTAGTCACTACCGGACGAGGTAACGGTCCAGTTAACGCGATCGATAACGCCTTGCGCAGTGGCTTAGAGAAGTTCTACCCGGAGCTTGCAGACCTTGAGCTGACCGATTACAAGGTTCGTATTCTTGAAGGACGCCAAGGAACAGGTGCTGTGACGCGCGTACTTGTGGAGACTTCGGATGGTGTGACCGAGTGGACCACCCTTGGCGTACACGAGAATGTCATTGCTGCCAGTGCCATGGCACTTGAAGATGCAATTACTTACGGGTTACTTCGCAAACGTCTCTCCTAACCATGATCCTCTCGGTCGACGCGGGTACTACTGGAATCACTGCTTTAGTAATTGATCGAGATCGCAACGTCGTCGGGCGCGGATACCAAGATTTCCCGCAACACTTTCCTGAGCCGGGTTGGGTCGAGCACGATCCCAATGAAATTTGGAGCGCCGTTCTCGCGGCTGCCTCAGTAGCCATTGATGGGATCGATAAGAGCAAGATCGAGGGCGTCGGCATCACAAATCAGCGCGAAACCTTGGTTCTTTGGGATCGCGAGACTTTAGGCGCACCTCGGAGAGCAATCGTGTGGCAAGACCGGCGCACCGCGTCTATGTGCGAAAGATTCAAGGACGTCGACGTGAGCAATACCGGTTTACGGATGGATCCTTACTTCACCGGAACGAAGGCACTTTGGATTGCCGAAAATGAGCCGCGTACGTGGCGTTATGTCGAAGATGGCCGAATTGCACTTGGAACTATTGATTCATACCTGATAGCCCGTATGTCGCGCGGTTTAGATCACGTCACTGATGCCACTAACGCGTCGCGTACTTTGATGTATGACTTGATCACCGGAGATTGGGATGACCGGCTCCTTGATCTCTTTCACGTTCCACGCGAGGCGCTGCCCACGATCACTTCTTCCTGGGGCGATTTAGCACATACTGAACCCACCGTTTTTCTTGGACTCGATGTGCCCATCACTGGGATTGCAGGCGATCAACAATCGGCGCTGATTTCGATTGCTGGGTTCGATCCCGGCTCTGCTGCCTGCGCCTATGGCACCGGCTCTTTCTTGTTGGTAAATACTGGCAAAGAGATTCCATCCACTGCCAGCGGAACTTTAGCGACAGTGGCATGGCAAGCTCCGGATGGTGCGCGGGCATTTGCTAGCGAAGGTGGCGTCTTTGTAACTGGTGCTGCGGTGCAGTGGTTCCGTGACGGTTTAGGTGCAATCAAAAGCTCTGCTGAAATAGAAGAGTTAGCTCGAACGGTAAAGAGCAGCGAAGGCGTGGTCTTAGTGCCAGCACTTGCAGGTTTGGGTGCCCCACTTTGGAATCCCCATGCGCGTGGTGCGATGCTTGGTATTTCACTGGCCAGCACTAAAGCGCATATGGCGCGTGCTCTCTTGGAAGGTATCGCGCACTCCATTACCGATGTGGTGGAGAGTATGCAGGTGGAGCTCACTAAATTTGGTGCCCATGGAGGTGCGAGTCAAAATGATCTGCTTTGCCAGATGCAATCTACGCTTCTTAATCGCCCTGTTTATCGCCGCCATGACCTCGAAGCAACTGCACTAGGGGCTGCGGAGTTAGCTGCTCGTGGTTTGGGATGGCTGGATCGTGACGGAGCGGCAACCGAAGAGGCACTCGTCGGACCGGTGGAGATCTCCACGCGTGAATCTTGGAGACGCGCGCTGGCTACTGTTGGAGAGTTTGCCGAAGGCGTACGCTGAATTTATGAATGATCCTCGAGCTGCTTGGAGTAGTCAGGGCACCAATGGCAAGGCGGTGCTCTTCGTGCACGGTTTTACTGGGTCACCTGCCTCGCTGACATCGTGGGCGCAACATTTTGTAGCTGCCGGATATTCGGTGGAGGTGCCGCTCCTGCCTGGACATGGCACATCTCCTGCGGAGATGAATAAGACACGGTGGCAGCAGTGGTACCTCGAAGCTGAGAGAGCGTACGAATCGTTGGCATCATCGCATGAAGGTGTGGCCGTCTGCGCGCTCTCCATGGGTGGCGCATTAGCGCTACGGCTCGGAGCTCTGAAGAAAGTGAAGACACCAAGATCGCTGGTATTAGTGAACCCTCTCATTCATATTCGCGGAGTAAATCGCTTTCTCATTCCCGTGGTATCCAAAGTGTTAGCGACCCAGCCGGCGGTCGGTGGGGATATTAAGAAGTCTGGGGAGAATGAGTATGCCTACGACAAGACGCCACTCAAAGCCGCTCACTCACTTCTGCACCTTCTCTCCGACGTGCAAGGTCGAATCACTACAGTGAAAGAGCCACTTATGTTGATCCATTCGAAGGAGGATCACGTGGTGCCGAGTTCAAATGCAGAGTGGATCCTGAGCAATGTGGGCTCATTAGTTAAAGAGGAAGTTCTCCTATTCAATAGTTATCACGTGGCCACCGTTGATAACGATGCCCCGGAAATATTTGAAAAGTCGAAGATCTTTATTGAGCAGAACTGGTAAAAGTTTCGAGGACTCTTCGAATATAGTCGGCGAACTCTGCGCGAAGTGGCGCAGTTTGGTGTGCCAGAACTTTTTGTATACGCGCGTACTCGGCTCTACCTTCGGCGGTTTCCATAAGTATGGGCTCGTATCCAATGTGGGCCAGGTCGTAAGGGCTTGCCCTCATGTCTATCTCTCGTAACGCCCGAGCATTTTGGAAATAGGCGAACACCATGGAACTGGGGATAATCGGCGCTAACTTGTATGCCCATTTATACAAGTCCATATTTGCGTGAATGCATCCGGGCTGTTCGTTCTTGGGTTGGTCTTCGCGCACTGGGTGGATGGCATTGAGTGGAATAGCTGGCGCAGTGAAGAATCGAAAGGCGTCATAGTGCGTGCAACGCACACCGATCTCTTCTACCAAAGCATTGGTGCCGGCGCTTCCGATGCGAAGCGGGAATTGTGAATGACGAATTTCTTCTGCACTTAATTGATAGACCATGGCCCACTCATGCATGCCAAAACAACCAAAATTTGCCGGCCGTGATGCTGTTGCCTCGAGTAAGCCAAGGACAAATTCGAGAGTCGATCGTCTTTGCGCAATAAATGTTTCGCTGACTCCGACGCCCTCATCGCGCGCACCGTAGCCTCGACGCTCCAGATACTCAGGGCCATCTTCCAGGGTGACCAGCGCTCCGGGGTGGTAGCGGCGAAGCTCCCGAGGGCGATAGGAGTAGTAAGTCCACATGAAAGATTCCACCGGGTTTTCCAGGCGGGCAGGGTCAATCTCAGGCTCCACCTGTACGCGGTGGGCAGTGCGGGCGGCCTCCCATTCGAGGCGAGGAAGGAGGGCGATCGACACGTGCTGAGTCTAAGCGCGCAATCGGTAGGCTCAGGGGATGCGTATCGCCCGATTCTCCCTCCTTGAAGAGCACGCCCAGGGTAGAAGTACCGACCCTCGATTTGGCATTGTCGGCACCAACCCCGAGGGGCAAGAGACGCTCCTTGCCATCACTGGCGATCCGCTTTATGCAGGAGTGCAACCTACGGGGGAGACGATCCCACTCGAGCACGTGAAGTTACTCGCGCCGGTTATCCCACGGAGCAAAGTTGTCTGTGTGGGGCGCAATTATTTGGATCACATCAAAGAGATGGCAAGTGATGTGCCCAAAGAACCACTCCTCTTCTTTAAGCCGAATACTGCTGTCATCGGTCCACATGAAGCCATTGTGTGGCCGCGTGGAAGTGAACAAGTTGAACACGAAGGTGAATTGGCAATCGTGATAGGTCGCCTCTGTAAAGAGGTGCCACGCGAACGAGCCAAAGATGTGATCTTCGGGTACACCATTGCAAACGACGCAACGGCGCGTGATTGGCAGCAGAGTGATGGCCAATGGGCGCGCGCAAAAGGTTTCGATACTTCCTGCCCTGTGGGTCCTTGGATTGAGACGGAACTAGATACTTCAGATCTTGAAATTACTGTCACAGTGGATGGCGAGCTCCGTCAAACGGGTCGTACATCACAAATGATTTTCAAGATAGATGAGATCATCGAATATGTCTCGAGCACTTTTACGCTTTTGCCGGGGGATATCATTCTCACCGGCACACCCTCGGGTGTTGGACTTCTTCCGCATGGCTCAGAAGTGAGCGTCACGATTGAAGGTCTCGGCACACTAACTAACAAGGTGGTTCGCAATGTCTAGGCCAGTACGCGTTCGCTTCGCTCCGTCTCCTACTGGAGATTTGCATGTGGGTAATATCCGAACTGCGCTATACGACTGGGCGTACGCACGTCACACTGGCGGGAAGTTTGTTTTCCGTATTGAAGATACCGACCGTGAGCGGGTTACCGACGAGTACATTAACGCGGCTGTCGACACACTTAAGTGGCTCGGCTTGCAATGGGATGAGGGCCCCGAAGTAGGCGGACCTTCAGCACCATATTTGCAATCGCAGCGCCTTGATATTTATGCAGATTGGGCCGCGAAGTTCTTGGCCGCTGGGGATGCCTACCACTGCTATTGCAATCCTGAGGAGCTCGAAGCTTCTCGTGAGGCGCAGAAGAAGGCGAATGTGGCCCCGGGGTATGACGGCAAGTGCCGTGCTATTTCAGCTGATGACCTCACTCGTTATCAAAGCGAAGGCCGCAAGCCCGTAGTGCGCATGCGCATGCCCGATGGTTCCACGACTTTCTATGATGCTATTCGCGGAGATGTCACCTTTGATCACAACTTCGTACCGGACTTTGTGCTCGTACGAGGGGACGGTTCGCCGCTCTATACCTTGGCTGTGGCCGTTGACGATGTGATGATGCAAATTACTCACGTTCTTCGCGGCGAAGATTTGCTCTCCTCAACTCCTCGACAGATTCGCGTTTACCAAGCCATGGCTGTGAAGCCCGAGGATTATCCAATCTTTGCTCACCTTCCATTCGTGATGGGGCAGGACAATGCGAAGCTTTCAAAGCGCAACGGCGAAGTTTCCATCGCTTGGTATCGCGAGCGCGGCTTCCTGCCAGAAGCAATTTGTAACTACTTGGCACTCCTAGGTTGGTCGCCAGGAGATGACAAAGAGAATATCTCCATGCAAGAGATGACTGAGCTCTTCACTATCGAACGTGTAGGTAAGAATCCTGCTCGCTTTGACATGAAGAAGCTCGAAGCGATTAACGGTGACAAGATTCGCGCCCTACCCGTCGAAGAAGTAATCAAGCGCGCTCTGCCGTTCATGGAAGGTGCAGGAATTACACTTACAGGCGAGCAAGCGCAGGCACTTTTTGCGCGCGCCATTCCACTCATTCACGAACGCATTGTCACACTCGCCGAAATTCCGGATTATGTCCGCTTCCTCTTCACCGAGAAGTTCGCCATCGATCCAGAGGCGAAAGAGAAGGCGCTCACCGCTGATTCACTGCCGATCTTGGCTGCTGCAGAAGGTGCGATCTCTGCGATCACAGAGTGGAAGTTGGAAGAAATCGAAACCGCACTACGGTCGGCTTTGATCGAAGGCCTTGCTCTCAAACCCAAGAACGCATTTACTCCCGTGCGGGTGGCGGTCACCGGCGCCCGGGTATCGCCTCCGCTCTTCGAGTCGATCGAATTGCTCGGCAAGGAGCGCACGCTGGAGCGTCTGAAGGCTGCCCAGACCGGATAAGGGGCGCATAAACGCGGCGCTTTTTTACCTCTTCGGGGCGACCGGCTATCCTTGCCAAGCGAATTGATGGGGTATGGGGTAATTGGCAGCCCAACGGATTCTGGTTCCGTTAGTCTTGGTTCGAGTCCAGGTACCCCAGCGCAGACGTAAGTCAGCAGCAGTACCCAGTCAGTACCAAGGCAGTACCGAGGCAGTATTAATGAATAAAGAAGAGATGAACTTGGCCCCGTCGTCTAGCGGCCCAGGACTCTGGCTTCTCAAGCCAGCTACGAGGGTTCGAATCCCTTCGGGGCTACCAAGTACTCCTGATGAGAAATCATCAGGAGTTTTCTCTTTTTACGACAAGTTTTACTTCAGACCACGTTGCGCTCGGGGCGCAGGTTGCCCGAAGCAAAGCGCTCGATATTGAGCGGGGTGATATCGACAAATGGCGTCTTGCCGAGATAGAGATCGCGGAAGATCTCACCGATTGCCGGGCCTTGCAAGAATCCATGGCCAGAAAATCCGGTGGCGTAAAGGAAACGACTCATCTTCTTCCACTCACCCA
>NSHZ01000021.1 GCA_002737595.1 Actinomycetota bacterium | reverse complement strand
CTCGCTGCGGTGCTGGAGGATGATTCATTGATTCCAGTTGCCGTCGACGAGGGGGTCCGTTGGGTTTCGCCCATTGGAACTCAAGTTCGTGAAACTCAAAGTGATGTAACGCTAGGCGGAACAGCCATCGGCAAAGGCGCACGTGTGGCTGCGGTCTTGTCTTCGGCCAATCGTGACGCTTCCATCTTTGGAAGAAGTGCCGATGAGTTTGATATCAATCGGGAGAAGCGGGCACACGCGGGCTTCGGATTTGGTCGCCACTTCTGCACCGGGCATGCCTTTTCAAAACAACAAATTGCAATCGCCCTCGAAGAGTTGCTCGCCAAATTCCCTGAGATGTCGTTGAACCCTGAACACGAAGTGCGCTTTGAGGGTTGGGAGTTCAGGGCCCCTACCGCGTTGCACGTGATTTTGAAGTAGGGACTACTCGAACTCGACTTGTACCGGCAATCGCTTAATGCCATGGACGAAGTTACTGCGCAAATAATCAGTTTCGCCAATGCGTTCCATATGTTTCACTCGAGGTAAAAGTTGAGTGAACATAATCTGCATCTCTAGCCTGGCTAGTGCATTGCCCATACACATGTGGGGGCCGCCGCGGCCAAATGCCATGTGCTCGTTGGGCTTACGGGTCACATCGAAGGAATATGGATTGGCGAAAGTCTCTGGATCTCGATTGCCCGAGGCAAACCAGACCACCACTTTCTGACCCTTCTTGATCTTCTTTCCATGCATCTCCACGTCGCGCGTTGCGGTCCTGCGAAAGTGATAGACCGGGCTTGCTTGACGAAGGAATTCTTCGATGGCCCAGGGGATCAGTTCTGGTTTTGCTTTAAGAAGGGCCATTTGCTCAGGGTGGTCGATGAGGGCGTTCATCGAGTGAGTGATGGCGTGACGAGTCGTTTCATTACCCGCAATAACAATAAGTAAGAAGTAGTTTCGGAAGTCGCGATCATCGAGGGCTAGGCCATCGGTGGGAACGTTATGTGCCAGTTGGGAGACGAGATCATTTTCGCTCTTTCCGCGGCGCGCTTCCCGTAGCTTAAATCCGTAATCAAAAACTTCTTGTGCTGCGGGGGAGCGGAAGGGGAGGAGGCGGTACTGCTCGCTCTCCTCGCTGTTTAGGAGCACATCAGTGTGCTCTGGGTCAGTGTTGCCCACCATCCGGTTTCCCCAATTGATGAGTTGTCCGGTATCGGTATCTGGAACCCCAAGCATGCGTGCCAATACGCGAATCGGGAAGTCAGCGCTTACTTCTTTCACGAACTCAAATTGATTTTTTGAGAATGCTGCATCGAGAGTGGTTTTGGTGAGTGCTTCGAGAAAGTTTGTATACCCGGCGACAGATTTTGGGGTGAAGTTATCCATCATTAATTTACGGAGTACACGATGTCGGCTTCCATCGGTCTCAAGCATGGAGCGTCGCACCTCGAGTTGTTCATCATCTAGTTCTTCGAGATTCGTACCTTGTTCACTATTAAAGGTTTCGGTATCTCGCAGTACTGACACTATGTCTGAATAGCGCGTGAGTGACCAGAAACCCGCGCCGCCCTCTTCGTTACTCCAATGGCAGGGGTCTTCGCTGCGCATCTGCTCGAAGAGCTCCCAAGGAGCGCCGTTCTCAAACAAACTCATATCTGCAAGTGATACATCGCGAAGGTTACGTGATGTTCCAGTGCTTGCACTTGCCGCCATCAAATTCTCCCAATCATTCGGATCAAAACGAATTTACCTTATCTTCCCTTCGAAATGAAGTAGGGATATTCCGGGCACTTTTCAGAATATGCCACTATCCTGGCGCGCAGGAGGAGATATTCATGGCAGGTGTACATACGCTCAATGAGACCGAACGCGCTGTTCAAGAGCGCCTCGACAGTTTGCCGATCGACTTCGAGGCGATGGCGGCTGTTTCTAATCTCTTTCGCGCCGCAAACGCTGTAAGAAATCACCTCGAGCGCACCGCGCTTGCCCCGAGCGGGATGACATGGACGGGCTTTGTAGTTCTCTGGGTGGTCTGGATTTGGTCACCCATTGAGACGCGAGATATTGCTTCCGAGGCTGGAATATCAAAGGCCACGCTTACAGGTGTGCTCAACACACTCGAGGGACGCGGATGGCTTGAGCGTCAGCGGAGTTCAGAGGATGGGCGTCTGATGGTTGTGACGCTTACGCCCGCGGGGTCAAAACTGATGAAAAAACTCTTTCCGAAATTCAACGATCAAGAAATTGCTACCGTCTCGCAAGTCGCTCGCGGCGATTTGGATAAATTCACTGCCAACCTGCGTTCGCTGACTCGGTCAGTTGAGGGAAGTTAACCGATCCGCTCGCGAAACTTCTTGAAGATCGCAAGTTGAGCTGGATCAATCTCCCATCGATCTTCCGGGTGCCACTGCACGGCGACGCCGTTCGCTCCATCGACCGTGAGCGCTTCCACGCACCCGTCTGTGGAGTAGGCAACCGCACGTACCCCCGTTCCCAACCTCGCTACTGATTGATGGTGGTAGCACGAGCTTGTCACTACTGGCAGTTCGAGGCCGAATTCATCCCACGCTTTTTCAAAGACCACATCATGCGTGAGATCGCGATGCGGAGGTTCGATGTGCTGATTCAAAGTTCCACCGAGTGCCACGTTGAGCAGATGCATTCCACGGCAGAGAGCCAGGAAGGGGATCCCTTCAGCGAGCACGTGCTTTATGAGAGCGAGATCATTCGCGTCTTGCACATCATCGATGTCATAGAGATGTTCTGAGGCGGGTTGCTCTCCGTACGTCGCGGGATTGATATCGCCGCCACCTGCGAAGAGGACGCCGTCGAACCCTTTGAGTCGCTCGTGCCAATCGGAGGAATCTGCGGTGGGCAGCAGGGTGACTGGATCCAATCCGGCAGCCCAGAGACCTTCAAGGAGCATGCGGGCAGAAACCACACCTCGAAACCGGAGGGCTCTCGCGCTCTCGGTGAAGCGTCCTAGGAGGGCGACCCTGGGTCGAACTCCAGTTGAATTCTGGGGTGATGGGCTCATCTGGCTCCTCGTTGGGCTCTTCAGATCCATATTCGCGTACTTTGGGCTACCTAAAAAGAATATCTGGTGGCATCCTATACCGTTAGGATCCTAACGATTATGGGAATGAGGGAAATGTCCAAGATCGAGGTTGCTGGGGTATCGGTTGACACCGGGCATTTCATTGGTGGTCAGCGGGTCTACTCGGCAGAGACTTTTTCAGACCACTCACCCATTGATGGCGCCTTCCTGGGGGAAATCTCGCGCGGCGGGGTGGCCGAAGTTGATCTCGCGGTTTCGGCGGCGCGCGCGGCTTTTCCTGGCTGGGCCAAGACTCCTCGGATCGAGCGCGCTCGCATCTTGCACGCCATTGCAGATGGGGTCGAAGCTCGTTTAGAAGAACTTGCGCAGGTGGAGACGCATGACAACGGTGCACTCATTCGTTCACATCGACGTGGAGTTATGCCCCGAGTTGCCCACAACTTTCGCTTCTTTGCAGATTGGCTTCTCAACGAGTTGCAGCATGATCCATTTGAAACACGTGGACATACCAACGTGGTTTCCTGGGATCCATCTGGCGTAGCCGCACTCATCACGCCGTGGAATGCGCCACTCATGCTTGCGAGTTGGAAAATCGCACCGGCACTCGCTTCTGGTGACACCGTCATTTTGAAACCCGCCGAGTGGACACCGCTCAGTGCCTCTCTCCTCTGCGATATTGCTAAAGAAGCAGGTTTACCCGATGGTGTTTTCAATGTGGTGCAAGGGTTAGGAAACGAAGCCGGTGCCGCACTCGTTGCTCATCCGGGAATTTCACGAATCTCATTTACCGGCTCTGTTCCCACGGCAAAACTAGTGGCTCGTGCTGCTGCAGATAATTTGACGCCATGTTCGCTCGAGTTGGGCGGCAAGAGCCCACTGATCGTGATGGAAGATGCGGATCTTGAATTAGCTGTCACGCTCGCCGCCGAGCAGTACGACAACGCTGGCCAAGTCTGCTTGGCGGGTACTCGCCTTCTGGTGCACGAAAAGGTTCGTGAAGATTTCGTAGTGGCTTTCAAGGAGCGCGTTTCCAAGATCGTGCAAGGCGATCCTCGTGTGGAGGGGACAGATATTGGCCCACAGATTCACGAAAAACAATTCACCAAAATTCTGGGTTACATCGATCGAGCCAAAGCAGCAGGTGCCCAAATCGAAATAGGTGGCAGTGCGAACGGAGACCTTGGCGGTCTCTACATTCACCCGACGCTAATTTCACACGCCGCTCCCGGAAGCGAAATTCTCACTGACGAAGTGTTCGGTCCAGTACTAACGCTCCAAACGTTTTCAACAGATGAAGAAGCCATCTTGATGGCGAACGGGACTGAGTTTGGACTTGCGGCCGTGCTCGTTTCGGGAAACCGCGAACGAGCTGAGCGCATCTCTGAGCAATTGGTCGCCGGCACTACCTGGGTAAATTGCTTCTTCGTGCGTGATCTCCGTGCTCCATTCGGCGGTGCACGAAAGTCTGGTGTGGGTCGCGAAGGCGGTTCCTGGTCTTTTGATTTTTATTCAGAGCTAAAAAATACAGTGTTCTCACCAAACGGCTGGAGGGATTGAGATGGGCGAAATAGTCGGAGCAGGGATATTGGCACATGTACCTACGATCATGTTGCCGAAAGAAGTGCGTTACGAGATCAACGAAGGTAAAGAGATCACTCTTGTGCCGGGGCTAGAACGCCTTCGCAAAGAGGTATTTGAAACCGCTGATTACGACACCGTTGTTGTCTTGGACTCCCATTGGGCAACGACGGTTGAATACGTGACAACCTCTCATGCTCGTCGTACTGGCAAGTACACATCTGAGGAGTTACCCCGAGGTATGGCACAAATACCTTATGACTTTAAAGGCGATCCAGAGTTGGCCGTAGAGATCAGTAAATATGCTGAAAAACATGGCACCTGGATTACTCCTATTGATGACCCTGAACTTCCAGTCTTTTACGCAACCATTAATCTGTGGAAGTACCTCGGCGAAGGTTTGGATAAGAAGTGGATCAGTATCGGTTGCTGCCAAACCGCGGAGACCGAAGATAACCTCCGACTGGGACGTGCTCTCGGCGATGCCATTGCAAAGTTGGATCGTAAGGTTCTTTTGATCGCCTCCGGTGCGCTTTCGCACACCTTTTATTCGCTGCAAGAATTGCGCAAACACGAAGCAAGCGACAGTTCGCACATCTTCACTCCAGAAGCGCGCGAAGCTGACCTGGAGCGGATCGCATGGTTCAAACGAGGCGATCACGACCAGGTCCTTCGCACCATGCCTGAGTTCTACAAATACAAGCCAGAGGCTCGCTTTGGTCATTACCTCATGATGATTGGCGCGCTCGGTGAAAACGAGTGCACCGCTCCTGGGCGTCTCTTTAGTGAATACGAAAACTCCATTGGTACGGGACAGGTACACGTCTGGTTTGATCAACCCAAAGCTGGCTGGACCGCTAAGGCGAGCGCTCGTGTCTAAAACTGTAGAGACGCGCAGGATCCTCCTTGATGGGTATCCCACCGAAGTAGTGCGTCAAGGGGATGTTCTGGTTGCTGGGGATGGTCGTCAGGTAGCAATCGTAGATGCGATGCATCTTGCTCCGGTAGAACCTACAAAGATTATTGCCGTGCACTTGAATTACCAGAGTCGTACGGATGAATTTATGACCAAGCTTCCCCCTGCGCCTACCTATTTCCATAAACCCATCACGGCGTTGAATTCTCATAATGGTGACGTGGTTCGCCCCCAAGGATGCAAGTGGCTCAACTACGAAGGTGAAATCGTCATTGTCATCGGACGCACCTGTCGCAATATTTCTCCGAAAGATGCGTCTGATTACATCGCCGGCTACACCATTGGAAATGATTATGGGCTCCATGATTTTCGAGATACTGATGCTGGTTCGATGCTGCGCGTGAAGGGGAGCGACACTCTGGCGCCAGTGGGACCTGGTTTAGTTCGTGATTGGGATTTTAAGAATAAGCAGATCCGTACGTTGGTCAATGGAGTTGTGAAGCAAGATGACAACACCAAAAATATGGAATGGGATATGAACTACTTGGTCGCTGACATCGCGCGCACCATCACCCTTGTTCCCGGCGACATTCTCTTCTCGGGTACACCGGCTTTCTCGCGACCGGTGCAACCAGGTGATTTAGTCGAAGTTGAAGTCGAGGGCTTAGGAAAGTTAAGTAATCGAATCGTTGAAGGGCCCACGCCAATTCGTACCGATGTGGGCGCCCAACCTACCGAGAGCGAAGAAGTCATCTCCACTGCCATGGGTGGCGATTGGGAATTCCGCGGAATACGCACACCATCGAAAGATCTCTACCCATCACGAATTGAGGAGAAGAAGTGAAGGTTCATGTAGACATGGAGAAGTGTCAGCATTACGGGCAGTGCGTATTTGAAGCTGACGATGTTTTCTCTTTGGGCGACGATGGAAAATTGGTCTACGAGGTTGATGTCGATGACAGTCGTCGATCGGACGTCGAGTCCGCTGTAGATGTATGTCCCATGCAAGCCATCACGGTCGAGTAGTTTCATTGAAAGTTCTTATTGTTGGTGCCGGACTGGCGGGATTGCGGACAGCAGAGTCCCTCCGGGGTGTGGGCTTTGCTGGCGAGATCACCATCGTCGGAGAAGAACCGCACTTTCCCTATAACCGGCCACCACTTTCAAAAGATGCACTGGCTCAAGGCTTAGAAATAGCGGGCCTTGAGTTTAAGCGCCGAGAGAGCGTTGCTGATGTGACGTGGGTATTTGATGATTCTGCGATCAGCACTGATTATCAAAAGCAGAACGTGCTCCTAGACTCTGGGCATCTCGAGTCTTTCGACGTCTTGGTCGCCGCTACGGGTATTCGACCGCGAGTGCTCAAGGTTCCCGGTGCTGACAAGAGTAAGTTTTCGCTTCGAAACTTTGAGGAAGCTCAAGCGCTCCGTACTTCCATGTTGAGTGTCCAAAAAATCGTGATTGTCGGTGCAGGTTTCATCGGATGTGAAATAGCGGCGACCGCTCGCAAGCTTGGAATTGAAGTAGCAGTGGTGGCGGCCGATCCAGAGCCCATGTTTCGGCCACTCGGCGCCGAGTTTGGCAGCGCCATGCGACGTCGTCATGAAGATCATGGCGTGGAATTTCATATGAATGCCAAAATCACTGGGTACCTCGGAGGGGATAGCGCTACCGGGGTATCTCTGGAGAGTGGCGAGGAAATTCTTGGTGACTTAGTGGTGGAAGCTATCGGTTCACTTCCGAACACTGAGTGGCTAGCCGGAGGAGAACTTGATCTGCAAGACGGGGTACTCGTGGATTCATCAATGCGTGCCACGGCCCCTAGTGATCTCTCTATTTACGCTGTAGGTGATGTTGCTCGATATGCATTCGATCTCTTTGATTCCACTCCACGACGGATTGAGCATTGGAATCTGCCCACGGAGACGGGCCGTCGGGCAGGCAAGTCGATCGCCCATTTTCTGACCACCGGCGAGGTGCTTGCTGAGCCAGTGAATTTTGTCCCGTCATTCTGGTCAGATCAATATGACGATAATCTGCAATCTTTTGGGATACCCGGCATCGCAGACTCAATAAAGGTGGTTGAAGGCGATCTCATGGGCGATTGCGTGGTGGAGTATTTGCGTGGCGATAACGTCGTAGGAGTCGTTGGTGTAAATACCAGCGCGAAATTAGCGCCATATCGTAAGAGATTTCAGGAGATTAATTAAGAACGTCAGAGAGCGTGACTGCCGCAAATATAAAGAGGAAAGTTGCCAGGGCGCGCTGGCGAAGGAGTGGATTAATTCGTTGAGTGAAGCGGGCGGCAAGTAAGACACCAAGGCCGGCTGCCAGTCCAAGGAAGAGTGTGTGCGAAGGTGGCATCACACGCTTTCCGGCGAGAGCTGAGAGTGCATTGATGGCTAAGACGAAGGAACTCGTTCCTACTGCAACTGACATCTTTAACTTGCTAATCAGGCGAAGGGCTGGAATGACTACGAAGCCGGCTCCCACACCGAGTGCACCGGCTGCACTCCCTGCTAGCGCCGCACCGATCCAACCCTTCCAACTCGCGCTGGGTATCTCGCTCTTACTGCGTCGGAAGAGGGAGGCTGAGGAAGTGAAGAGCAGAATAGATAGCAAAATGGCGGTGAGAGTATTCGAAGCATTGCGCATGAGATAGCCGACAATGATGGCCGCCGGAATCGAGAGCACGAGAAACGGCAGAGCTGCCCGGAAGTCGATCTCACCTCGACGAGTGACCACCAAAGTGTTGACTGCTCCTGAGATGAGCACTACCGAGAGTCCGGCGATGGAGGCTTCGCCGTAGGTCATGTTGAGTAGATGGACCGCGAGCGGAACCGTAAGTGAACCAGCGCCAGCTCCGAAGAACGCCATAAAACACCCGAGTACTACACCGACGAGCAGTATTTCCATTATGCAGAGGCCATTGGCTTACGACCTTCGTCGGCGATCGCCATCATTTCACGTGTGAGCTTCTCGAAGGCCTCTCCGCGCTCTTGTTTATGTGCTTCGGTTCCAAAAAGGTTCTTGGTATCTTCGATGTCACTAGAGCGGTCATACAGTTCGCCATATTCTTGACCTGCGTACGCCGTGAGTCGGTAATCAGATGTGATCAAAGTGCGTAGGCGCACTGGGCCAGACATGCCTTCAAGACCGAATGGCTGGTCTTCTTCAACAATAAGGGCATCACGCCATGGTTTCTTTGACTTTCCCACGAGGGATCTTCCCTGAATGCCACGCCATCCACGACTCCCGGTTAATTCGAGAAGTGTGGGAGCAATATCTGCACTGGAAACGAGACGATCGTCAAGGCCCACATCAAGCATCGGACCGGATATGAGAAGGGGCACACGAGTCACTGCTTCGTAGTGCACAAAATGTTTGAGCATCAAACCGTGATCGCCGAAAAGATCGCCGTGATCAGTAGTGAAGACGATGATGAGAGGTCGATCTTTGGTGGCTTCGCGAGCGGCACTCACAATTTTACCGACGGCCTGATCGACAAATTGAATCTGGCCAATCTGCGCACGCAACGCATCTTGGAACTGCTCCACCGTGGGCGCCCAAGTCATTGTGGGATCTTCTGGGGGAGTACCGCGATGTGCGGCGATCTCTTGGAGATGCGGTGGCGACTCTGAGTGCGAGGCAAAGAATGTTTCTGGGAGCGGAAGAGTTGCCGGATCTATATCCGGCATGAATTCTGCGGGCGGCGCAAAGGGATGATGTGGATCAGGGAAAGATACAAAGCAGAGGAAGGGATCGTCTGAACTTGCCGCATCCTTGAGGCGCGCAGTGGCGCGCTCAACTACGAAAGATGAGGGATGGAGTTCTGCGGGTACTTGGGAGACGTAAACCTGATCCCAATCCGCGCGACGGCTCTTTGAGTTTTGCCAACCAGCAAGCTCTTCAAGGTTTGCGCCACGGGCTTTCGCCCAATGCCAATAATGTCCGCTTGGCCGGTCGCCGTGGCCCACAGCCAAGTCAACGGAGTCGAATCCGTAGTAGTCAGCAGGCAAGTCAATGTAACCCTCGCGATGCCTCTGGGAGTTTTCCCACTGTTGCCATTCATCTCCCTCACCCACACCGCCGTAAAATCTAGCGTCAGGAAGATCATTGAGAACTTCTGGAGCGTTGGCTTCGATATCAGCGAGCTGAAAACCTTCATAAGGCCAACCCATGGTTTGGAAGTGCAATTTTCCAATCGCAGAAGTCTTATAGCCAGTGCGGCGCATCGAACGCATGAAAGTTTCTGCTTGCCAATCTAAAGTCACGCCGTTCGTCCGTGTGCCATGTACAGAGGGCCAGCGCCCTGTTGCAATTGTTGCTCGATTTGGCATGCACGTGGGATTTGCGACATAAGCCCTCGTGAATCGTCGACTCTCGAGTGCGATCGCATCAATATTCGGAGTACTGATTGGGAGATCCTGATTAGCATGGCCCAGATGGTCGGCGCGAAGTTGGTCGGCGACGATCACTAAGACGTTAGGGCGCATGACCTTATCCTTCCAGGCTTCCGTATTTGCACTCTCCGGCAACCAGTGTTGCCTGGACTTTACTCTCAAGGAGGGAACTTCCATCGTCGGTCCAGTCGATTTGGCGGTCAAGGAGGACAAGGTCGGCGGCATAGCCCACCTCGATACGTCCACGCCAACCTTCAGTTCGGTTTTGGTGGGCGCCGCCTTCTGTCATCGAGCGCAACCCATCTATCAGTGAGATTTTTTGAGAATCGGATGGAGAGGCGTCGAGATCTCGAAGATCTCGACGGTGGGCGGTAACTAATATTCTTTTCCAGTCCGGTTCAGAAACCGGTGCATCAGATGAGAGTGCCAGCGAGATACCTGCATTCAAAGCGCTCTGTAAAGGTTGATTGGCGCGAGCTCGAGCAATTCCCAAACGTGCATCATTGCCCTGGCCCACCATCCAGCGGATGAGTGGATTAGTATTTAGTCCGATTCCTGCATCGCTCATTTTGCGCATATTGGATTCGTTGAGGTAATTACCGTGAATTAAATAGTGCCTGCCGTTGCGGCCATCTTTCTGCACTCTAAGTATTGACTCAATAATCGCCTCGGACGTGGCATCACCTGTCGAGTGAAGACCTGCTTGCCAACCTTGATGGTGGATTTCGGAGACAATGAGATCTAGTTCTCGGAGGCGCTCAACGTCGGATGAACCCTCGATGGTCATATGACCGCAAGTACCGTCGTCGTAAGGTTCTTTCATCCATGAAGTTCTGCTACGTGGAACTCCGTCGGCAAATATTTTTACCTGATCTATCCCGAGAAAAGAGTGGGGGAGAAGCGGACGTGCTTTACCGAAGTTCTCAAGGCCACTGGCGATATCTTTCACATTACTGCCGCCAAGCCCGCTAAAGAGGAGCATTAATGTGGTGCGAATTGGTAGCTCTCCCGATTGAGCAAGCTCTTGGTAAATTTCAAGAGCTTCTTCTCCTGCTGCGCCTCCAAGGAGTGAGTCCGCTCCTGGCCCAATTCCTGGTTCTGTGAATGCGGTGATTCCACGAGAGAGCAAATCTGCTATGCCCAATGTAATTGCACTTTTTAAATCTGAGCGAGTAGGCGCTGGCATCTTTGCTAGCACCAGTGCGGACGCCGATTCAAAGAGCAAGCCAGTAGGGGAGCCGTCGGCATAACGATCTATTCGTCCGCCTATCGGATCTGGCGTCTGTGAATCTATCCCTGCATGAGTTAACGCACTCTTGTTCACCAAAGTGCTATGGCCGGTGAAGTCACCAAGGACCGCGGGAGCACTGTGGCCAGCATCTGAAATGAGCGAGCCGGTAGGCCGTCCTTCCGGGCCGTCGCCGGTCAAAGCCGTAATATCCCAACCCTGACCTCGAATCCAGCCATTGGATTCGGGGCGCGCATCGCGGAGGAGAGAAAGAAAACGATCGTTATCTTCGGCATTGCGTAGATCGACTGCCGTGAAAGCTCTTCCCATTTCAACAAGATGTAGATGTGAATCATCTATCCCCGCAATCAAACTCTTTCCCTGGAGGTCAAAATTTTCACCTTCACTAGCCCCTCTTTCGCTGGACAGAGAGAGCGCAATGATGCGTCCGGCACGCACACTCACATCGAAAAGGGCGGACGGATGGTGGGCTAATGAAACATTTCTTAAGTTGAATTGAGAAGGCACGTAGCGTTTCTAGGGCATCTTTCTAGTGGCGTCAATGTCCGGGGGCCAGCTCGCATCGGGTCGGCGTGTCGAAAATAAAAGTATTGTCATGGGCGTCTTCCTCCGCTACGGTCAGAACGTTCGTATACAAACGGATATCCCTGATCCCGGAGGTTTACATGCTTAAGACCAGTACCCTGACCAGAATTGCGGCGAGTGCGCTCGTCGCTTCAGTGGCTTTTGCGCCGACCGCATTTGCCGCTAATAAGCCTGCTCCGAAGCCGGTTACCAAAACGACTGCTAAGCCAGTGGCCAAACCAGTAGCCAAGCCAGTAGCTGCGCCAGCGGGACCCTGCGTAATCGTGACGCCAGCTCCTTCGTTCCAGACAGTTAAAATCGCTGGAATTCAGATCAACACTACGGCTGCCGTTTTTGCCGCTGATAAGGCCAACTGCTTTGCCAAGTATGGAATTAAGTTGGCTTGGACTGATGCGTTCCCTGCGCCGGGCGTTGCTCTCACGGCACTTGTTGGAGGTTCTATTGACGTGACATACGCGCCAACTGTGCCGATCATCAACTTCGTAGTGAACGCCGGCTTAAAGGCCAAAATTTTGGCTCCTGGAGACGGTTTTGCCCCAGGACAACAAGCGAAGATTCTCGATGGTGGTACCTCGAAGATGATCGACGATACCGCCGTCTTGGTGAAGACCGGTGGCGCCATCAAATCCTGGGCCGACCTCGAAGGTAAGAGCGTCGCCGTCCCAGCTCGCAAAGCACAACTCGAAGTCACCATCGCTGCCAAGGTTCGCGAAGACGGTGGAGATCCAAGCAAGGTGAAATTCCTTGCTCTAGGGATGCCAGAAATGGCTGCGGCGATCAAGAAGGGTGACATCGATGCGGGTGGCGTTGTTGAGCCATTCGGCACCGCTGGAGTTGCAGATGGACTCTCGCTGCTCGGATTCCCGGCTGCTGGCTTCTTCAATGATGGTGGCGCTGTGGGTGTGTGGTTAGCTACAGAAGCATGGACGTCAACTCATCGCGACGTAGCTCTTGCTTTCCAAAAGGCCATGAGTGAGTCGAACGCGTGGGCTTCTGCTCCGGCAAACCTCTCTAAGGTCCGGGCTGAGATCCCTAAGATCACTGGCGTTACAGCTGCTGAGGCTGCCGCTAGTAATCTGCCATTCCTTCCGACCGCACCAGTGACGGCATCGGATGTTTCCAGCGTGGCGAGCAAGATGAACTTCATGGGGTACATCTCAAAGAAGGTCGATGCTGCTTCGCTACTATTTAAGTAGTAGCAACCGCTCGCAATCGGCTGGTAATTAGTGCGAAAGGGTCGGTCGTGAGGTTTGCGAATCCGAAGAACTGGCTGTGGCTCATCTCCCTTGGGGGAGTGGTCCTCATCTGGCAATTGGTTTCCGTAAGCCTTAACGACCGACCTTTTCCATCTGCATCGAAAATTGCTAGCGCCCTATGGGCGATGCTTCAGACGGGGGAATTCTGGGGGGATCTCGGAGTCACTTTTCTGATCGCCATGACGGGCCTCATTATTGGAATAGCTCTTGCCGTTCCGTTAGGACTGATGGTGGGTCTCAACGAGTTCGCCTTCAGGTCCACTAAATTCATTCTTGACTTTTTGAAAGTGATTCCTCCCATCGTGGTGCTCCCTCTTGTATTGCTCATGTTTGGCACCACAATAAAATTTAGCGTCACTCTCGTAGTCTTTGGTGTGCTCTTCTCTGTGTTGGTTCAAGCAACTTATGGAGTTCGAGACACCGATCCGGTTCTGCTGGATACGCTCTCAGCTTTCAACGCATCGCGATACGCGCGCTTAAAGTATGCGGTCCTTCCTTCGGCCCTTCCTTTCATTGCGACGGGCACGAAGATTGCCACCTCTGCGGCAGTTATCGTTTCTATTGTTACCGGCCTGGTAGGAAGTGGCCCTGGGCTAGGGCACTCATTATCCGTCGCGCAGACAGGTGGTAACTCTCCCAATGTCTACGCCTACGTTGTTGTCTTAGGTGTCGTCGGGATTCTGGTGAATATGTTCGTCTCTGCGATGGATAAGCGAATCATTTTTTGGCGAGGTAAATGATGCTCGCTCTCTTGCGCCGTTTCCTGATATCAAGTTGGCTCGTGGTGGCTCTGCTGCTCTTCTGGTGGAAAGTATCGGCAAACTCTGAGAATTATTTCTGGCCACCTCTCAGTCAAATCGCTACTCAGTTTAAGGCGAATTGGCTTTTTACCAATGTGGTCGACGACGTTATTCCAAGCCTTAAGAATCTTGCTATTGGTTATTTCATTGGCGCCCCTTGCGCACTGGTTGTGGGCGCACATTTAGGTTTGAGTGAAATTGCGCAGAAGATTTTCTCCCCGCTGGTAAATTTTTTTAGATCCATCCCTGGAGTGGCTTTGGTACCCATCTTTATCATGCTCTTCGGCATTGGCGATGAATCGCGACGGGTATCCATTGCGGTAGCTGTTTTCTTCCCCACCTTGATCGCGACTATAGAAGCAGTTCGCACTTCTGATGCAGTTCTGTTAGATGTCTCTCGAAGTTTTAAGTTCTCGTCTTTTCAGAGTCTGTGGCGAGTTCGGGTGCCAAGTGGCGCGCCTATGATTTCATCTGGTCTTCAAGTGAGTCTTCAGGTGGGATTTATTGTCATGATCGTGAGCGAGATGCTCGGGGCTTTCAGGGGATTGGGAGCCTTTACCGTAGAGGCGCAGCAATCCTTCATGATCATTGATATGTGGACGGGCATCATCGTGCTAGGAATCTTGGGTTACATTTTCAACGTAATATTCGAGTTAGTAGAGAAGCGGGCCCTTCGCTGGTATCGCGGACAGAAAGGCCTCACCTCATGACCCATCCTAAGCGCACCGGAGCCCGACTCGAACTTAAGGATGTCACGAAGACTTATACGGGACACGGGGAAGATAAGCACGTACTAGATCACATCAATTGCATTGTGGAACCGGGAGAGTTCCTTTCGATTGTGGGCCCGAGTGGTGTGGGCAAAACGACTCTGCTCCGCCTCTTAACTGGATTAACGCCCGTTACTAGTGGCGAGATCTTGCTTGACGATAAGAGGGTCACCTCACCCCCTGAAGATCTGGCAATCGTGTTGCAGGAGTACACACGCTCTCTTATGCCTTGGTTGACGGTGGAGAAGAATATTGAGCTTCCTCTCAAATTAAAGAAAATTGCTAAAGTGGAACGGCGGGAAAGAGTCCAATCGGCGATTCTCGAAGTAGGACTTGAAGGAAACGATTCGAGATATCCGTGGCAGTTATCAGGTGGAATGCAACAACGTGTGGCGATAGCTCGGGCGCTTGCCAGCAGACCTCGCATTCTCGTGATGGATGAACCGTTCGCTTCAGTAGATGCACAGACTCGACTAGATCTCGAAGATCTCGTCCTGAAGGTAAGAGATGATTTCGGCATTACCACCCTGCTGGTTACCCATGACATGGACGAGGCTGTCTATCTAGCGGATCGAGTTTTGGTGCTCACAGGTAAGCCCGCGCATGTAGCTGCTGAGATTGCAGTGCCTCTTGGGTACCCTCGGGATCAGGTTGACACCAGAGCCCATCCAGATTTCGGACGTCTCCGCGGCGAAATTTATCAACTCATTCGCGGTAAACGATAAATATGAGCAAAGTTCGTTGGGTGCTCGTCCTCAGTGAGAACTGGACCATCGTCGACCCCAACGATATGAAAGCCCTTGTACGTATTGCGCAGGAGGCAGAGGGCGCCGGTATCGATGCCGTCATGTTGAGTGAGCACATTGTGTTAGGGCGTTCTGCTGGCGCAAGCGGCGTGATGGCTAACCCGCGAGAGTACGCATACCCCGGTAATCAACCGCCAGACATGTCATGGCCAAATTCCATCGTCTTGCTCTCGGCCATCGCTGCCGTTACTGAAAAATTGCGTTTGGTAGGTGGTGCGATCATCGCTCCACTTCGCCATCCACTCCTACTCGCCAAGGAGATCGCCACACTCGACCGGCTTTCAGAAGGTCGGTTCGTCATGTTGCCGACGGTGAGTTGGCATGAAGATGAATACGCAGCGTTAGGTATTCCCTTTAATCGTCGCGGAGCTATTCTCGATGAACAGCTCGAAGTTCTCGCGAAGTGTTGGCAACCCGGGCCAGTGAGCCATCATGGCGAGTTCTTTGACTTTGACGATGTTTGGGTAGAGCCACGGCCACAACGTGATGATGGGCCGCGCCTCTGGTTCGGTGGGCAGGAGATGCATACCCCGTTGCTGCGTCGGCTCGTCAAATATGGGCACGGCTTTAATCCTCTCGGTCTGCCTTCTGATGCCGATATGGAAGCCCTCACGAGTGGCCTCAGGGCTGCTGGTCGTTCGCTCTCTGATATTGAACTCGTGGGTGGGATTAACGGAAAGTTTGAAACTCCTGATTCGCTTCTTGACCTCGACCGTGTTCTCGAGCCACTACCTGCAAAGGTAGAAGCTGGATTTGAGACTATCTGTTTCAAACCGTCTATGTATATTGATGACGCGAAAGAGATGGGTGCGTTTTGTCGTTCACTTATTAAGAAGAGCGATGCCTTACTGAGCTAGTTCTTTCCTCTTACTACTTGCAAGGTAAGAGCCAAAAAGCACGAGTGGGAAACCGATAATGGTGCCGGAGGTTATCTTCTCGCTGAGGAAGATGATGCCGAGAATGATAGCGACCGCTGGATTTACGTATGTCACCAGTGTGACGCGGATTGGCCCGATAGTTTTGATGAGTTCAAACAGCACTAAGAATGCGGTTGCCGTGCAGACCACACCAAGGACGATGACTGCAAGTATTCCCTGAGTAGTCGGATGGATTGAGTGCCAGGTCAAAATCGAAGGAGGTGTGTAAATGAGGGCAACCATCGCGGTCGACACTCCCACCAGCCCGATGATGGAGACGCCTTGTAACTTACGAGCTGCAATTGCTGGGGCGAGTGAATAACCGAACGCTACGAGCAAGAGCTGCACGATAGATCGCATATCGACTTTGCCCGCGTTGATGTCGAGACCAACGAGGCTGACAACTCCAATAAATCCCACGGCCATACCGATGAGTCGGCGGCTCTGGAAAACCGTCTTATCTCCCATGAAGAAATTCACGATGATCCCAGTCAGCGGGACCGTGGCTAGCATGAGGCCAGCAAAGCCAGACGAGACGCGAGTCTCCGAATCATTGAGGAGCCACCAGGGGCCGACCATTTCGAGTACTGCAAAAACGAGAACCCAACGCCATGCTTTGATAGCGGGCATTAATTCTCCTCGTCTTGCTGCGAGCGGAATCAGCAAAACCGCAGCGATGAGGGTGCGGAGAAAGACCACGATGATGGGGGAGAAATCAACGATCGCCACCTTGATGAGGAGGTAGGGAATACCCCAGATCAGGCAGAGCGAGGAGAAGAGCAGAAACTCACGTTTGGTCACCCGGTGACCTTATCAGCGAGTGGTTCGTTGGTTCGGCGAGTTGGCCGGCTGAGAATTAAGCGACCCGCTCTTCATTGATGAGCGTGCGCTTGGTGCAGATGCCATTTTCAAACCATTGCCAGACGCGAGATCGCTTATTGCCGGTGGCATCGAGCTGAATCATTTCGTAGAAGTATCCACTGGGATCATCTTTGCGTACCCAAGTAAGCATCATGGTGTGCTCGTCTACTTCCCAAGCACGACCAGTGATGCGATCGGTATCAAACCAGAGTTGCTTATCTTTGTATTTAGCAGGGAAGTGAATGACTTCGTGGCGACCATCGTCGTAATCGTAAGTATTGATTTGGTAATACTCATAAGGGCCGTCAGTAGGGAATGAGTTCTCCAGCCGGGCTTCATGACGCTCTACGAGATTACCTTGCGCGTCAACCCAGACGTAGTGGCCCATCCACTTACCTTCGTGGCGTGCAAGTAGTGGCATCTCTTCCCGGATTCCCATGGTTACCCCTTCATATACTTTGGACACGAACTAATTGGTTTAATCTACCGAAATAAATTTTAATATCAACTCTCTGGCCACCACCACGGGTCGCGCCCCGTGGATGAATTTATCAAGAGCGATTGGCGTCGATAAAAACGTCGGATAGAAATTTTACCCATTCGCGAGCCGCCAATTCCGGAGAGCTTGAAAGCTTGCTTCTCTCCTTCGTGCATCACTCCAGTGAGCGCGGCATCATTGATGCTGACTGCGCCGGCATCTATTTGTCGGCCTATTTTCTTGGCACGCCCCTCCTCGCCGAAGATGGCGGCGGAGAGTCCGTATATGGTGTCATTGGCTAGGGCGAGCACTTCTTCATCACTTGTAAATTTCATCACCGGAATGATGGGGCCAAAAGTCTCTTCAGTCATCACCTTCATGGAGTGATTCACGTTGGTCAAGATGGTGGGCTCTAGATATGCACCGCCACCAAGAATCTTCAATTCTCCACCAGCAGTAGCAATTGCGCCTTTTGCGTATGCATCTTCAAGATGGCTTGCAATAGTGGCAATTTGATCTTCAGCGATCATGGGACCAATGCCGCGACCCTCAAGATCCGGGAAATTCACTCCAAGCGCTGCAGCCATGGGGGAGATGCGGGAAACGAATTCATCGTGAAGTGACTCATGCACGTACACGCGTTCAATCGAGAGGCAGCTCTGCCCGGAGTTTGCAGTCGCTCCCCAGAGAATTCCAGGAACTGCGCGATCAAGATTGGCGCCGGGGAGCACGATGGCTGGATCTTTGCCACCTAACTCAAGTGAGGCTGGAATGAAGTTGCGTGCTGCGTTTTCGGCGACGATGCGCCCGGTTTCTACGCTGCCAGTGAAACAGACAAGATCAACGAGTGGAATGAGTGCGGCACCGGTTTCGCCTGCGCCTTCGATGAGACCGATGACCTCGGCGATTTCTGGCACGTCGATGAGCGTCTTCTCGAGGGGCGCTAAAAAGCGTGGAGTGATTTCACTCGGCTTGATGATGACGGCGCAGCCCGCGGCAAGTGCTGGAATGGCATCTATCAATGCGAGCAATAGTGGAAAGTTCCACGGGCTGATAATCCCGACAAGTGGGTATGGCCTAATCGAAGGCGCTACGGAGACTCCGGGCATCGTGGTTTGCTGAATCGTTTCTTCATCGAGTAGTTCAACAACTTGATTTGCCCAACGATTGATTCCGTCGACACTCACTTGCACTTCGATGCTGCTTTCGGTCCGACGACCCGTATCTTCAGTGAGTGCTTGGACAAGTTCATCTTTGTGGGCGAGTAGCGCATCGCGCCATTTGAGGAGTACTTCGGCGCGGTGCGCCGGACCTGCGTTCTGCCAGCGCTTTTGATTCGCGCGAAGTCGACTGGTTAACTTCACTAATTCTTCATGTGAAGGCGCGTCGAGTGCGCGATCGTTCATTCCGGTCCGAGGATTTCTTACGTGTACACCTTGATCTAATTGGGTCACTTCGACTCCCAATGTCGTGCCAAATTGTCGATGGCTTCACGATGATGGGCGAGGAAGTAAGAGCGCTCGGCTTTGGCGTCAGCTAAACCATTCGGGGTATCAACGCTGTGGCGCGCGTACTCTTGCGCCCACATTGCGGTCTTGGTGCGGGCAAGCAAGTTACCCATTCCTGGCTTCGCCTTATGTCGACGCACGGCGCTGATATCTATGGCTGCGTTAGCCACCATCGACTCTCCAAAACCTGCCTCAGCAAGGACTAGCCCTGTGTAATCAAGGACTTTGCTCATTCCATCGGTGGAATTGGGTGGTACCGGAGATCCATAGAGCCCCCCAGAGTTTGCACTGACTAAATAGCAGCCGCTCTCCCAAGCGCGCGCACGTTTCGCCACGTCTTTTGGAGTAAGCGCTGGCGACCCCACTTCACTTGTTGAATGCAGAAGGACTTCGGCGCCGCGCAATGCGAACGCACGAGCCAGTTCTGGGTATTGAATTTCTTCGCTGGCAATTACTGCAAGATTTCCAATCTCAGTTTTAACGACTGGGAAAACAGCGTCTATGCCGTATAGATCTACATATTTATCCCAGACATCCCAAGGACTGGGGGAGAACATGGAGTGGAGGCGACGGTAGCGCAACACCACTTCACCGCTTGGATCGATGATGAAAGATGTTTGAAAGTAGAGCTCTGCGAAGTTGGGATCGCTCTCATACACATTTCCTGAAAGAAAAGTCGAGTGCTTCTGCGCCACTTCGCCAAGTTTGTCGTATTCGACTCCTGACGGGTCGAGCGCTGCTTTCTCTTTCCACGCAGGGACTGCATCGCCCATGGGATAACCGGTGAGGAAGTATTCGGGGAGCACGACAAGTTTGATATCTCCACCAAGGAAGGCGTTTGCCGCACCAATGTTTGTTGAGATACGTGAAATGGAAGAGAGCATCGCTGCGCGTGCTTCCTCGTTGTTGAGATTATTTACCGCTTCGGTGCGTGCTTGTAGCGCAAGTGCGCGATAGTAAGTGCGCTCCTCTGCGAAAGGCTTAGAGTGTGCTCCAACAAAAGTCATGACTTGCCCTCTCCAGTGACCCAATCGCCAGCTCCGTAAGGATCGGCTAATGGTTGCGATGCGTGTTCGTGCACGATTGCCCACTTGCCGTTCTCATCTTTGCGAAGCACCCAGGTGAATCGGAGGCGGAGAACGTCTCTTCGCTCGTTGGCTTCGTAATCGAGATCAAGAATCCCTTGAATGCTCACAAGTGTTTCGCTGCCGATCATTTCTGGACCTTCAATCCAATTATGCCCGGTCACTCCCATGGGGGAGGTTTGGTAGGCGCTCCAGCCGCGAGCCACGTTTTCATACCCATGACTGGCCCAGCGCGGTCCTTCGATGAAGACGTAGACCTCTTCGCTGCGCTCATAGCCGTGTAAAACGCCGGGGATTTCACGCGCCTCAATGGCAACCATGAAGGCCTCAAGGGCGCTTAGAGCGGAACGGCATTCCGCCTCGTGGAACATGCCAGGGAATCTACTAGGGATGAGGGGTACTTGCCCAGAGGGGGTCCGAGGGCGTTAACTCCTCCTATGTCTGACAATTCTGCCCTCATCGCCACTACCGCCAATGTGCTCACTCTTGGCCTCGGCGCCCCCTCGATTCCAGGAGAGGTAGATCTTGAGCTAGTGATTTCCCAGATCTCCCCACTCGATCGACAAGTAGTGGCTGGTTTTTTCCCGCCGGCAAAACCTTGGCCCCTCATACCGGGGACAGCGGCGGTCGCCAAAGATGGGCAAGGTAACCATTATTTCGCTTTTGCCGAGAGCGTCGGCGGCGGGCTTACGCGCGATGGCATCCATGCCCAACGTTTCTCGTTGCCGCAGTCGGTGCTCCATGCAATTCCGACTGGTTCTGATTATGTGGCAATCGCGTCCGCGGTCACTTCACTGGCAACTGCGCGTTCGATTCTGCAAGACATTGCCAAAGTAAAGAGTGGAGACACACTTCTTATTCTTGGTGGCACTGGCTCGGTCGGGCAGGCGAGCATTGCTGTTGGTCGCACACTGGGACTCACCATGGCAGTGGCTTCGCGTGATGGCGCCGATATCGATGGTGTGCGTGGTGTTCGCAACGATGCAATTGCAGAAGGTGCGCGTGCGATTCTTGGTCGCGGCGCCGATGTCATCATCGATCCCGTGGGCGGCGAAATTACCGGTAACGCGATGAGCGCCGGCGGCCCCGATTGCAAACACATACTCCTCGGGTTTAGCTCAGGGGCCATGATGCCAATTCTTGCCCCGAAATTTCTTGGCGGCGAGCATCAATTAATTGGTTTCAATCTCCTCCGCCGTTCACACGAAGGTTTGGCAGAGCATGTTCGAGCCGCTGTGCAAGATGTGATCCTAGGAGGTTTTGCTCCAGACATTGATTCTATCCATCCACTTGCTGATGGCGTCGCTGCTTATACGCATGCAGCGAAAGTTCGCGGTCGCGTTCTCCTACGAGGAAGCGGAGCATGAGCAAGCAATTCGATCTCATCGTCATTGGTGCGGGGACCACGGGCATTCCGTGTGCCGTGGAGGCTGCCAATCTCGGTGCGAAAGTCTTGTTGCTTGAAAAATCTCACGAAGTAGGTGGCACGCTCTTTACGTCTGGTGGTCATATGTCGGGTGCTGGAACTAAGCGCCAAAAAGAGCGCGGAATT
>NSHZ01000020.1 GCA_002737595.1 Actinomycetota bacterium | reverse complement strand
CCAAGAGCGCGTTGTGGTCAGGAGTGACTTCATAAAGTCCGGCCCAGCCAGATCGAATTCCCGCATCGAGTACGCGCGGAGCACGCACCATTGCAAGCTCACCAAGTTTTTCTGCAAAACCGTCGTCGCGATTGAGTGAGAACCCAGCTTCTACACTTTGATCGCTAAATCCGGTGAGTAAACCTGGGCCTTCGCGATGGAAGTAAAACGATGTTGAGAAATCGATGGTCATTGGGAAATTATTTGGTAGATCAGGAATCGGTTCGGTGATCAAGATTTCTCGGCGATAGGGCACAACCGGAATTTCTAATCCCACCATGGCACCAATCTGCGGTGACCAGGCGCCGGCGCAGTTGATGACGGTGGATGTTTCAATGCGACCTGCACTGGTTTCTACCGCACTGATCGTGCTGCCATCGTGCACGATTCCTGTGACTTCAATGCCGGTGTGGATGGAGGCGCCATGTTTACGAGCGCCAGTAGCGTAACCAAGAACGACTGATTCGGGAGTGCAGTGACCATCACGGGGTGAGTACGCGGCCGCCAGAACGCCATCGATATTAAGCAATGGTGAGAGCTCTTGCGCTTCTTGCGGAGTGAGCATTCGCGACTGTACACCCAAGGAATTCTGAAGTTTTACGGAGTCTTCGAAGAGCACTACATCCTCTGGTTTGGTGAGAATGAAGAGGTAGCCCACTTGATGCAAATCAATATCTTGCCCTGGACGAACTTTGAAATTCTCGAATGCTTCGAGTGAACGCAAACCAAGTGCGATATTGAGTTCATCACTGAAGTTTGCGCGTACCCCACCGGCAGCTTTGCTGGTGGAACCGCTAGCTAACGAATCGCGTTCCAAGAGAGTGACATTGACGCCGGCCTCGGCCAGGTGAAATGCGGTGGAAGCACCCATCACCCCGCCGCCTACGATGACGACATCGCTGCGGGCAGGTAGCGAACTCACAGACGGAAGTCCGGCTCGTACGGAAGCTCCATGATGTCCATCTGGGCTTTCTGCAGACGACCTGAGTAATCCCAATTGACTGATTGCCAGCGAGTGAATTGATCAAGCACCCAAATACCGCTTTGGCGGGAACCATTTCCACTCTTACCGTTACCGCCAAAGGGTAGGTGCGCCTCTGCACCGGAGGTGGAGTTATTGATAGAGACCATTCCGGAGCTCACTTGCTCGCGGAATTTCCACACGTTCTTAGGATCGTTGGTGTAAATCGCCGACGAGAGACCGTAACCATGCGCGTTTGCTAGGTCGATAGCTTCATCAAGGTCTGAGAACTTGCCAAGACCTACCAGCGGTCCGAAAGTTTCGGTGTGATAGAGCGCATCGCTCTTCACGATTCCTTCGACAATGGTGGGGTGTGCGAAGTAACCCTTATCTGGATCACCGAGGAAGTTGTTGCGTGGATTCTTCGCGGTGATGCGGCCTGTGCTAGTTGAGCCGAGCAGCTTGTGATGGCTTTGCACCATTTCGAGATTCTTCTCGTGGGTATTGAGATACGCCTCGCTAATCATGGGGCCATAAAGGACAGCTTTTGTGGGGTCGCCGATGATCGCATTCTCGACGGCACTCACCCACGCGTTCTTTACTTGGTCGTAAATCTTTTCGTGCACCCAAAGTGTTCCCATCGAGGTGCACCGTTGGCCGGCAGTGCCGAAGCCAGCAAAGAGCGCGCCTTCAACAACGAGATCGATCGTGGCATCGGGCATCACGATCATGGGGTTCTTGCCACCAAGTTCTAAACAAGGTGATTGCAAGTGGCGACCGCAGAGTTCGCCGATCTTTCGACCCACCTCGGTTGAGCCGGTAAAGCCAACCTTCTGAATGAGTCCGCGTTCCAAAACTTCGTTGAGTGCTGCGCCAGTCGTGGCGCCATCCGCAATCACTACGTCGAGTACGCCTTGTGGGACGCCACCGGCGCGGAAGATGTGTGCCATCGCGGTAGCAATTGCTCCTGCGGTTTCGGCGGGCTTCCATACGATGCTATTTCCGGTGAGAAGTGCTGGGACCAAATACCAAGATGGAACTGCTGCCGGGAAGTTTGCGGCGGTGATGATCATTGTGGTGCCGACAGGCATACGAAACGTAAAGAGTTGCTTGTTCGGCATCTCACTGGGAACTGTTTGGCCATAGAGACGGCGGCCTTCGCCGAGGAAGAAGTCGCACGTATCAATGACTTCTTGCACTTCACCGAGTGACTCGGCATATGTCTTGCCGATCTCCTTAGTCATCAATGCGGCGAGTGATTCCTTATTCGCTTCGAAGAGGCGGCCCACTTGGGCTAGGACGCGACCACGGGCGGGAGCCGGCACGGCGGCCCACTCGCGCTGGGCAGCGCTAGCCACCTCGGCAGCCTTCACAATGTCAGTGACCGAGGCGAGTTCGAAGGAGGCGACGGTTTCGGAAAAATTGGCGGGGTTCTGAGAGAGGTAGGTCACGGCTCGATCCTACGCGTAAATGTGAGACGCTAGCTCTATGTCTTTCGCCGCCACCACCCTGGCCCAGGCCATCCTCGAACGCCTCGCCGCCGCTGGGGTTACCCACGTTTTCGGTCTGCCAGGGGTACATAACCTGGCCTTTTGGGAGGCGAGTGGCGAGATCCCGACCATCGTCGGAGTGCGCCACGAGCAGACCGCCGGCTATGCCGCAGATGGGTTGGCGCGGGTCAGCGGCGGTCTCGGCGTGGCTATTACTACAACAGGTCCGGGAGCAGCCAATGTGGTGGCCGCTTTTGGTGAGGGCGCAGTGAGCCACTCCAAAGTCATCGTGCTCGCCTCGGAAGTCTCCACTGCGCTTCGCAAGCCGGGTGTGAGTCGCGGAATATTGCATGAGATGGCAGATCAAAGTGCGCTCTTTACTCAACTAGCATCCAAGGATACTGACGGAACGCCGCTCGCCTTTTCCACGACAACAGCAAGCGCCGCACTTGATGCGTTAGATCGAGTACTCCACTTCGCGGAACGTCGCGGTGAAGTCGCCGCCTACATTGGCGTGCCCTCGGATGTGCTGGGGAGTGCAGTTACTGGTGGACTTACCTTACCGCTGGTGGAAATTGAAAATCTGCATGCAGATTTTGCAAAGGCCGCTTCGATGATCAATGTAGCGACGAAACCGTTGCTATGGCTCGGTGGCGGCTGTGCAGGTATGGATCAGGGTGTGCTTGCAGCGTTCGCCGAGAAATTAGCAGCACCGATTGTCACCTCGTTTGCCGGTCGCGGAGTCCTTGGTGGACATGAGCTGCTGGCTGGCGGTCCCATTCATGAGCCAGAGATTCACCAGATAGCTTCAGAGGCTGATTTGTTATTGGTCTTGGGTTCAGATTTCGATGGAATGAATACTCGTAACTGGCAGATGCCAGTGCCGGCACAAGTGATCGCGATTAACCATTCATTGGAACCAGTGAGTACGAATTTACCCGGTGCACACCTGGTGTTTGCCGCACTCAAAGATTTACCACAGCTCACAGCGTTGATTGAAAAGAAGAGTAAGTGGGTGGCACAGCCCTACGATGCAGGTCTTGTGATGCGCGCACGACTTGCTACTGATGAGCGCGCCACGATCGGCATGGGCATTGTCAACGAAATTGAGAAGTCGTGGCCAGCAGATGCAAATGTGGTCTGCGATATGACAACAGCGGGATATTGGTATGCAGGGTATGGAGAGCAACCGCGCTCTCGACGTCTTGCCTATCCTGTGGGTTGGGGCACTTTGGGGTTTGGTTTCCCCGCAGCTATCGGCGCCGCATTCGATTCACCCACACTTTCGATCTGTGGCGATGGCGGCATTATGTTCGCACTCGGAGAATTAGCGACGCTGGTGCAAGAGCACATCCCGATGACGCTCTTCATAGTTGATGATGGCGGATACGGAATGCTTCGCTTTGATCAACAAGTATTTGGGCATGCAGAACGCGGTGTTGACCTAGTGACTCCCGATTGGGCCATTCTGGCGGCTTCGTTTGGCATTTCATTTACCAACATCGAGTCAGTCGATCAATTGGGCGAGGCGCTTGCGGTCGGCCATGATCGCAACATCGCGGGACATCCACACATGATCGTGCTCAATGCGACCGTTCATCCGCCGCGGACTACCTCACCGCGCTGGCAGGAATCCATGGAGATCGACACCGTCCGTTAGGCTAGGGGTATGTCCAAAGTCCTCGCATCCCTACCTGTCGGCGAACGCGTCGGCATCGCTTTCTCCGGCGGTCTCGACACTTCGGTAGCCGTTGCATGGATGCGAGCCAAGGGCGCCATTCCGTACACCTACACCGCAGACCTCGGTCAATACGATGAACTAGACATCGATTCGGTGCCCGGTCGGGCTCAGCAGTATGGTGCTGAACTTTCTCGTTTGGTGGATTGTAAAGTTGCCCTTGTTGAAGAGGGTTTAGCGGCAATTGCCTGTGGAGCTTTTCATATTCGCTCGGGCGGTAAGCAGTATTTCAACACCACTCCACTCGGCCGCGCTGTAACTGGCACGTTGCTCGTGCGCGCGATGCTTGAAGATGGCGTTTCGATTTGGGGTGATGGATCTACCTACAAGGGCAATGACATCGAACGTTTCTATCGTTATGGCCTTCTCGCTAATCCAAGTTTGCGAATCTATAAGCCATGGCTTGATGCAGATTTTGTTGCCGAACTTGGTGGACGCAAAGAGATGTCTGAGTGGATGAGCGCACAAGGACTTCCTTATCGCGACAGTCTTGAGAAGGCGTACTCCACTGACGCAAACATTCTTGGTGCCACTCACGAAGCCAAGCGCCTCGAACACCTAGATGCATCAATTGAATTAGTTGAGCCCATTATGGGAGTGCGTTTTTGGGACGAGACGGTCGCTATTGCTTCGGAAGATGTTTTGATCAAGTTTGTCCAAGGCCGCCCGGTTGCTATAAATGGAAAAGAATTTGCTTCTGTCGTCGACCTCATGCACGAAGCGAACGCCATTGGTGGGCGCCATGGCTTGGGCATGGCCGATCAAATCGAAAACCGCATCATCGAGGCGAAGAGTCGTGGGATTTACGAAGCCCCAGGCATGGCACTGCTCTTCATCGCCTACGAACGCTTGCTCAGTGGTATTCATAACGAAGACACCGTGGCGAATTATCACGCTGAAGGACGCCGCCTTGGTCGTTTGCTCTACGAAGGTCGCTGGCTCGATCCGCAAGCACTCATGCTTCGCGAATCTTTACAGCGTTGGGTGGCCTCGGCTATCACTGGCGAAGTCACGCTACGCCTTCGTCGTGGTGATGATTATTCAATTATCAATACTTGCGGGCCGGCATTGAGTTACCACCCTGACAAACTGTCGATGGAACGTACTGAGGACGCTGCCTTTGGTCCGGTCGATCGCATTGGTCAATTAACCATGAGGAATCTCGATATTGCAGATACCCGCGCAAAGCTTGAGATGTACTCTGCACAAGGACAACTTGGCGATGGGCAATTCCGCTTGGTGGGCACACTTGAGCAGGGTGGGGCTGATGCAATTGCTTCAGCTTCTCACCCCAAACAAAAAGGTGAATCTCTCGATCGCGCTGCCCTGGAGTCTGGCGCTGACTAGGCATTTCAGCACGCTTTCAACTTGCTCACTTTCTCATGAAAGGTAGATTGATCGCCATGCGAATCAGGATCCTTCTTACCTCTGTCATGGTTACTGGTCTCACTCTTTCCACCGTTCAAGGTGCGCTCGCGGCTATCAAGCCAGGGTCTGTATGTAAGAAGGTGGGCCAAGTCGCCCTGGACTCGAAGAAGGTTTACACCTGCGTTAAGTCCGGGAAGAAGTTGATCTGGAATAAGGGTGTGGCTATTCCTGGTGGCGTCGTAGGCGCGTTGCCGACTCAATCTCAGCCCGCCCCTACTACGACGACGCAACCAGCCCCATCGGTGCCCAAACCGCCAGCTATCGGAACTGCAGCCAATCCTGTCTCGGCAGGGACCAAAGTGACGATCGGGAAAGTCGCATTCCGCTTAGAAGGCACCAATAACTCCGTGATGGCGCAAGTCTGTGCTGACAACGGTTCTCGAGATGGCTGTACTTATGATGCTAAGTACAACGGCATCCCAGATCCCAAAGCTACAGTCTGGTGGTATGCAATCAAGGCGAGCGTATTCAATCTTGATACCAAGATTATCGATGTGGGTTCGCTAGATCGCAGATTTAAATTAGTCACCGAGTCTGGTCAGTTGATTGAAGCAGATAGCGCCTCGATTGAAGATAACTTGTTGGATAATGGACAAATTATCCCCAGTGGTAGCGCCACGGGTCGCTTCTATTTCAAGATATCAGTCGGGGTCTCGGTGAAGACTTTGATGGTGATCAACGATCAAAGTAATTGGCCGATGAGTGAGACAGATTACTACTTGCTCACCGACACGTCAGCAGTTGGTCCCATTCCAGAGCCAGGCCCCATGGCAACTCCCGCCTCGCTTTCTGGAGATGTAGGAAGTGCAGGCAATCCAGCGCCGCGTGGCACCACATTGGTCGCCGGGAAATTGCAATTTAGGGTCGAAGCATCACTGCAACCCATCTCTAAGGAAGTGTGCGCTAACAATGGATCCCGTGATGGCTGTACTTATGATGCTAAGTACAACGGCATCCCCGATGTGAAGTCAGGAATGACCTGGCAGGCGCTGACAATGACCGTGTTAAATCTTGATAGCAAGATTGTGACCGTAGGTAGTTATGACCGCACCTTCAAAATCGCGCTGCCAAATGGACAGCTTCGAGATGCTCAGTACATATCCATGAAGGATGCACTCAACGACTCTCTTCAATTAGTCCCAGGAGGAAGCTCAACGGGACGCCTCTATTTTATGAGCAAAGTTGGGGTGACGTTCAAAGAATTGCTAGTGCTTCGTGATTCGAGTAACTGGCCGACCAGCTCGGCTGATTATTACTTCTCTTTGAAGTAGCGATTAGCGGGATTGTTTAAGTGCTGCAGAGATGCGTTCTGCAGTTGCTACTACTGCGGCTGCATGTAAACGACCTGGTCTACGACCTAGGCGTTCAAGCGGGCCACTCACACTCACGGCAGCAATCACTCGGTTATGTGGTCCACGCACTGGTGCGGAAACACTTGCGACGCCGGCTTCTCGTTCCCCAACGCTCTCTGCCCAGCCTTGACGACGCACTGCTTCTAGTCGAGCAGCCGTAAAGCGCGCACCAGTTGTTCCTTGGTTAATCTTCGATGCATCTTCCCAAGCAAGGAGTACTTGTGCGGCTGACCCTGCATGCATCGTGAGTAGTGAACCGATAGGTACTGAGTCGCGCAATCCGCTGACGCGCTCGGCAGCTGCGATGCAAATGCGGTGATCTCCTTGACGGCGGTAGAGCTGGGCACTCTCTCCGGTGGCGTCGCGCAAAAGTGCGAGTGCCGGGGTGGCAACCGCCACCAATCGATCTTCGCCGGCAGCACCGGCAAGTTCAATAAATCTTGGTCCGAGAACGAAGCGTCCCTGGATATCGCGACTCACCATTCGATGGTTTTCTAAGGCAAGGGCTAAGCGGTGCGCGGTCGGGCGAGAGATGCCGGTAGCGCTTACGAGGCCCGCGAGATTCTGCGGCCCAGCCTCAAGTGCGTTCAAAACTTGCGCGACTTTGTCGAGAACTCCGACTCCACTAATGTTGTCCACGATCCAATACTTGCGTATCACTATTTGAGACGCAAGTGGGTAGCGAAAGGGACTCATTATGGCTCTTACACTCGCAGAGAAAGTCTGGCGCGATCACTTGGTGCGTAGCGCAGATGGCGAACCCGATCTCCTCTACATCGACTTGCACTTGTTGCACGAAGTCACCAGCGCACAAGCTTTCGATGGTTTGCGCCTAGCCGGCCGAAAAGTACGCCGCCCCGATCTCACAATCGCCACGGAAGATCACAACACCCCCACCATCGATATTGATAAACCGATCGCCGACCTTGTCTCGCGAGCGCAGATCGATGCCCTTCGCAACAACTCTGTGGAGTTTGGTATTCGCCTCCACTCACTCGGCGATGTTGATCAAGGAATCGTCCACGTGGTCGGACCACAACTCGGACTGACGCAACCAGGTATGACCGTTGTCTGCGGTGATTCACACACTTCCACACATGGCGCTTTCGGCGCCTTGGCATTTGGTATCGGAACTAGTGAAGTAGAGCATGTGCTAGCAACGCAAACATTGTCACTCAAGAAATTTAAGACTATGGCCATTACGGTCAATGGAAAGTTAAAGCCCGGTGTCACTTCGAAAGACATCATTCTTGCGGTCATTGCCAAGATTGGTACTGGCGGTGGACAGGGCTATGTTCTTGAATACCGTGGCGAAGCTATACGTGCGCTTTCGATGGAAGGTCGCATGACGGTATGCAACATGAGTATCGAAGCGGGTGCGCGTGCAGGCATGATCGCCCCTGATGAAACTACTTTTGAATATCTCAAGGGTCGCCCGCATGCACCAGAAGGTGCTGATTGGGATGGCGCGGTGGCTTACTGGAGCACCTTGAAGAGCGATGCAGATGTCAAGTTCGATGCTGAGGTCATTCTCAATGCCGATGAACTTTCACCATACGTGACCTGGGGAACGAATCCAGGACAAGGACTTCCGCTCTCTGGGAAAGTTCCTCACCCGGATGAGTACTCCGATCCAGATGAGCGCAATGCCGCAGCGCGCGCTCTTGAGTACATGGGCCTCACTGCAGGTATGCCGCTTCGTGATATTAAAATCGACACGGTCTTCTTAGGCTCGTGCACCAACGGTCGTATCGAAGATTTGCGAGCATCAGCAGAAATCCTCAAGGGTAAGAAGATCTCATCTACCTTGAGAATGCTGGTAGTTCCTGGATCAGCCAAGGTGCGCTTACAAGCCGAAGCTGAGGGTCTCGACAAGGTCTTCCTTGATGCCGGTGCCGAATGGCGTCAAGCGGGTTGCTCGATGTGTCTTGGTATGAATCCTGATCAATTGGCAGTGGGGGAGCGCAGCGCTTCAACTAGCAATCGCAACTTTGAGGGAAGGCAAGGAAAAGGTGGGCGAACCCACCTGGTGAGTCCGCTCGTCGCCGCGGCTACCGCCCTTCGAGGCACTCTCTCATCTCCGGCCGATCTTGATTCAGCGAAAGTGGGCGCATAACAATGGAGAAGTTCATCAGCCACACCGGAACAGGTGTCCCACTTCGTCGTAGCAATGTTGATACCGATCAAATTATCCCGGCTGTCTGGCTCAAGAAGATCACTCGTGATGGATTCGAAGAAGGTCTTTTCGCTGCTTGGCGTCAGGATCCAGAGTTTGTATTGAACAAGCCAGAGTTCGCCAACGGGTCCGTATTGGTAGCCGGCGCTGACTTTGGCACCGGCTCATCTCGTGAGCATGCTGTCTGGGCGTTGCAGAATTACGGCTTCCACGCAGTCATCTCTAGCCGCTTCGCCGATATTTTTCGCGGCAACTCCCTCAAGGGTGGCCTCCTCACGGTGGTCTTGCCGCAGAGCGAGGTCGAAGCAATCTGGAAAGCCGTTGAAAGCGATCCCAGCACTGAAATAACGGTCGATCTTGAGGCGCGCCAAGTGCGATATGCCAACCAGTCGATCGGTTTTGAGATCGATGATTACACCAGGTGGCGCTTGATGGAAGGGCTCGATGACATCGGTCTCACCTTGCGCCACGTCGATGCCATTGACGCTTTTGAGAAGGTTCGGCCGGCATATAAGCCCGCCACTTTGCCTGCAAAAGTGTAAGACGTCACATCATTTCAAACTCTCGAGTCTTGCTTAAGAGTTTGAAAAACCCTAGAAAATAAGGGGTTTCGGTGTTTCGGTTTTGGACACCCACTCGAAAAAGCCATATGTTATGGGGGTTCCGGGAACCCGGACACAGAAAAATAAAGGGGAATTCGTGAATAAGGCAGAGCTTATTGATGCTCTTTCGGCTCACTTCGAAGGAAGTAAGAAGGAAGCAACGAAGGCAGTAGAAGCAGTAATCGACACCATCGTTCGCACAGTTGTTGCTGGCGAGAAGGTTGCCATTGCTGGTTTCGGTAACTTCGACAAGGTAATCCGCAAGGCCCGCACGGCGCGTAACCCAGCGACTGGTGCCACCGTCAAGGTGAAGGCAACCGCAGTTCCTAAGTTCAAGCCAGCAATGCAATTCAAAGAAGAAGTTTCAGGCAAGCGCAAGGTTGCCGCGCCTGCAAAGCCAGCTGCCAAGAAGGCTGCGAAGAAGGCTGCAAAGAAGGCTGCTCCTCGCAAGGCAGCAAAGAAGGCTGCTCCTCGTAAGGCTGCAAAGAAGGCTGCTCCTCGTAAGGCTGCAAAGAAGGCTGCTCCTCGTAAGGCTGCAAAGAGGCGTTAATTCACGTTCTTAAGTAAGGGGTCGCGCACTAAGCGCGGCCCCTTACTTTTTTGTTAATCGTTGCTAGGAAAGTTCTTCGCTAACGCAAGTAGGCGTTTGGCGTGCGTTCCCAGCCCACCACTTGCCGCCAGCAATGAGATGGCGTCGTCAACATCAAGTCGAAGAGTGAGTGGAGCGTGAACTTCTACAGCTCCGCTCTTCAGGTGAGCCGTTGCGGAATCGCTGCCAAAGTGTGGAGTGAGTTCTGCAGCAAGGTGCACGAATAGCAACGAGGTTCCCTCCCCGGCCGCATCACGCACAAAGCCGAAGGGGATTGATGACGCCTCTGCGAGCAATGACGTGAGGTCAGCAGGGTCAAGTGTTGCCAAATCTGCCGGGATGACAATTGTCTTTCCAGAACATGCACGTGCCCCCAACAAGATTGCCTCGTTGAGACCGCCGGCATTGTCGGCAATGACTTGAATTCCTGCCCGTTCGCTGCCCACTTCGGCATCACTGGTGACGACCACGATTTTTGCTATCTCAGGCATCCCTTGAAGTACGTCAAGGATGTCGGAAAGGAAGGCTTGAGCCCAATCTTCGCCATCCACCCCGTAGAGGGCATGGAGTCGGGATTTCGCAGCTACCGAGCCCTTGAAGGGCACGATTGCCGACCAAAGGGGAGCCATAGAGGAATCCTATGGCTAGGCTCTAGAGATGGCTGTACGCGTCAAAGTGGGTCCGTACTATCGCTTCGCGGCATTGATCGTTCGCCCTGTCCTCTTTGCTATCACGAAGCGGGATTGGCGAGGCTTTGAGAACGTCCCTCAAAAGGGCGGTGTGATCGTCGCGGTAAATCATATTTCTCATGCAGACCCCTTGGTTTTTGCGCACTATCTCTTTGATCAAGGTAGGCCTGGGCGATTTTTGGCTAAGTCCAGTCTCTTCTCGGTGCCCTTTGTGAGCCAGATCCTTCGCGGCGCCGGGCAAATTCCAGTCTTTCGCGAAAGCGAGGGCACTCACGTTGCCTACAAGGCTGCAGTTGAAGCAGTGAATAGTGGAGAATTGCTCGGTGTTTATCCGGAAGCGACACTCACTCGAGACCCCAATCATTGGCCGATGACTGCCAAGACTGGGCTTGCGCGCATCGCTTTAGAAACTGGTGCGCCCGTGATCCCTATGGCCCAGTGGGGCGCGCAAGAAATTATTGGTACCTATGAAAAGCGAATCAAGATCTTCCCGCGGACTCTGGTGCATGTGCATGCCGGGCCGGCGTTGGATCTTTCGCCGTGGATGGGCAAGCCAATAGATCAACAGGTGTTACTTGAGGTAACTAATTTCGTGATGGATGCGATTACCCGAATGCTTGAAGATATTCGTGGAGAGAAAGCACCCACTGAACGATTTGATTCAAGAAAGTCAGGTCTTCCCCGCACTGGCAACTTTAAGAAGAAGCCATGACCTCGATATCTATCCTCGGTGCCGGGTCATGGGGTACCGCCTTTGCCCAAGTGGTGGCAGATGCCGGCCATCAGGTACTCCTCTGGGGGCGGGATGAAGGAGTCGTGGGAGAGATTAATTCACGACATTCCAATTCCAAATTTCATGCTGGTATCGAGCTATCAGATTCCATAAGCGCAACGAGTGATGCGCCTTTCGCGCTGGCCGCAGACGTGGTGGTGCTTGCCATGCCTACTCAGGCGTTGCGCGGCAACTTGCATGCATGGAAACCGTATATTTCGGAAAGTACTCTTGTGGTGAGTCTGCTCAAAGGCTTGGAAATGAGTTCCTCGATGCGGGTGAGTGAAATTGTCGCGCAAGAGTGGGGGCACAAGTCGGATCGGTTCGCGCTGGTTACAGGCCCTAACTTGGCTGGCGAAATCATCGCGAGGCAACCCGCCGCAGGCGTGGTGGCGTCAACATCTGAGCAGAGCGCTTTGCTCTTGCAATCGCTTTCGAGTGCTCCATATTTTCGTCCGTACACATCAACAGATGTCATCGGTTGCGAAATTGCCGGTGTGGGCAAGAACGTCATCGCGTTTACTGTCGGCATGGCGGTTGGGTTGGGTATGGGTGATAACACTCAAGCCACGGTAATTACTCGAGGATTAGCTGAGATCACGCGTCTCGGGGTCGCCATGGGGGCCGACGATGCCACATTTTCAGGACTAGCTGGTCTGGGCGATCTGGTTGCCACATGTTCTTCGCCGCTCTCGCGCAATCGCACTTTCGGTGAGGGCTTAGGCAAGGGATTAACTCTCTCTGAAGCGACAGAGGCCACTTCAACTACGGCTGAAGCGGTAAAGAGTGCAAGGCCGCTGCTCGAACTTGCTCTTCGCCATGGTGAGTCGATGCCTATAACGGAAGCCGTGGTCGCAGTTATTGAAGGCGCGCTCACACCAACTGAAGCTGTACGTAAATTGATGTCACGTGAAAAGAGAGCTGAGTAGTTAGAGCGAGTTGAGGGCTCTTTCGATATCGCTCCAGAGGTCTTCCACGTTCTCTATTCCCACACTGAGTCGAATGAGCGATTCGTCGACCTCAGCTGATTCTGATTTCCAACGACGTCGGCGCTCCAGAAGCGATTCGACACCTCCGATGCTCGTTCCGTGCATCCAAATCTTGGTGGAATCGCAGAGTGTGGCCGCTGCATCTTTTCCGCCGTGCAATTCGATAGCAATGATGGAGCCGAAGCGCCCACTCATCTGAACTTTGGCCAGCTCATGTTGCGGGTGACTTGTGAGCCCGGGGTATGAAACTCGCGAGATGGCAGGATGCCCAGCGAGGCGAGTGGCCAAGAGCTCTGCGCTGGTGCAAGCCTCTTTCACGCGAATGGCCAATGTGCGCATCCCGCGAAGGGCGAGCCAGGCTTCAAAGGGCGCGATGACGGCGCCATTGAGCACCCGAGCAACTTGGAGTTTGTCGTAGAGCGCTTGCTCTTTTACGACAGTTGCTCCCATAAGCAAATCTGAGTGTCCGGCGATCCACTTCGTGACGGAATGGATCACAATGTCAGCACCAAGTGCGAGTGGGTTCGTGAGCATAGGTGTTGCAAAAGTGGAATCAACCACCACGATCGCGCCAGCAGCGTGTGCAATCTCAGCGGCTCGCTTGATATCAGTGATGGTAAGTGTTGGGTTGGTCGGAGTTTCAATCCAGAGCATATGCGCGCCTTGGACGGCTGCCTCAATCTCCAAAAGATTGCTGATATCAATGGGGCGGCGGATGATTTCGCCGCGTTCTTCTTTGGTGCGTGCGAGATTGAGTGCGCCGGTGTAGGCGATGCGGGGGACCACGATGGCGCCACCGATCGGCACTAATCCCATGACGGTGGTGGTGGCTGCCATGCCAGAGCCGTAGGCGAGGGCAAGTCCACCTTCGAGCTCGCCTAAAGCGTCTTCAAAGGCGCGACCGGTCTCATGGTGCTCACGGGCATATGCATAGAGAGCGGGATTATCTTCCGGACCTGCGATATAGGTGGAAGAGAGCGAGATGGTGGGGTTCACTGGCGCGCCAGCCGTTCGTGGCGGCCGGCCGGCGTGCACCACGGTTGTCTCGATATGTACTGAATCACTCATGAGGCAAGTATCCACTATCAGGCGCTTGTTGAGGTGGTTCAGGTACTGTCATCTCATGCCTCGTGTACGTGTAGCTCTCATTTGTGGAGGACAAAGTAGCGAGCACGGTATTTCCTGTATCTCTACCGGGAGTGTGCTCGCCGCAATCGACCAAGATCGATTCGAAGTGACCGTGCTTGGGATTACTCGTGATGGTGGCTGGCGCGTCATGGAGAATCCCGATTTTGTGCTTCGTGGAGATGTGCTCCCTGAAGTCACAGATGCCACGCATAGTGCGCTTGCAGGTCCAGGGCTCCTCGAAGGATTTGACGTGGTTTTTCCCGTTCTTCATGGTGCTTATGGTGAAGATGGTGCCATTCAAGGATTATTGGAGAGCGCGAAGATGCGCTACGTCGGCTCAGGGGTCTTAGCGTCGGCGGCGTCTATGGAGAAGTCGGCCATGAAGCAATTACTTACTTCTGCCGAACTTCCCACCCCTGACCACGTTTCTTTTCGATTTGCAGATTGGGTGCTAGATCCCACTGGAATCGAAAGTGAAATTACAGAGCACCTGCCATTGCCAGTTTTTGTAAAGCCGTCACGCGCCGGTTCGAGCCAAGGAATCACGAAGGTGAAGAGCGCTGCAGATCTTGGCGATGCCATTGCTGTGGCTGGCGAACATGATGCTCGCATCATTGTTGAGGAGGGCGTGATCGGTCGTGAAGTTGAATGCGCGGTTCTTCAAAACGCTGCTGGTGAAATTATGGTTTCGGTTCCTGGTGAAATCGTGGTTGATAGTAAGTACGAGTTCTATGACTTTGCGGCGAAGTATTTAGACGAGGCAACCAAGTTGACGATTCCTGCAGATCTTGATCCTGAGATGAGTCGAGAGATTCAAGCCATGGCCCAGGAAGCTTTCATTGCCCTCGGTTGCGAGGGTGTAGCGCGCGTTGACTTCTTCTTGACAGCTGAAGGCCTACTTATTAACGAAGTGAATACCATGCCTGGCTTTACGCCCACTTCGATGTATCCGCGTTTATGGGATGCAAGCGGTGTTCCCTACAAGGAACTTATTTCCATTTTGATTGATGAAGCGCTCGCGCGCCCGACCACGATTTTGCGTTAGCAGTTAGAAATGCACTACCGGGCAAGTCAACGTGCGAGTAATCCCCGGCACTGCTTGTATCTTCGCAACCACTTGACGGCCAAGTTCGTTCATATCGGTGGCTTCCGAGCGCACGATCACGTCGTAGGGGCCTGTGACATCTTCGGCGAGAGTGATTCCAGGGAGTTGTCGAATGGCATTAGCGACATCGGCAGACTTGCCGACCTCAGTCTGAATCAAGATGTAAGCGTGCACGGTGGCCATGATCACTCCTCTCACTGGGAGGGCGGCGCGGAAGAGTGCGCCCTCTGCCAGGAGCGTAACGGGTGGCGAAGGCTATGAGTACCCTCGGCGAGGTAGGGGAATTTGGGCTCATCGCCGCGATTGCTTTGGCAACGCGAGCTGGAACCGGTGTGGAAATTGGCATTGGTGATGATGCGGCGCTGATCGCGCTCCCGTCGGGCAAGGCGCTCGTTACTACGGATATGGCCATCGAAGGCGTGCACTTTCGCACGGATTGGTCGAGCGCTTACGAGATTGGTCGCAAGTGTGCGGCCGCAAATTTAGCTGACATCGCCGCTATGGGTGGCCAAACTCGAGCTCTGGTAGTGGCCTTCGCTGCCCCCGCTTCGCTCTCGACCGAATGGGCGCTTCAACTCACGCAAGGAATTAATGATGAATGTGAAGGAGAGGGTGCGAGTGTGGTGGGCGGCGATACCGTGCGTGGAGATGACATCACCATTTCGATCACGGCTATTGGTGAGGTGAATGATTCTGTTAAGGAGCCCATTACGCGCGCAGGCGCACAGGTGGGCAACATCGTTTATCTTCTGGGGCAGACCGGAGCTTCAGCTGCTGGCTTGGAGATTCTTACTCGAGGGATGTCGAGTGCGCCAGGCTTAGTGGCACTACACAAAGTTCCAAAGCCCCCGTATGAATTAGCTCGCGAGTTTGCCACTCGTGGCGCCACCTCAATGTGTGATGTGAGCGATGGGCTGGCTGCAGATCTTGCACATATTGCGGACGCCAGTGGAGTCACGATAGATATCAATCTTGACGCATTTGATATTTCGGACTTGCAGGCGGCTGCTGAAGAATTAGAGATGGATCCCTTTGAGTGGGTTCTGAATGGGGGAGAAGACCACGCATTTGTGGGCACACTCCCTGCTGAGCAGAGTCCGCCGCCGGCAGCGCGCGCGATTGGCGTGGTCTGTGTGCGGGGTGACTCGGCGGTAGTAAGTGCAGGGGTTTCGCTGCGCAGTCATGGCTACGATCACTTTTCCGCTTAATTTATGAATTAGAGTGTGCATATGAAGCGGGTACTCACGATTGCTGGCTCTGATAGTGGTGGCGGTGCCGGTATCCAAGCAGATCTCAAAACCATGCTCGCGTGTGGGGTTCACGGCATGAGCGTTCTTACTGCGATCACGGCACAGAATTCGTTGGGAGTGCAAGGCGTTTGGGAAATGCCTGCAGAAGCGGTTGAGACGCAATTCCATTCTGTAGTCGATGACATCGGTGTTGACGCAGTAAAGACTGGAATGCTTGCAAGCGCGCCACTTGTTGCTGTTGTGGCCGAATTGTTGGAGCGCCTCCCAGCAAATGTTCCAATCGTGGTTGATCCGGTAGGTGTGAGTAAGCATGGTGATTCGCTGCTAGCGGTCGATGCACTCACGAATTTGCGGGAGCGGCTCATTCCTATTGCAACTGTGATTACTCCAAATCTCTTTGAAGTATCGCAATTGACTGGGATCACTGTTTCTGATGAAAAGGGAATGAGTTATGCGGCCGATGCGCTCTTGGCTTTCGGTCCCGAGTGGGTGTTGATCAAAGGTGGCCATCTGGCAGGACCAGCGGTTGATTTACTCACCAATGGAAAAGAGAGCCACCGATTTGAGTCAGAGCGTTTTGAGAATCGACATACTCACGGAACTGGTTGCACTCTTGCATCCGCGATCGCAAGTTACTTAGCGCTTGGCAATTCGGTTCCAGAAGCAGTGGGGTTAGCAAAGAAGTACATCACTGGCGCCATCAAGTTGGGGTTTCCGTTAGGGTCTGGGATTGGTCCGGTAGATCACGGTTGGCAGAGTCGAAAGAGTTGATGTGATGACGAACGATTTTTGGAAGTTCTACATGGAAACACACGTGCGTGTGACGGACGATCACAACCGCACGCATCTCTTGCAAGCTTCTGATACTCCTAGCGGGCAATGGATCTTTCCCGCCGAAGAGTTCTTCGTGATGACTGCGGCAAACCCATGGAGTAGCGACCAATTCACGCCTCAGATGAACTCGGCGCTTAACGCCGGTTTGCGCCATGGCCTCGAGAGAGCGGGCGCTTTTCTCTTTGAGGCAGCTGGACATGATCCGGCTTCAACCTGGATAGAGCCCGGATTTGCAGTCATGGGGTTAGCGGAAGAAGTGGTCTTAGAGTTTGCCCGGCAGTATGGCCAGAACGCGGTTTACCGAATGAGCCCAGGGGCATTTACGTGTGTGGGCGCGCTCTTAGAGAACCGCGAAACGAGGGCGCTACAGATTAGCTAGCAGATGAGTTCAGCAAAACGACTAGCGAGTTACTTTGCCGGCCTTAAGGCAAGAGACGCAGACGTTGACGCGCTTTGGGGTGCCCTTGATGATCGCGCGGACGCGTTGAATATTGGGGTTCCAGCGGCGTGAAGTGCGCACGTGGGAATGGGAAATGCTGTTGCCCCACGATGGGCCCTTGCCACAGATCTCGCATACCGATGCCACGTCATACTCCTTGATAGGGGTTTTCATCAGGCGCAGAGACGCCTTGCTTACGGGTGAAGAGTAGCCGAGAGCCTGCCTTGGGGAGAAATCGGCGCTAGCCTGACGCTTATGGCCAACACCCCCAGCGTGCCTGAAACTCGCCCCGACGGGCTGAGTTCAGGGGAGTTTCGTGCCTGGATTGAGCGTAGCGCTTCCCTCCTGGGGGAGGCGCGCGAGGGTCTCAACAGCGAAAACGTCTACCCGGTAGCCGATGGCGATACCGGTACCAATGTCTGGTCGACGGTGGAGGCAGGGCGCGCAGCTTTAGCCGGATCGACTGGCGGCGCTGGGCTCCCAGCCCTTTTTGCACAAGGCGCTTTGGTGGGGGCGCGTGGAAATTCCGGCGTCATCACCAGTCAAATCTTTGCTGGCATCGCTGCCGAATTCGATTCTGGATTGGTAGCTGCGCTCTGTGCTGCCCGAAAGAAAGCGTGGGAGGCGGTCGTCAAACCTTTGCCGGGAACGATTCTCACCGCGATTTCTTCGGCAGCTGAATTTGCCGAACGATGTGAAAAGAAAAATAAAGTGGATGTAGCCCGCGCCGCTTGGAGCGGTGCACATCGTGCGGCGATCGACTCGGCATTAAACCCACCTGTCCCGGAAGCCGCTGGCGTAATTGATGCGGGTGCGCACGCACTAGAACGCATTCTGGCCGCACTTGTTGAAGTACTCGACCCAGCATCGGCGCCACTCGAAGGAATCACTTTCACTCCTGCAAGTGTCACGGCTTGCGAAGGTGAGTCCGATGGTGAGTATGAGGTGATGTATTTACTCGCATCGAGTGATGTAGAAAAGGTCGCGAAGTTACGTGTAGACCTTGATGCTCTTGGTTCAAGTGTCTTAGTTGTAGGAGATGTTCCTACGTGGAATGTGCACGTGCATACTGATGCTGCTGGTGGCGCAGTAGACGCAGGAATGAAAGCTGGCGTCGTCCACCGAGTTCGCATCACTACGCTCACATCTTTTGTTGCGAGTGGAACCAGGCGCGTAATCACGGTAGCAAACGGGCCTGGCTTACAAGAGGTGCTTGAAGCTTCTGGCGTTACCGTCATTGCGGCTTTCGAATCACGTCGAGTGGGCGTTGACGAATGGATTGATGCGGCCGAAGGCGCGCACGAGGTACTGCTCCTGCCGCACGATAAGGCCGGCAAGTCCACTGCAGATGAAGCACTTATTGTTATTCGCGAAGATGGCGCGCGCGCAGCCGTGCTCCCCTCGCGCTCGCCAGTGCAATCGCTTGCCGCAATTGCGCTACATGATGAGAGCAAAGGTTTCGATGCGGTGCTTGGTGAGATGACTGAAGCGGTGGCACATGCGAGATACGCAACACTTGCTGTTGCACGGCGCCCATTTCTTACCTTCGCCGGCGAGTGTGCTGCCGGTGATGTCTTGGGATTGATTAATGGTGATGTGTGCGTGGTTGGCAAAGATCTCGCGCAGGCGGCGTGTGACACTGCCACTCTCATGCTCGGCGAAGGCGGAGACTTATTGACCATAGTTATTGGCGAAGGCGGCGGCTTGGCGCTCGCAGAGGCTGTCTCCGCCACCGCCCAATCAGTGAATCCACATGTAGAGGTCTCCATTATTAACGGAGGCCAAGCGTGGTACCCGCTCTTACTCGGGGTTGAGTAGGGGTTGATACATGGTGAGTGAAACAGGTGAACTGACCGCGCAATTCCAAGCGCCGTTGAAGAAGTACTTGGGTGATAAGACCGCGAAAGTGTTGGAGAGTGGATTAGCTTTACGCACGGTAGAAGATCTCATTCGACATTATCCGCGCAGATATGCAGAGCGCGGCGAACTCACCAGTCTTGATGGTCTCTTAGATGGCGAACTTGTCACACTTGTCGGAGAGATTTCTAAAGTCACTAATCGCCAATGGAAGACGCGCAAGGGTTCGATGCTTGAAGTGATCGTTTCTGATGGTCAATCTAATGTCACGATGACTTTCTTTAACCAAGCCTGGCGTGAACGCGAAATACGGATCGGTCGGCGCGCACTCTTTGCAGGTAAGGTCTCCACATATAAAGGAAAGCGACAACTTTCACATCCAGATTATCAATTCTTAGATGCTTCTGATTCGGACTCTGCAGAGAGCAAGGCACGTGAATATGCGAGCGCACTTGTTCCGGTGTATCCGGCAACTGCAAAATTGCCTTCATGGAAGATTGGGCAGTGCATTGACACTGTGCTTGCTGTTCTCGGTGAAGTACCCGATGTCATACCTGTCAAAGTGAGAAAAGGATTAGGTTTTCCGTCAGCAGCCTCTGCGATTCGAGGCGTGCATCAACCCGAGACGCGTGCCGAAGCGGCCAAGGCGCGCGAAGCCCTCGCCTTCGAAGAGGCTTTTACCCTTCAGGTCTTGCTCGGAAAGCGCCGTGCACAACTACGCTCATTAGTTTCGCAACCTCGTGCGCTGCGAGGCGGCGGGCTCCTCGAAGAGTTTGATGCTCGCCTGCCATTTGACCTCACTCAAGGACAACGCGAAGTGAGCGCCGAGATTGAAACAGATCTCTGTCGGTCGCATCCGATGCATCGCTTGCTTCAAGGAGAAGTGGGCTCAGGTAAAACCGTGGTTGCCTTGCGCGCAATGCTCGCAGTGATTGATGCCGGTGGGCAATGTGCACTCTTGGCACCCACTGAAGTTTTAGCGCAACAACACTTCAGATCTATCTCGCTCATGCTCGGCGATTTAGCGATGAAGAACATGCTGGGCGGGGCCGCTCACTCCACCAAGGTGGTCTTACTGACCGGTTCAATGAATACCGCGACGAGACGATCCACCCTGCTCGATATCGCGAGTGGCGAAGCCGGCGTAGTTATTGGCACGCACGCACTGCTTTCAGAGAATGTTTCCTTCGCAGAGCTAGGGCTTGTTGTAGTTGATGAGCAGCACCGCTTTGGCGTCGAGCAACGAGATGCCTTGCGGGCTAAAGGCGAACAACCTCATTTGCTTGTGATGACCGCAACCCCAATTCCACGCACTGTTGCCATGACGGTCTTTGGCGATCTCGATGTTTCCATCCTTGCGGAGTTGCCGAAAGGTCGCTCACCCATCACTACGCACGTGGTCTCTCAAATCGAAAAGCCGGCATTTGTAGAACGTGCCTGGCAGCGCGTGGTGGAAGAAGTGGGTAAAGGTTTCCAGGCATATGTGGTCGTGCCACGCATTGGTGACGAAGGAGCAAACGATGACGCGGCCAGTGAAGAGCTAGCGGAGCCTACGGAGGGCGAAGAATCAGAGAGCAAGCGCAGACCCATCGCACTCCTAGAGATCGCTCCTCAACTCATGCAAGGTCCGCTCTCTGCTCTGCGAGTCGGCATTCTGCACGGCCGATTAGCGAGTGAAGAGAAGGATCGAGTGATGTCAGATTTTGCACGCGGCGATCTCGATGTGCTCATTGCTACAACGGTCATCGAAGTTGGTGTCGATGTTTCTAACGCCACCACGATGATCGTGCTCGATGCAGAACGTTTCGGTGTCTCTCAATTACATCAACTCCGTGGTCGCGTGGGTAGAGGAAGTGCACCTGGACTTTGTATTTTGATTTCAGATGCCGAAGAGGGCACTCCATCTCGTGAACGTCTCGATGCCGTGGCTGCCACCCTCGATGGTTTTGAGCTGTCACGCATTGACCTAGAACAACGACGTGAAGGTGATGTCTTGGGTGCTTCACAGAGTGGAAATAGATCACACTTGAGGTTGTTGAGGGTGTTGCGCGATGAGTCACTCATTGAAAGCGCGAGGGCGGCTGCGATCTCACTCTTGGAAGAGGATCCGGAACTGAGTAACGAAAGTGATCTAGTCGCAGCGCTTTCTGCACTTGAGACAGAAGAGCACGTTTCGTTTATGGAGAAGGGGTAGTCATGCGAATCATTTCTGGTTCTGCTCGCGGTAGAAAACTCGAGGCGCCACAAGGCGCGACTAGGCCTACGTCAGATCGTGCGCGCGAAGGAGTCTTTTCAACAATAAGTTCGCTCTTTGGCGAGTTGCACGATCTCAGAGTGCTCGATCTCTATGCCGGCACCGGCGCGTTAGGTTTGGAGGCTGCCTCGCGAGGAGCCACCTCGGTTGATCTCATTGAAAATGATCCCAAAGCGGTAGCGGTCTGTCGGGCTAATGTCGAAAAGATTGGGTTCTCCGGAGTCAAGGTGCACGCCCTGGCGGTAGAGAAGTGGTTAACCCAAGAAGTGGCGCCGGCGCCTTACGACATCGTGCTCATGGATCCGCCATACTCCCTGGCCAATGACCGGGTGGAGCATGTGTTGGAGCTCCTATTGAG
>NSHZ01000002.1 GCA_002737595.1 Actinomycetota bacterium | reverse complement strand
GTACGAGCCAAGTTCAGCACCCGTGGGTCGTGATTGAATAAATGTGAGGTTCACTCCACGCACTGCGAACTCGTTGAGAATTTCTAGCAACGCTCCAGCATGATCGGCCCCAATAAAAATGGCAAGTGAAGTGCGATCGTGTCCAGTGCGTTCGTTGATCTTTCCAATTTTCGTTACCAGAACGAATCTTGTTACAGCACCATTGTTGTCGCCGATGTTTTCTACTAAGACTTCTAGCCCATAGTGATCGGCAGCAACCTTGGCCGCGATAGCACCACGAGTACGATCTTTAGATTGCGCAATTTCCTCTACAGCCGCAGCGGTAGAAGAGCTGTTTAATACTTCCGCGTGCGGAAGATTCTTTGCAATAAAAGTACGACACTGCGCTTCAGCATGGGGATGCGTAGCAATCTTGGTGATTTCAGCCAGGACTACCCCTGGCTGCGCAATAAGAGCAAATTCCACTGGCATTGTTGTCTCAGCGATAATTACCAGAGGCTCTCCGATGACTAGTTCGTCAAGAGTGCGGGCCACGAATCCCTCAACCGAGTTTTCGATAGGCACCAAGGCACCCACAACAACGCCGCTACGCACTGCATCGAGAGCTGCTGTCGTGTTGGCAAAAGCTAACTTCGTATCACTGGGTTTCATAAGTTGATTAAGTGCGGCCTCGGTAAAAGTTCCGGCTGGTCCGAGATAGGCGTAAGAGCTCATGCGATCTGACCTTTTTGTGCCATACCAATTGCCTGTGCTTCCTCGGGTGAAAGTTCGCTGCCAATACTCTGGCCGCCCTTGACTCCCTTGATGTAGGTACGACCCTCCGTGCGACCATTAATTGAGGTAATTATAATTCCGTCGCTCACATCATCGAGGAAGGCTACTGAGAATGACATGCGCCCTCCTTGATCGCTAAAGGCGTCGTAACGAGTAACGGCAACGTGGCGAATTGCGTCTTTTAATTCAGCTTGCGTCACTGTGAGATCTTTACGAAGATTCGTCACATCAGTGCGCAACCCATTAACCACTTCAACCTGGCGAGCAGCAGCAGTGACAAAGTCCACTTCGGAGCCAGCTCCTTGAAGAACTGAATAGCTTTTCTTCATGCGCCCCACGCGCAGTAGGGCTAACAGGGCAAGAATGAGCGCGAGCAGCGCAATTGCACCTGCGATATATCCAAGATTCGTGGAGTTCATTTCGCCCTCGCCTAGAAGTCGTCTTGATTCTAACCACTCTGGAATGATGGCGATGTGAGTTTTCTAGCCCTCATCTCCACATTCGCCCTCATCTTCCCGATCTTGCTCCTCGACAAGACCGTGATAACAGCTCGTGTACTGGCTACCCGCTTGCCTCTGAAGATGGTGCGGGAGGGGGAGCCCGCCTTTTCTTGGACCGGTACTCTCCTCGTAGAGAGATAAGGAATGTCTGCGACTATGCGAAGTGCCATTGTTGTCGGGGCTGGCGTTATTGGCTCCGCTGTTGCCTACGAATTAGCGCGAGACGGTTGGAGTGTCACCGTTGTTGATAAGGCTGGCGCACCTGGCCAAGGGTCCACAAGTTCTTCAAGTTCGATCGTTCGCTTTAACTATTCGACTTTCGCCGGTGTCGTCCTGGCTTGGGAGTCGTTTCACATATGGCTTGAATGGCGCAGGCACCTAGGAGCAGCGCAAGAGGAGCACATTGCAGAGATGATGAACCTTGGGGTTGTCATGCTCGATGTCCCAGTAATGAATACCGCGGCGACCACAGAGTTGTTCAAGAGAGTCGGAATAGATTATGAGATTTGGGATTCGAAAGATTTAGCAGCACATGTTCCTGGAATCGATGTTGGAAAATATTGGCCTCCGAAGAGTATTGGTGACGCAGAGTTTTGGGAGGATGCGAGAGAGGATATTGGTGCGCTCTATACGTCCGCTGGTGGATACATCAGTGATCCTTCACTTTCTGCGGTCAATTTGGCGGATGCCGCTAAACGCCACGGAGCGCACTTTCGATTTAAGGAAGAAATTGTGGCGATTTTAAAATCAGAGAGCCGAGTTCTCGGTGTCCGTCTGGCTAGCGGTGAAGAGCTCACCGCAGATGTTGTCGTTAATGTCGCTGGCCCATGGTCGGGCGCACTTAACAAGATGGCGGGGGTGGGGAGCGACTTTACGGTTGATCTCGCTCCCATGCGTCAAGAAGTTCACCACGTAGATGCACCTCCAGGAATGGAGAGTGGTCCGATGATTGGTGACCTCGATGTCGGAGTTTATATGCGCCCCACACCTGGTGGCGGTTTCCTCGTGGGTGGTACTGAACCTGAATGTGATGACATGCAGTGGATCGAAAATCCTGATCAAGCCAACATGTCGCGTACTCAAGATCTATACGATGCACAAGTGACCCGCGCAGCACGTAGATTTCCTGAGCTCAAAGTTCCTCCTGTAGCAAAGGGGATCGCGGGTGTTTATGACGTGTCCTCCGATTGGACACCTATCTATGACCGAAGCGAATTAGATGGTTTCTATTTAGCGATCGGCACGAGTGGAAATCAATTCAAGAATGCACCAGGAGCCGGCTTAATTATGGCGAAATTAATCGATTACGTTGAGGGTGGGGGCGATCACGATGCGCACCCATTAGTCGTGACGGGATCCCGCACCGGTCTACCGATTGATTTGGCCACATTTTCCCGGAAGCGCCCGCGCAATGAAAATTCATCTGGCACTGTGATGGGTTAGTGATACAACTTAACGAAGTGTAAGTTGACGTCCCACTAACCCGGCACGCGCTCGACGCTCAACGCTAGTGAGTGGCTCGTCTTTTTCGAATGAAGTCATAAAGATGCGCGACAGTGTGGTGAGCGCAAGTTCAAAAGCTCTGATAGGTGTCTCGTGTTGCACATCAAAGACCGGTACTAATAACCCATCGGCGCGAAAGGCACCCAGATAACGCGTGCCATTGCCGAGATTAAGTTCATCACTAGCTGCCAAGCGGGCTAAAGCGTTGAGAGAGCGCTCTTCCTCGTGTGGAAGTAGCCAACGCACCACTGTCCGGTCAGGAAAGGCGCACCAAAAAGCCGAACCTAGGTCAACTCGGATTCGCTCCGTCTCAATGATGCTTCCTTCAAACTCTTCCAAAGCTGCTTTGGTCTCCGGCTTTGCCATCTCTTCCTCAGTAAACCAAAAATCAAAATTCTCATGTGTTTCGGGAGCAAAAGAAAGCGAGAGATCCAGTAGATCCTGCAGTCTGGAAGTATTACTTAAATCCCCACCCACGATAGATGAGCCATCTTCTGCCTTAAGAATTGCAGTGAGGGCCGCAGCCATATCTCGACTGGCATCGCCGCTACTGGTTTGTACCTGAAGGGCGAGCATCACTACGCCATCAGTACGCTTCACGGCGCTCACTGAATTGGGCAGCAGTGAAGCAACAACGATTTCTTGGCCAGTTGCCTTGACGCGCGCTTTCCCAGCAGCCGCTGGCACGATTTCCCTCAGAGCCACCCATTCAGTCTCGTTAGGCAATCCTTCAAATGGGCGTGAAACGAAGGCGAGAGGTGCGCGATCTTTTCCGTGGCAGGCTTTATACCGACGTCCTGTTCCGCAGGGGCAAGGTTCACGGGGGCCGACCACAGCTACTTCTTCAGAGCTCATTCCGGTGACTTTAGTTGATTTCCCCGAGTAGTGCGCATACCTCGCGTGGTCTATTACTAATGATCGCTTCAACACCGAGTTTCACACAAAGTTCGACATCACGTTCTTCATCAACCGTCCACACATGCACTTCGTAACCTTGCTCATGAAGACGGGCCACAATTTCGGGATCTCGACGAAGGCGCCCCATTCCCGGACCGATCACGGGAACTTTCGGAAGCGCAGAGAGTAAACGGTGATCAAGCAAGTAGACCGCTGGGATGTCTGGCCGAAGTTTTCTCCATCTTTCTACTGCCAGGAGTGAGAAAGACATCAGTCGAAAGGGAGCGCGAGCGGCGCTCCCCTGGAAATCGACGGCAGGTAAGAGGGCTGCCAATTTATGTTCAATCGCTCCCCCGTTTGGGACTGGATGTTTGGTCTCTATCGAAATTGATTTCCGATGGATTTGAGCGAGCGCGAGTAACTCGATGAATCGGAGTGGGGGTTGTGGCCTTTTACTTCGGTGCCATGAACCAGCATCAATCCCCTGCATCTCTTGCCAAGTGCGAGTAAAAATCAAACCCGAGGAATTGCTCGTCCGATTAAGGGTCGCGTCATGCCAACAAATAATTTCTCCATCGCGTAACAACCGTACATCGCATTCAAAGCCGTCCACTTGCGCCGCTACTGCTTCGTCGTAGGCCGCTCTGGTATGTTCTGGATATAAATACGATGCGCCGCGATGCGCAATAACTATTGTCATGGTTTCATTATTTTACTTCGCGAGTTGAAAAGGAGTGAAGTTATAGCGCTCACAAGAAAGGAGATAATAGAAGCACTCATCCATGTTGCTGGAGTGAAATGGATGAGGCTCTGAATGTTTCGCCAAAGGGTAGACCAACCGCTGGCATAGCCAGGATTAATAAGTTGATATGTGATGAATCCCAGCGCCCAGGAGAGTGTGAGTGAGGGGCGCCATCGCGAACTATGGGATAAATCCCATTTTCCTTTGGAGATGAAGAACCAATCAGTGAGAATTACTCCACACAGTGGGACAAATATGGCGCCAATTGCAAAAAGGAAAGATTCATAGCCCACGACATCAATGGAGAGGGCAATAACGGTAGCGATAATTCCAATAAGAAGAGCCATCTTCTTTCTATTCCATGAGTCATTGAAATTTTGTAGTGATATCGCTGTCGAATAGATATTCGCGAATGCTTCATCGACTTCATCGATAATAAGAATTACTAAAGCGAGTGCGCCAAAAGGAAGAAGTAGTATTGCCTGGCTAAATCCGTATACGTCGGCCAAGTTTTCTCCGGTAAGGCTTACTAACGCAAGTAATCCCAGTAAAAAGAAGCTGCCGGCGCCAGTGAGATAACCGGTAAAGGTTGCCAGAAATGAACCTTGCTTTGCGTGGCGTGAGTAATCAGCGACAAGGGGAGCCCATGAGATGGGTAGCGCTACTGCGATATCGACTGCAAGCCAATAGCCACTCCAACTTTGGCCACTCTTGATCTCGATACCTTGAGAGAGCACTTCAATAAAGAGATAGATGGTGGTGAGAATTACCACCCACAATATGTATTTGCGCAGTACTTTGATAAAGCGAAGTGGTCTCAACGCTAACAACGTACTCACTACTCCGGATCCAATGAGCCAGACAGTGAGTGGTCCACCCACTACTTTCTGGCCTGCATGTCCAATCACTAATATCTCGACTGCGCTCCAGCCCACGCACTGTGCGATGTTAAAGAACGTGGGTACATACGATCCACGTCTGCCAAAGATTCCTCGCATCATCACCATCGAGGGCACACCTGTGATTGCCCCGATTTTTGCCACTCCTCCTAGAACCGCAGAGCCCAGCACGAGTCCTAACGCCAGTGCGCAGAGTGCGGCGGTGAAAGCAAAATTGGAGGTGCCAAGCGGTTGTTGAATAAAAATGGCCGCGGCTGGAATAGTCAAAGTGATTCCGAGAGAACTCCAGAGTGAGAATTGATCGCCAGAGGAGAGCGTTCGAGTATTTCCTTCAGAAAGTGATATGGGTGCATCGGTAAATGACATCTGACTCCCTACGCCGGCATGACCCGGATCAGGTGAAGCGGTCGACCCCGAAGGTCCTCTCAGCCGATTCCTGTCTTCGGCTCCCGCGCCCCACTAGCGTACCGGGGTTGCTGGGTGCGCGAGAGGGGAGTTGAACCCCCACACCCTTACGAGTACACGGACCTGAACCGTGCGCGTCTGCCATTCCGCCACTCGCGCTTACGGGCAGGCTAGCAGGGGCGAGTAAGGTCTAGCCAAAGGAGGACAGATGCTTACCTTGAAGGCACACGGCAGGAGCGAATTGGGGCTCCACCGTGAAGGCAATGAAGACGCTGCGCTCTTTTCTCCTACTCTCTGTGCGGTGGCAGACGGCTTAGGTGGTCATGCGGCAGGAGAGGTTGCCTCACGCTTTGCGATTAGCACACTCGCTGAATTGATTAAAGACAGGAAACTTTCTTCCTCGAGGATTAGTAAGCAAGTACGTGAAGTTGATAAAGGATTAGCAACCCTCATCGAAGGTGAAAAACAATATGGTGGGATGGGCACTACGCTCACGGCAGTTTTCCTTACCGGGCAGACTCTCCAAGTTGCACACATTGGCGATTCGCGAGCCTACTTGTATCGAAATGGCACGCTAGAACAACTCACTAAAGATCACACCATGATTCAAGAAATGATTGACCGTGGAGAGCTCACTGCTGCTGGAGCTAAATCACATCCAAAGCGCGCACTTCTCACACAAGCACTCATGGGACAGAAGAAGATCCAACCAGACGTGATTTCAATCGATATTTTTGAAGGTGATCGTTTACTTATCTGTAGTGATGGCCTCAGTAACGTCGTAAGCCTTTCAAGTATGGCAAGTGCCCTCAGCCAATTATCTAGTGAGAGCGCTGTAGATACTTTGATAGCACTTACTTATGCGGCCGATGCACCTGATAATGTCACAGTGCTAGTAGCCGATGTGGTGTCAGAGAAGAATGTTTCTGATCCAATATTTCTTGGTTCGGCGGTAGACCTCTCATGACCCGACTCCTAGGCGCACGATACGAAGTGCAGGAACTCATTGGTGCTGGTGGTATGGCCGATGTATATCGCGGCTATGACAATAGGCTCCATCGTGTTGTAGCAATCAAAATTTTGCGGGCGGATCTCGCGCGAGACCCATCATTACAAAGTCGTTTTAGGCGCGAGGCTCAAGCGGCAGCACGCCTTAATCATCCCAATATTGTTTCCGTGTATGACACTGGCGAGGAACAACAAGAGTGGGGCACGCTTCCGTACATAGTTATGGAGTATGTAGAAGGAACGACAATCCGAGAACTGCTGCGTCAAGATATTCGTCCGGATTATCAAGAATCCCTACGTATAGCGCACTCATTACTCGACGCACTTGCATACTCACACGAGAACGGCATTGTTCACCGCGATATCAAACCGGCCAATATTATGGTGACCGCTGTAGGTGAAATTAAAGTCATGGACTTTGGGATTGCTCGTCCATTAGATGACGTGACAGCTACCGTCACACATGCTTGGACGGTAATTGGAACTGCTCAGTACCTCTCTCCCGAGCAAGCCCGTGGAGAAGTGGCTGATATTCGAAGTGATATTTACTCCGCAGGTTGCGTGCTCTTTGAATTAATCTCTGGCAAACCTCCTTTTGTGGGTGAAACGCCTGCTGCCATCGCTTATCACCACGTAAATAGTCTGGTTCCACAAGTACAAATGCCTACATCAGGCACAACGTCAGCACTCAACACCGTACTTCAACATGCACTCACAAAGGACGCTGAGTTGCGTTATCAAAGCGCTGCATTAATGCGTGATGATGTTGATGCGCTCAGAAGTGGCGGGCAGATCGTTGCTCCTGCCCAACCAAAGAGTCGTCGCGGGTGGTGGATCACCGGGATTGTGACAGCAGGTGTGTTCATTCTTGGAGGAGGGGCCGTGGTGTTAACTGGCGCTCTCTCAACTTCAATCACCACAGTCGTGGTTTCTGACCTGACAGGGCTTACGGTTGATGAGGCACGCTCCTCTATGTCTACCTTGACCTTTGTTATTCAGCGCGCGGCAGATCCACGCACGCCCAAGGATCGTGTCATCACGAGTAATCCACCAGCGGGCACGAAAGTGTCGAGTGGTTCCAAGATCACGCTCATCATCTCTGATGGGCCTGGCGAAACAACTGTGCCGGCTTCATTGATTGGTAAGACTCTTGAGGGTGCCCGACAACTTCTCTTAGAAGCCGGGTTAGTCATTTCCCGCACCAACCCGGTGGATTCAGAGCAACCACCAGGAACAGTGCTCGCCGTCCGCCCTACAGGTGGCAGCAGTATCACTGCCGGTTCGGGTGTGACGTTAGACATTGCTAGCGGCAACGTGGCGGTGCCCGATGTACTCGGTTTAAGTGAGATTGATGCTCGAACTATCTTGATCCAAGCAGCCTTCCTGCCACGTATCGTCTATGCGAGCGATCCGAACTCTGAGGACAACATTGTGTTGGCTCAGGCACCTGAACCTGGAGTGACGATGATTGTGGGAGCTTCAGTAACTGTCACTATTAACCGGATTGTCATCCCAGAGCCAATACCAACTCCTTGATTTGATTCATTTGTCAGATTGTTGCGAGCCAATTTTTAAAGATTTGGTGTCCGTGCTCACTCAAGATCGCCTCAGGATGAAATTGCACTCCAGATAGTGGGAGAGTGCGATGCTCCAATGCCATCACAACACCGTCTGCTGTCCGCGCAGTAATCACTAAATCGTCGGGTACTTTTGCTATCGAAAGTGAGTGATAGCGAGTTGCTAAAAATGGAGAAGGTACTTCGAGGAAGAGTCTGCTCTCCTCATGGAAAATCTCTGAAGTGTGACCATGAATGAGTTCTGGGGCTTGGCTTACCTCGCCACCAAAGGCAACGGCTAATGTTTGAACTCCAAGGCATACGCCTAACATTGGCTTTTCTAATCGAGCACACTCAAGAACTACCTCGATGCTAGCGCCGGCGGACTCTGGCGACCCAGGACCTGGTGAGATGAGAACACCGTCATAAGTGGCGATTGATTTAAGAACAATTTCGTCGTTTTTCATCACGGAGCAATGAGCACCGAGCTCCTCAAGATATTGCACAATGTTATATACAAAGGAGTCGAAATTATCGACTACTAAAATTTGGTAACTAGCCACGCTGTGCAATGAGAAGCTGTGAAGGTAATGAAGCTTTAGGAATGCTTAAGCTCGATGAATTTCGAACTGACCAACCAAGTCCTATGGCTTCGGAATATTGACGATAGGTCTTGATCGCCGAACTTGAATTAATCGATTTTCGTAAAACAGTTGTGGAACCAATTGCGGAGATTTTAAAAGGTGGAGAGAAAACACGGCCATGGAGAAGCAATGTGTTTCCTACACATCGAATCGCACTGATATTTGTAATACGTTCACCATTAATGCTCATCGCTTCGGCCCCACCGATCCAGAGTGCATTGACGACAGCTTGAACATCTTGTTCGTGAACTACGTAATCATCCAAGGTAAGTCCATTAGGTACTTCTCCCAGTGGTGGAGGTGCATCTTTGAGAGTTACTTGTACACCCGGTCCTCGAAGAGCACGGTCTCCGGCAGCGCGGGCCAATCCTGCACTTTCGGCGGTAGCTGCTCCGATGGCATCGCCGACTTGAGAGGCGAGTGTTTCTTGTAATTTCGTTGTGATAGAAGCGACTTGATTAGTGAGTTGGGCTGAATGACGATCTTGTTCGAGGATCAAGGAGATCAGATCCCCATGATCGCCACTGCGAAGATCGAAGCCACCTGAGCTTCGGGCGCTGGCGACGAAGAGGAGTCCGGCCAACGCAAAGGCCACTGGAGAGATCCACCGCCATCGCTTCATAGGGGTACGATACGACCACAAGTTAAAACTCCCGAACGGGTTGAGCGAAAAGGTGGCGACCATGCCGAAGTCCCGAGTCCGCAAGGACCGATCTACCGTTGAGGCCCGCGAAGTCCTCTCCCCACTGGATTCCATCAAAGAGAGCCCCAGTTGGTTTGCTCCGGTGATGGTGGCAGCCTTCCTTATTGGGCTCTTTTGGATTGTGGTCTTCTATGTTTCGGGTACGAATTACCCGATTCCTGGGATTAAAAATTGGAACATGGTCGTCGGTTTCGTTTTCATTGGGATCGGTTTCACCTTCGCCACTCGCTGGAAGTAAATCCGGCCGGCGTCGACTTCTGGCGCTGAATTACACGGCTGTACTTTTCCCCATGGGGATAAGATCTGTGGATAACTTATTGGCCCACGAGTAATTGAAGTTCGGTGACCCGCTGACTATCTAAGAAGAAGGCCACCAGCAGTAAGAAGAGAATTCCAGCAATCCGACCACCCAGCCACCTGCGGGCTGGGCCTGCAACGAAGAGCGCGGTGCTCACCGCCCCAAAGAGTAAGCCACCCAGGTGTGCATGCCAATCGACGTTAGGGATGACAAAGCCCATCGCTAAGTTGATGGCGATAACGGTGTACATGCTGGCGGCATTGAGACCGCCTCGTCGGTTCACGATGACGGTAGCCCCGAAGAGTCCAAAGATGGCACCCGATGCACCCACCGCTGGAATATTCGACGCATTGAAAAGGAGTGAAGCGCTCGATCCGCCGATGAGTGAGACCACATAAATCGCGCCAAATCGCCACCTGCCGATCACACTTTCTAGTGAGGTACCGATTGCCCAAAGCGCATACATGTTGAAAAGTAGGTGAAGGATTCCGCCGTGTAATAGGGCAACTGTGGCTAAGCGGTACCACTCACCATTGGCAATACCTAACCAGGTGCCATCTGCGTATTGCGCATAGCCCACCAACGCGAGTTTATTAAAGATGGTGGAATCGACTTCTTGAAGAAGATACCCGAGAACTGAAATGCCAATAAAAATAAAAGTGAGAAATGGTGTGTAGCGCCGAGCTGCTCGCACTCGAGGAGTTTGCGCACTTGCAACCGCGACGCACTCACGGCAATGAAATCCGACAGAAGCGGGGATCAAACAATTAGCGCAAGAGGGGCGTCCACAGCGAGTACAACTGAGGTAGGTCTCGCGATCGGTGTGGACAACGCAACTTTGAATCACGCGTCGATAGTAGCCGAATTCACCACAACATCAGTGTTTGGGCGATCCATCCGACCGGTGGCTACTGCAGCGATTGCATCAACCACGGCGCGACCTTCGGCATCAGCAACCTCACCAAAGATAGTGTGTTTGTTGTTGAGCCAAGCGGTTGCTGCCACGGTAATAAAGAATTGTGAACCGTTCGTCCCAGGGCCTGAATTTGCCATCGCTAAAAGGTATGGACGATCGAAACTTAATTCTGGATGGAACTCATCAGCAAACTTGTAGCCAGGTCCGCCCATTCCGCTACCGAGGGGATCTCCACCTTGAATCATGAAACCCGGGATAATGCGGTGAAAAATGGTGCCGGGGTAGAGCGCATCGCTACTTTTCTTTCCGGTACCTGGGTGGAGCCACTCACGACCACCAGTGGCTAGCTCTACAAAGTTCTTCACGGTCTTAGGGGCGTGATTACCGAAGACATTGATTTTGATATCTCCAAGTGAGGTGGAGAGAGTGACGACGCTTGTGCCCAGACTCATGGTGCTCCTTAGGTTTTTTGGAATACAAATTTTTGCTAGTGGAGACGAGGGGAATCGAACCCCTAACCCCTGCCTTGCAAAGGCAGTGCTCTGCCAATTGAGCTACGTCCCCGAGTGACTTGCACAGACACTACTACGGTTTTGGTACCGCTATTCTTCCGCGGCCGTATTCCAAAGATCCTCCTCGGCCTGGCGGTCTGAAATTTTCTTTTTGGCAAAGAAAATACCAACGACGATCGCAACGATGGCAAGCAGTTTCTTCTTCACGTGGGCCTTGGAGGACTTGAACCTCCGACCTCTTCCTTATCAGGGAAGCGCTCTAACCAGGCTGAGCTAAAGGCCCTCACAATGCCTCGGAAGATTACACCGGCGGAAGCGCCTACCCCAAACTCTCGGGTGATTCCCCTTCGGTCTGTGGAGCCACTTCAGCAACGGTTTCATCAGAATCCGTAACTTCCTCTTCCACTTCGGCATTTCGAGTCACAGAGACGACTGAGTCACCTTCGCCAAGGTTCACCAGTCGCACACCCATGGTGTCCCGACCAGTTTGACGTACTTGCTCAGCACCGGTGCGAATGACTGTGCCTGATGACGTGATGGCAAGAATTTCATCGCTGCCGCTGACCACTAAAGCGCCCACGAGCACTCCGCGGTTACCCTCGTCGATTTTGGCTGCCTTCACGCCTAAACCTCCGCGGCCTTGAACGCGATACTCATGAATGGGTGTGCGTTTGGCGTAACCGCCGTCGGTGGCAGTAAGTACATTCGCCTCACCATCTTCGACGACTGCCATTGCTAGCAACTCATCCCCATCTCGAAACTTCATGCCAATAACACCAGAAGTAGCTCTACCCATCGGACGGAGCGCTTCGTTTGTTGCGGTGAAACGTAAAGACATCGCTTTCTTACTCACCAGCAATATGTCATCAGTTTCAGAGACCAAAGCTGCTGAAACTACTTCGTCTTCGTCGCGCAAATTGATAGCAATGAGACCACCTGAACGGTTCGAGTCATACTCGCTGAGTTCGGTCTTCTTAGTAAGGCCTTGTCGGGTAGCTAATACCAAGTAAGGCGCTGCCCCATAATTTTCGATCGTAAGAACTTGAGCTATCTCTTCATCTGGTTGGAAAGCTAGGAGATTTGCTACATGCTGTCCACGCGCATCCCGGCCAGTGTCGGGCAACTCGTACGCCTTCGCACGATAAACGCGACCCTTAGTGGTGAAGAAGAGAATCCAATGATGTGTCGAAGTTACAAAGAAGTGGTCAACAATGTCATCTTGTTTGAGTGCCGCGCCACGAACACCCTTACCACCGCGGCGTTGCGCGCGATAAAGATCTACCTTCGTGCGTTTGGCATACCCACCGCGGGTAATAGTGACTACGACGTCGTGCTCCGGAATTAGATCTTCCGCAGAGAAGTCACCTTCAGCACCCACAATCGCGGTTCGGCGCTCATCACCGTACTTTTCTGTAAGTTCGTGAAGCTCTTCTCCCACGATTTCGCGCTGGCGAGATTCGCTAGCCAAGATGGCAAGGAGTTCCTTAATGTCAGCCATGATTCCGTCATATTCATCGATGATCTTTTGACGTTCAAGGGCAGCGAGACGGCGAAGTTGCATTTCCAAAATAGCATTTGCTTGAATTTCGTCGACCTCAAGGAGTTGCATTAAGCCTTGGCGAGCATCATCAACTGTGGCACTACGGCGAATTAACGCAATCACTTCATCTAATGCATCAAGTGCTTTGAGATAACCACTCAAGATATGTGCGCGCTTCTCTTTTTCAGCTAACCGAAACTTAGTACGGCGAACAATTACCTCGATTTGATGCACAAGGTAGTAGCGCACAAATTCATCAATACGAAGCGTGCGTGGGACACCATCAACAAGTGCCAACATATTGGCACCAAAATTGTCTTGAAGTTGAGTGTGCTTGTAGAGGTTGTTGAGCACTACTTTGGCGATGGCATCTTTCTTGAGCACAATGACAAGGCGTTGTCCTAGGCGTTCATTGCCTTCGTCACGCACGTCTGAAATACCAGCGACTTTTCCTTCTTTAACTAATTCGGCAATCTTCAAAGCTAGATTATCTGGGTTCACTTGATAAGGAAGTTCAGTAATCACCAGACAGCTACGCCCGTTAATTTCCTCGACTTCAACAACTGCGCGCATCGTGATAGATCCACGACCGGTGCGGTATGCCTCATCGATACCGGTACGACCAATGATGATTCCTCGAGTAGGAAAGTCTGGACCTTTAATGCGCTCAAGAAGTGCGTCTAGTAATTCTGGTTGGGTGGCATCTGGGTGTTCAAGAGACCATTGGATACCAGAAGCTACTTCACGAAGATTATGGGGAGGGATGTTGGTTGCCATACCCACAGCAATTCCTGCGCTGCCATTAACAAGCAAGTTGGGGAAGCGACTGGGAAGCACGTTGGGCTCTTGTGAGCGACCGTCGTAGTTCGGTGAAAAGTCAACGGTGTCCTCGTCAATGTCGCGCATCATCTCCATGGCTAATGGAGCTAGTCGCGCTTCTGTGTAACGCATGGCTGCCGCTGGATCATTTCCGGGTGAACCAAAGTTTCCATTGCCATCCACGAGTGGATATCGAAGTGACCAAGGTTGGGCGAGACGAACCAAAGTGTCATAAATAGCGCTATCTCCGTGCGGGTGATAATTACCCATCACATCGCCGACGACGCGAGACGATTTGTAGTAACCCCGATCGGGACGATACCCGCCGTCATACATTGCGTAAAGCACGCGTCGGTGTACAGGTTTTAGACCGTCGCGAACATCTGGAAGTGCACGACCCACAATAACGCTCATTGCGTAGTCGAGGTATGAACGCGCCATCTCTACGTTGATATCAACGAGATCGATACGATCGCTCACAGCCCCTGTTACGGGATCGATCGTGGACTCAGAAGAGTCTGGCGATTCGATGTCACTCATGCATTACTCCAGTTTCTAGTGAATTAAATATCGAGGAAGCGTACGTCTTTGGCATTACGTTGAATGAAGGCGCGGCGTTGTTCCACGTCTTCACCCATCAAGACTGAGAAGAGATCGTCAGCGGCCGCTGCATCATCGAGAGTCACGCGGATTAATACACGTCGCTCAGGATCCATCGTGGTATCCCACAGTTCTTTTGCTGGCATTTCACCCAGACCTTTGAAGCGTTGGATACCGTCTTCTTTTGGAAGACGCTTAGCATTTTCTAATCCGATCTTGATAAATCCGTCACGTTCACGATCACTGAAGGCGTACTGCACGCGTTCTTTCCCACCCCATTTGATTTTGTAAAGTGGTGGTTGAGCCAAGTACACATAACCTTGTTCGATAAGTGGGCGCATAAAACGGAAGAGCAATGTAAGAAGCAGAGTGCGGATGTGTTGACCATCAACGTCCGCATCGGCCATCAAGATAATTTTGTGATAACGAAGTTTTGCTACGTCGAACTCATCGTAAATCCCGGTACCTAAAGCAGTGATAAGTGCCTGCACTTCATTGTTTTGAAGTACTCGGTCAATACGTGCTTTCTCTACGTTAAGGATTTTTCCACGGATCGGCAGGATGGCTTGGAACTTCGAATCGCGCCCGCCTTTTGCAGAGCCACCGGCGGAATCTCCTTCGACAATGTAAAGCTCACACTTCTCAGGCTCGGTCCATTGGCAATCCGCCAACTTTCCGGGCATCCCGCGTCCTTCGAGTAGGCCTTTGCGGTTACGTGCTAGGTCGCGTGCTTTACGAGCTGCAGATCGAGCAGCTGCAGCGTCAATGGATTTGCGAACAATATCTTTGCCTTCGCCTGGGTTCTTCTCGAACCATTCACCGAGGCGATCATAAACCACCTTCTGTGTGAAAGTTTTAGCTTCGGTATTACCAAGTTTGGTTTTTGTTTGTCCTTCAAATTGTGGCTCACCTAATTTGATAGAGACAATTGCTGTAAGGCCTTCGCGCACGTCATCACCGGTGAGACGGTCTTCTTTCTTGCGAATTAAGCCCCACTCCTCGCCAAATTTATTCACTAGAGTCGTGAGTGATGCGCGGAAGCCCTCTTCGTGTGTGCCACCCTCTTGTGTGTTGATGGTGTTCGCAAACGTGTAAACAGATTCGGAGAAACCGGCATTCCATTGCATGGCTACTTCCAGTGAGATTTTTGCGTTGGTATCTTCAGCATCAAACTCAATAATTGATTTGTGAGTCGTGCCTTTTGTGGAATTGAGGTGGCGCACAAAATCAGTAATTCCACCGTCATATTTATAAGTTACCTGCACGGGCTCGCCACTTTCGTCCACGTGCCCCGCGCGTTCATCGCGCATTGAAATAGTGAGCCCTTTGTTGAGGAACGCCATTTCGCGAAAACGAGTAGAGAGTGTTTCAAATGAGTACTCAGTGGTTTCAAAAATATCTTCAGATGGCCAGAAAGTAACGGTAGTACCAGTTTCCTCTGTGGGCGCAAGACGTTCAAGATCGGCTTGTGGCACACCCAGTTTGTACGTTTGAGTCCAGTTGTATCCATCACGTCGAATATCAACTCGGAGAGTTGCAGAGAGTGCGTTGACTACGGACACACCCACACCATGTAATCCGCCGGAAACGGAGTAACCGCCGCCACCGAATTTCCCGCCGGCGTGAAGCACGGTCAGAACTACTTCAACAGCAGGACGTTTTTCAATGGGGTGCATGTCGACCGGAATTCCGCGACCGTTATCGGTGACACGAAGACCCCCATCTTTTTGTAAAACAATATCAATGTTGTCGCAGCGACCGGCCAATGCCTCATCGACTGAGTTATCCACCACTTCGTAGACCAGGTGGTGGAGGCCGCGCTCCCCCGTAGAGCCGATGTACATACCTGGACGCTTACGAACAGCGTCCAATCCTTCAAGGACGGTGATTGCACTGGCATCGTATTCGGTGGTCACGCCTAGCCTCCCTATGCCCCCTTTGAAAACCGCCCTCATGGCCGGCTAGGGGTATTGCTTCAATTTCTACCTCTAATCCTAGTGGGTAAGCAGGAGGAGATTGGGCCGTAAATCGCCCAGAATCGGCAATCTCATGGAATAACTTGCGGAGAGTGGGGGGAGGATGGCAACTTGCTCTCTTTAGAGCGTGTAGGGGCGTGCTCTCACTTACCCCAGATGAAGGGGGTTAACCGTACGTATCTCGGGGTCCTCGCCCCTTCACGTGGCGCTCACCTCTGCGCCATGAGGGTGGGGTGGGAGCTAAGACTTTGATGGCGGTGACGCTCTTGCCCTCGGAGTGAGTGTGCACCTTTTTCAGCAAGTCAGTGGAGAGTAATCGAGTCTGAGTGGCCCAAGCGGTGGTCTCTGCTCGAAGAGTGAGTACCCCATCTCGAAGCGACTCGGCTTTCACGTGAGCCGCTAGATCAGCGCCGGCAATCTCACCCCACTGTGCAAGCAAAGTACTTGACGAGATATCAGCTTCCCAGCCACGTTCGGCAGCTAAAGAAGCGATCACCTCACCCAACGAGGTGGGATCCCCACCGCGACGGTTGTGTTTTCTCACTTGCTTCCGCAGCCCATTTGTTTGTAACGGTGCTGAGTTTTGCTTTGCTTTAGCAGCTGCCAAGAGTGAGCGAGCTAAATCGAGCCCATTACTTTGTGGGGAGCTCGTGGAAGGTTCACCATCTAACTCTTCCGGATCATTAGACATTACTCTCACCTACTTGAATGATGTGGCTACGGAACTCCATAGGTACATCTTCGACTACTGCAGCAGTAATAAACAATTGTCTAGTACCACCTTTATGAAGAAGCTGAGTAGTGAGCGCGTCTCTTCTCTTACCATCAAGTTCAGCGAAGACATCATCAAGAATGAGTATGGGGTCGACAGCCTCTAATAAATCATACGCAGCCAATTTTAAGGCAAGCGCTATAGACCAAGATTCTCCATGACTGGCATAACCTTTTGCCAGCTCATTGTCGAGGAGTAGTAAGAGCTCATCTCGATGTGGGCCCACCAAGGAGATTCCGCGCTCGATCTCACGTTTACGTTCTTTCTTCAACACTGCAAACATTGAAGCGACGAGTGAATCCCTGGTTGTTGATGAACCAAGTATTTCATTTTCCATTAGTGAACTTCGGTATTTCATCTCCACTTCGCCATGAGGCGCTACAGATTTATATTCAGAGCTAAGAGGTATAGCCAGTTCATTAATTAGCTGTAATCTTTCAAAAACCAATTCACTTCCTCGTTCAACTAACTTCTCATCCCACACATTTAGCGTCTCCTCGTCGAAATTTCGTGTGTGGGCCGATTTAAGAAGTGAGTTTCGTTGTTTAAGAGCTCGGTCGTAATCTGAGATAACACCCGCAAGACGAGGAGACTTAGCCACAAGTAAAGTGTCTAAATAATCTCGGCGGGTGGCAGGATCACCTTTGACTAATTCAAGGTCCTCCGGTGCAAAAAGAACGCGTTGCACGTAGCCAAGGATGTCACGTTCTTTTGGTTGTGCTGCTTGATTTACTCTTACTCGATTACTCTTTCCGTTGTTAATTTCTAACTCTAATAAAACCTCCCGATTATCTATTTTAACTAAACCACGAATATATGCACATTTGCTATCTTTGTTAATGAGTAATGAATCCTGTGATACTCGATGAGACTTTAGTGATGCTAAATATCCTATTGCTTCAATAATATTAGTTTTTCCAGCGCCATTAGAACCTATGAGGAGGTTTGGCCCAGGAATAAACTCCAGTAAGAGTTGTTTGTGTGAACGGAAATCTATCAGTTCGAGTTTTTGAAGAATCATTAGTAACGCATAGGCATGAGCAAATAACGATACGAATCGTCGGCCGCTGCATTTTTACTCGCTTTACCTGAAAGTACCGCTGGTTTGTTGGAAGCAGTAAAGGCAATATGAACGAAAGGTGTCCCAACTGCAGTAAGTCCGTCTGTGAGGAAGGTGGGATTGAAGGCAATGGAAATTTCATCGCCTTCGAAATCCACCGCAATCTCTTCGGTAGCTTGTGCTTCATCTGTTGATTTCGCATCAAGACGGAGCGCGCCCTCGGAGAAGTTTAATTTGAGGGAGCTGGTTTTATCTACGACTACCGCAACTCGGCGGACCGCCTCCATTAACGCTGAAACTTCAACGATCGCGACCGAGGATGCTTCATTAGGGAGTAAGTGTCGGTAGGGAGGGAAGGTGCCATCGAGCATCCGGGTGGTGGTGGTGCGGTTTTCGGTGGAGAAACCCACAAGATGTTCGTGTGCACCTGATGGAGCTAATGCGAAAGTTACTTTTGAATTTCCGGAGAGTGATTTAGCAACTTCAGAGAGTGTGCGACCACGAATAAGCGCACTTGCGTTGGTGTTTGGTTTCTGACTACTCCAATGGAATTCACGAACCGCAAGGCGGTATCGATCTGTGGCTGCAAGTGTTACTTTGTCGCCTTCGATTTCAATATGAACACCGGTGAGAACTGGTAGTGAATCGTCGCGGCCCGCAGCCACGGCGACTTGCGCGATTGCGTGCGCGAGTAATTCGCCATCAACCTCACCAGCGGCAGCCGGAAGGGTCGGAAGGGTTGGGTAATCCTCTGCCTTCATCGTGGGAAGCGCGAAGCGTGATGAACCGCAGGTGATATTAAGTCGTGATCCGTCCAAAGCGAACGTGATTGGCTTATGCGGAAGTGAGCGGATGACATCAGTGAAGAGGCGACCTGAAACAACGGCTTTCCCAGGTGTATCGACTTGGGCACTCACCTCAGCCTCGCCGGAGATTTCCTGGTCATAAGCGGCTAGGTGGAGGTTGCTACCTGAGGCCTCGAGTGAGATACCCAGAAGTATCGGCATGATGGGTCGGGTTGAGAGGCTTCGAGATACCCAAGCCAATCCATCGACCAAGGTGTCACGCTCTACGGTGATTTTCATATGAAATCCTTCTTTAAAGAAATAAAGGTAGTCGTAGTAGTAGGCGCTGTGGAAACTGTGGATAAGTCATATTTACGCACGTCATTCACCTTTATTGAGTGTGTGAGCGTGTGGGTAAAGGTGCCTAAAAATGGGTAAAGGAGAGGGGAGCTGTGAGTTGTACGCATTTCCTCCACAGGGATACCCCTATACGAACCCACTTTCCCACCGGAAAGAGAGGTGTTATCCCCATACTTATCCCCATGCTGTGCATGAAATATGCCAAAAAGGACATTAGGGTACTTATTCCTAGAAATATTTTTAAAAAGAGTCATTTCTACCCGTTCGCCCTAGCAGATTGCTTGATCCGGTTGGTGAGCTCGGTGACTTGGTTAAAAATGCTCCGTCGTTCGGCCATCAGTTGTCTAATCTTGCGATCTGCGTGCATCACTGTGGTGTGGTCGCGGCCACCGAAAGTTTGGCCAATTTTTGGCAGTGAGAGATCTGTGAGTTCGCGACATAAATACATCGCGATTTGGCGGGCGTTCACTAATGCTCTCGAACGAGAAGTACCACAAAGATCTTCGAGCGTGAGAGAGAAGTAGGCAGCTGTTTGAGCCATGATCGTGCTCGATGTGATCTCTGGCCCTAATTCTCCTAGGATGAGGTCTTTGAGAACTATCTCAGCCAATGACATATCTACTGGCTGACGATTCAAACTAGCGAAAGCGGTAACACGAATCAACGCACCTTCAAGTTCTCGAATGTTTGTAGAGATCTTGCTACCAATGTATTCAAGGACATCATCTGGAGCGTTTAATTTATCTTGGGCAGCTTTTTTACGAAGAATAGCGATACGAGTTTCAAGTTCTGGTGGCTGAATATCGGTGATTAATCCACCTTCGAAACGGCTCCTCAAGCGATCTTCCAAAGTGGTGAGCTGTTTTGGCGCCCGATCACTCGAGATGACAATTTGTTTATTAGCATTCTTTAATGTGTTAAACGTATGAAAGAACTCTTCCTGTGTACGTTCTTTATTTTCTAGGAATTGGATGTCATCGACAAGTAGAATATCTACGTCACGATAACGACGCTGGAAAGCACTTTTTTTATCATCACGAATCGAGTTAATAAAATCGTTAGTGAACTCTTCACTCGATACATATCGGACCCGAACACCGCTATAGAGATCTTTTGCGTATGCACCAATAGCGTGCAGTAGATGGGTCTTACCTAAACCAGAATCACCATAAATAAAGAGCGGGTTGTAAGCCTTTGCCGGTGCTTCAGCGACCGCAACCGCTGCTGCGTGGGCAAATCGATTTGATGCACCAATAACGAAAGTTTCAAATATGTACCGGGGGTTAAGTTTGCTATCTTCAGTATCTTTTTCATGGCTACGTTCACTGCCACGACCCGTGCCGGGCCTTACTTCAGGCTCGGGATCATCTTGAACTCGTTCAGCTAGAGATTCATCAACCGTGACCGCGATTCGCACTTCACCTTCAATTTCAGCCGCCAAAGCAGTGGTAATAGGGCCACGGAGGCGATTTTCTAAAACACCGCGGGCAAATTCATTAGGTACTGAGAGGAGCAGAGTGGTGGCGCCACCGCGCTCAACCACCCCCTCAGGTTGAGTGAGGTTAAGGAAGGCGCCGTGTTGCGGAGTCGCTTCATTTACCCGGAGCACAATTCGCTGCCAGAGGGTAGTGAGGTCGTCTACCCGCTCACTAATGGCGATTTCTTCCATTCCTCCACCTCACTTCTAGTTATCCACAGGCTTATCCACAGATATAACAGAGAACTCACTCTCCGATATACACCTATTAGGGCGATGTAAAGCGCCTCTTTGAGGGTGGGAACCGTACCGCGAGAGTTTATCCCCAGGCAAGTACTTCTCCACAACCGCAGGTGTGCCGGTATCTTCACATGCGACATCTCCAGGAACGTTCCCACATTTCGTGGCGGCGAAACGGCGTGAGTTTGACCCTCACTCGGCAGACGCGTACCTTTTTAGACCTGTGCACTCAGCGGAGTGCCGTGATAACCCCAGGAGCCCCACTGTGACTAAGCGGACTTTTCAACCCAACAATCGTCGACGTGCTAAAAAACACGGTTTCCGTCTCCGCATGTCAACTCGTGCTGGTCGTGCGGTGCTCGCTGCTCGCCGCGCTAAAGGCCGCATCCGTATCTCGGCCTAACGCCTCCATGTCGGTTAATACAGCTATCGATTCGTACTTATGAAGCGCACACAACGTCTGCGCACAAACATAGAGTTCAAACGAGCCCTCCGTGGTCGGCGAATCACTTCCTCTGCTTTTGTGTTGCATACTGGGAGCACAGAGAGTCCCAGTACTACAGGCCAAGTAGGTTTTATCGTCTCAAAAAGTGTGGGTAATTCAGTCGTCCGCCATCGGGTTACTCGCCAATTAAGAGCCATCTTTTCGACTCGAGTTGATCGTCTCAATTCTCAAGATCGTTTTGTGGTGCGAGCCTTACCTGCAATTACCACACTTTCTTACCTACAACTTGAAGAAGAGATAGATTTAGCTTTCACTTCAGCAGGTCGAGCATGAACTCTCTAGTTCGTACTCTTGTCATTGCACCATTGCGCTTTTATCAAAAATTCATCTCTCCTGGTTTAGCACCCCGTTGTAAGTACTATCCATCATGTTCCTCTTATGCCATCACCGCTATTTCTACTTACGGTATGCGTGGAGCGGGTATGGCTCTCTGGCGTTTACTTCGTTGCAACCCATGGAGCTCAGGTGGCGTGGATTATGTGTCCTCAACGAAAAAGCAAGAAAGTACATTAATGAGAGAAGGTGCCCATGGACTCCGTTCTTAACCCGCTTTACATCGCAGTTTCCTTCATTATGCGGGCTTTCCACTCACTATTTAGTGGCTTAGGTCTAAACGCTGGTCTCTCATGGTCGCTCTCAATCGTGGGTCTTGTAATCACTATTCGTATTATTCTTATTCCGCTTTTCGTCAAGCAGATTAAGAGTCAGCGTGCGTTGCAAGTGCTGCAGCCAAAGATGAAAGAGCTTCAAAAGAAGTATAAGGATGATCGCCAAAAGCAATCCGAAGAGTTGATGAAGCTCTACAAAGAGCACAACACCAACCCACTAGCTTCCTGTATACCAATCCTGGCTCAAGCACCCATCTTCTTTGCACTCTTTAGAGTTCTAAATAGCATTTCAGGAAGTCTCGATAAGTACGGCAAATGTGCAGTGACAGCTGCCAATCGCGTCAACGCTGGAGTATTTTCTCGCGAAGAAGTCTGCGATGCAGCGAACGCTGGTTTCTTTGGTGCCAAGCTCTCCGAGTCTTTTATGCACCCGGCAACGAGTTCAACATCAACCGTAACAGTCAAGATCGTTACGGTAATTTTAATTATCCTGATGTCGGCCACCACTTTCACGACCCAACGTCAACTCATGATGAAGGGTATGCCGGCCGCATCACTGGAAAACAATCCCATGGTGCAACAACAAAAGATTTTGCTTTACGTGTTCCCCATTATTTTTGCTGTCTCTGGAGTTAATTTTCCAGTGGGAGTTTTGCTTTATTGGCTCACCACCAACTTATGGACGATGGGTCAACAGTTCTATGTCATTCGCAACAACCCCACCCCAGGCTCACCATCGTATGAAGAATGGGAAGAGCGAAAAGCTCGTAAAAAGGGAGTGCGGCAGAGCGAAATCGAGAGCTCCGAAGAGAGTTCTCCTGAAGAGAGTTCTCCTGAAGAGAGTTCTCCTGAAGAGATCACCGGGCAACGAGCACAACCGAAGAAACCGAAAAAACCGAAGAGAAAGAAATAACCCATACCTATATAAAGTAGATCATAACGGGTTATTAACCCTGATTTTACATCAAACTAAGGAGCGCTCATGAGTGAGACCACCACAGATGCAGTTATTGAGAAATCAGACGAGAAGAAGCCGCTATTAACCCGATTAGAAGAAGAGGGTGAGATCGCCGCGGATTACCTCGAGGCGCTACTTGACATTGCAGACCTCGATGGCGATATCGATATGGATGTGGAGAATGGTCGGGCAGCGGTAGCTATCGCAGGCGGTAATTTAGGCACTCTTGTAGGTCGCAACGGCGAGGTACTGGATGCGCTCCAAGAGCTCACCAGGTTAGCTGTGCAGACAGTGACCGATGAGCGCAGTCGCCTCATGCTCGATATTGAGGGTTACCGGGTGCAACGCCGCGCAGAGATTGCCGAAAGCGCGCTGCGCGCGATCGAAGAGGTGAAGAGCACTGGGACATCCGTCAAGATGGCAAGCATGAACGCATTTGAACGGAAGATCGTGCATGACACGGTGGCGGAGTCAGAACTCACTAGTGAGTCTGAGGGTGAGGAGCCCAACCGCCGGGTCGTGATTCTTCCTGCCTAACGTTTCACGTGAAACACCCCCCGAAGGGGTGGTCACCCAATACTTCCCCAAGCGTGGTAGAGAGATTCACCGCTATGCCGAGCTACTCCTCACAGCGGGAATTGAACGCGGTTTGATGGGGCCGCGAGAAGCGCCAAGGATGTGGAGCCGGCATATCCTGAACTCGCTCCTCCTCCTCCCATTTCTGCCGGAAAACGCCACAGTTATTGATATTGGTAGTGGGGCAGGGCTGCCAGGAATCCCCTTGGCGCTAGCCCGCCCAGACTTAAAAGTCACTCTTTTGGAGCCACTTCAACGCCGGGTGGATTTCCTGGAAGAAGTAAAGAGCGAGCTGGGGCTTTCGATCACTATTATTCGAGGACGGGCCGAAGAGGCGAAGGGGACTTATCAAGTCGTCACCGCTCGGGCGCTCTCTGCTACTCCGAAACTACTCACTCAGGTCTGGCCGCTCATCGCTTCCGGCGGCTCATTAGTTGCACTCAAAGGAAGCAGCGTCGAAGACGAGGTGCGACAGGCGGAGAAAGTGATCTCCGAGCTCAAGCCCGTTACGGTCGATATCGAAGAGCCCTATCTTGAGGGAATTGAGAGTGGCAAGATTCTGATCGTGCGAAAGGGGGCCAAGTGAGCGTTTCACGTGAAACACGGAGCGTCATTGGAATCCGTCGCCTCAAGGAGCGGATGCCTGCCCCGCCAGCTACCCGCATCTTCACGGTAGCTAATCAAAAAGGTGGAGTCGGTAAGACCACTACATCGGTCAATATTGCCGCTGCCCTCGCTATGGGCGGCCTTAAAGTCTTAGTAATCGACCTTGATCCACAAGGAAATGCCTCTACTGCGCTGAGTGTGGAGCACCACGACGAGGCCATTCCAGGGATGTTTGAAGTCTTGGTGGAATCGAGGCCACTCGCCGACGTGGTCGTCAAAGTACCTGGATTTGAGGGGTTGGAGTGCGCGCCCGCCACCCTCGACCTCGCGGGCGCGGAGATTCAATTAGTCCCAATGGTGGCCCGAGAAAACCGACTTCGCCGCCTCTTAGAGAGCTATTTGGCGCTCCGGGAAGCTGCCGGGAATCGAGTCGATTATGTGCTTATTGATTGCCCGCCCAGCCTTGGTCTGCTCACACTTAATGCTCTGGTGGCTGCCGAAGAGCTCCTTATCCCTATTCAATGTGAGTATTACGCGCTCGAGGGCCTCACACAATTGCTCGGCACTGTTCGACTAGTCACCGAACACCTCAATCCGGGCCTCAACCTCTCCACCATCTTGCTTACGATGTTTGATGGGCGTACCCGGCTGGCAAATGATGTGGCCGATAACGTGCGGGAGCACTTTCCAGCCGAGGTACTCACCTCAGCCATCCCCCGAAGCGTGCGACTTTCAGAAGCCCCTTCTTATGGCCAAACCGTCATGACTTACGATCCACTCTCACCTGGCGCGGTGGCCTACCTTGCGGCCGCCAGAGAGATAGCCGAACGTGCCATCGATATCAAAGGAAGTAGCCATTCATGAGTGGAAAGAAAGGCGGCCTCGGCCGTGGCCTCGGAGCACTTATCCCGCACTCTTCACCGGTGGAGAACTCTTCCTTAAAAGAGTCAAAACTGCCGGTCAACGAGGTATCCACAACGCCCAGAACGCCTGTGGATAACTCTCAATCTTCGCTTGAGGGTTTACTCCGTCTAGTTACCGTTCCCATCACGAGCATCTCGGCAAATCCTCGTCAGCCGAGACAGATCTTTGAACCAGAAGCACTTACCGAACTTGCTGCTTCAATTAAAGAAGTTGGCCTCTTACAACCGCCAGTGGTGCGCGCCCTTGCTCACGGTAAATATGAATTAATTATGGGTGAGCGCCGGCTCCGGGCAAGTAAAGAAGCTGGCCTTTCAGAGATTACTGTCATTGTGAAAGAGAGTGAAGATGATGACTTACTCAGAGATGCGCTGCTGGAGAACTTACATCGCGCGCAACTTAATCCTTTAGAAGAAGCGGCAGCTTATGAACAATTACTTAAAGATTTTGGTTGCACACAAGAGGAACTAGCTGCGCGAGTTGGACGCTCACGCCCACAAATTTCTAACACTTTGCGTTTATTAAAGTTGCCACCTTCAGTTGCGAAGCGAGTAGCTGCAGGTGTGCTCTCCGCGGGTCACGCACGAGCACTCCTTTCACTTTCGAGCTCCGAAGAGATCGAGAGATTAGCGACCAAGATTGTCGCCGAAGGTTTGAGTGTGCGCGCAGTTGAAGAAATTGTCGCAATGGGCGGATTAGAAGATGAGAAAAAGACTCGCACAAAACATGCTCGTCCTACCTCTCCTCGATTAGCAGAAATTTCTAGCCGACTCTCTGACCAATTAGATACTCGTGTAAAAATTGAATTAGGTCGCAGCAAAGGAAAGATTTCGATTGAGTTTGCATCTGTAGACGATCTCGAAAGAATCCTTGAGGTTATTGAGAAGTAGCGTACTTACGAAGCAGAGCGCGTTCTGCTAATTCCTTATATAGCATCCCGATATCTCGGCCAGTGGCTGCTACAGATTGCGGTAATAACGATGTCTCTGTCATACCAGGGGCCACATTAACTTCTAGGAACCAGACCTCACCATTGTTATCTATGATGAGATCGGAACGCGAAAGATCACGAAGCCCAAGAACCGAATGAACCTTCTTAGCAACGTCGGCAGCTCTGGCACTCAACGCCGAATCTATGTTTGCTGGCACAAAGAATTCAGTTAACCCAGCGGTATATCTGGCGTCATAGGAGTAGAAACCTGAATCAGCCACAATTTCCACAACGGGAAGTGCTGTAAGAGTTCCGTCACTCTCTTCTATGACAGAGACGGCAATTTCTCGTCCGGCAATGAAAGGTTCAATGACTACGTCGTTGCCGTAAGAGAAGGCAGAGATCATGGCCTCGGGAAGCTCAGCAGTGCTACGAACCACACTCGCACCTAATGCTGATCCGCCTTTAGCGGGCTTGACCATTAGCGGTAAGCCAACAGATTTCTCAATCAACGGAAGTAAGTATTGCGCTCCGAGTTCACGGAAGGTGGAGTGCGGCAAGACCCTGGAGGCAGGTACTCGAATTCCAACAGCTTCCACGATTCCCTTTGCAACCGGCTTGTCGAAGGATCTCCTGCAGGCATCAGCACTAGATCCGACATAGGGGAGGTCGAGCATCTCGAAGATGTCTCGAATGGCGCCATCTTCACCCGCTGCCCCGTGGAGCGTAGGGAAGATGACACTCCCAGATTCAAGGGTTGAAAGGGTAGGAAGGAGTGAACTATCCGAGTCAACCTCACTGACCTCTATGCCCTGCGAGCGAAGAGCCTCTGCTACCCGACGACCAGAGCGGATGGAGACATCCCGCTCATGGGAGAGGCCCCCAGAGAGCACGAGCACGCGGGATAGCCGCATCTCACTCATATCAATTCACTAGGTGGCAGGATTCTTTGAGAACGTTCACTCAATGGAATAGCCGCACTTCCGAAAGTGGCACGCAACTCCATCTCTTCTTCAATGACTCCCGCAAGACGCCGCACACCTTCACGAATTCGATCAGGTGATGGGTAACAGTAAGAGAGACGCATTGACCATGAACCGAAACCATCGGCAAAGAAAGCAGTTCCTGGAACATAGGCAACACGTGAGGTAACAGCACGCGGCAACATAGCCTTTGTATCAATGCCTTCCGGAAGTGTTACCCATACATAGAAACCGCCACCCGGTTTAGTCCACGTAGCAGTTGCCGGAAAGAGTTGTTCGAGAGTTTCCAACATGGCATCACGGCGTTCTTGATAAAGGCCTTGAAAAGATTTGATTTGATCTTGCCACGGTTGAGTTGCGAAATACCGGGAAATAGCCATTTGTGCAAAATTTGACGGGCAGAGAATTGAAGACTCGCTAGCCAATACAAGCTTTTCACGAACTGCGTGTGGCGCAGCAGCCCAACCCACACGTAAGCCTGGTGCAAATGTCTTTGAAAAAGAGCCTAAATAAACGACATTGTCTGGATCATCTGCTCGCATTGCACGAGTGGGTTCAGTATCAAAACCAAGAAGCCCGTAAGGATTATCTTCAATAATAAGAATGTCTGCATTGCGCGCAATCTGAAGTACCTCTTGGCGTCGTTCTAATGAAAGCGATACTCCAGCCGGATTGTGAAAATTTGGAATTGTGTAGAGGAATTTAATCTTTCCGCCCTGCGCGCGTGTGTGAGCTATGGCTTCACGCAATCTCTCTGGGATCAAACCGTCATCATCCATCTCAACATGGACGATGCGCGCTTGATATTGCCGGAAAGTTCCGAGAGCTCCTACATAGGAAGGTGCCTCAGCAAGAACCACATCACCTGGGTCAAGAAAAATGCGAGCAACTAGATCGAGAGCCTGCTGTGAACCAGTAGTAACGACGACGTCATCAGGATGGGAATCAATCCCCTCAAGTTTCATGATCTCAGTGATTTGCTCACGTAAGACTGGATCACCCTGTCCACTGCCGTACTGCAAAGCAACCTGACCATTTTCATTAATCACGTCTGCGACAATTTGAGAGACCACATCCATTGGCAGCGCAGTGAGGTTTGGCATGCCGCCGGCGAGAGAGACCACTTCAGGTCTGGAGGCCACCGCAAAGAGTGCCCGGATCTCGCTGGCAGTCATGCTTTTGGTCCGCTCTGCATAACGCGCTACGAAAGAGTCGAGGCGCGATCCAGTGGTCATACTTATATCTTCTCACGCAAATCGCTCAAGCGAAGTACTCCAGTCTCACCTTCGCCATCGTCAGGCAAGTAGAGACGTTGAATTGCGATCGCCAGGGACTCAGCTAAGACCTCACGAAAATTTCCATCCCGAAGTCTGGCCGCATCACCAGGATTTGTGAGATAACCAAGTTCGACGCGCACTGCCGGCATTCTGGTATTTCGGAGTAGCTCCCACGTCTTTGCGTGTACTCGGCAATCAAGGAGATCTGTTCGGGCGCAGACCTCTCGTTGGATGAGTGAAGCCAGACGTTGGCCCACCACAGAGTGTGCGCCGTGGGCATCATTGCCGTAATAGTAAGTGGCTACCCCACGGGCATCCGGTGCCAGATTTGCATCCAGGTGGAGGGAGAGGAAGAGATCTGCGCCGCTCTGATTGGCAAACTCGGCTCTCTTCCCATCATCAATAGGCGAACTTTGCGAGCCGCGGGTCAGGTAAACAGCGACACCGAGGGCTCCGAGTCTGCCTTCAATGCGCGAGGCCACATCAAGCACAATCTCGGACTCATTGAGATCGAAGGCACTCACGCCAAAATCATCACCACCATGACCTGGATCAATAACAATGCGTTTTCCAGAGAGCGCCGGTCCCTGTCGACGTATCGCATCTGCCTCTCTTAAACCGTGTGCGAGACCGCCAGTGACGGTACGTTGAAGGCGACGAAGAGCAAGCAGTGTATCTGGACCACATGAACCATCACCATTTAATCCTGATGATTTCTGAAACGCTGCGAGAGCTTGTGCACTGCGCGGGCCGAAAATGCCATCGATCCGACCCAAATCAAAACCCATCTCCATCAGCCGAGTTTGTAGAAGCGCGATATCGTCACCACGCATCATTGGAGTGCTTATTCGGATGACACGATCGCCTAATCTCCATCGAGCTTCATCAAGCGCGCGAAAAGTATGCGTGCCCACCATGCCATCAGAAGTTAACCCGCGCCCTTGTTGAAAAGCGCGCACCGCAACTTCAACTTCTTCGTCAAAAAGGTCTTGCTCCGCTGCAGAATTAATACTCTCTAGTAGCCCTAAACGGACCAAAGTGTCACGGAGCTCAACAACCTCAACTCCCCGTGATCCACGTTTTAATATCATGAGATATCTAAGATCGATGTCTCTTTAGATAAAAGCTTCGAGATCTTTCAGAAGCATGGGCTTTGGCTTAGCTCCGACAATGCTCTTCACAACCTCACCATTAACGAAAATATTTAAAGCCGGAATAGAAGTAATGCCATATTTAATGGCGAGCTCTGAGTTTTCGTCGATATTAAGCTTAACGATCTTGAGCTTTGCGCCATGTTCTTTTGAAATCTCTTCCAGAATCGGAGCTACAGCGCGGCACGGTCCGCACCACTCTGCCCAAAAATCTACCAGGACTGGCAGATTGCTCTTAAGTACCTCGGCATCAAAGGTAGCTGTTGTTACTGCAGTCATAGCGCCCATTATTTATCCCTTCGTTATCTGTAGATCTTAGTGTGAATCGGAAAGAAAACGTTCTGCATCGAGAGCGGCCTGACATCCCGAACCGGCCGCTGTAATCGCTTGTCGATAGATGTGGTCCACTAGGTCCCCACAAGCAAATACTCCTGGGAGATTGGTACGGGTACTTCCTTCATCAACTAATACGTAACCCTCACCATCAAGGGTTATCTGGTTTTTCACTAATTCATTCCGTGGATCGTGACCAATAGCTACAAAGAGCCCAGTAATGGGGAGAGTGCTGGTAGATCCATCATTTACATTCCGTAGCGTGACAGCACTTACCTTCGTTTCGCCATGAATCTCACTTACTTCACTATTCCAGGCAAACTTAATCTTAGGATTGCTGTGTGCGCGTTGAGCCATGATTTTCGAAGCCCGTAGCGAGTCACGGCGATGAATCATGGTGACTGAGGAAGCAAATCGGGTAAGGAAGGTAGCTTCTTCCACAGCTGAGTCTCCGCCGCCCACGACGGCTATATCTTGGTCGCGGAAGAAGAATCCATCACACGTGGCACACCATGAGACGCCATGGCCGGAGAGTCGCTTCTCATCGGGAAGTCCTAATTCGCGATAGGCCGAACCCATCGCCAAGATGACACTCTTAGCAAAGACTTCATTGCCTGAACCATCAACGAGACGTTTGATGCTGCCTGCTAATTCCATCTCAGTGATGTCATCAGTGATCATCTTTGTCCCGAAGCGCTCGGCCTGATCGCGCATGGAATCCATCAACTCAGGACCCATAATTCCGCTGGGGAATCCGGGAAAATTCTCTACTTCAGTGGTGTTCATCAAGGCGCCACCTGCGGTGACGGAGCCTTGATAGAGAATCGGCTCGAGTTGAGCGCGCGCTGAGTAGATCGCGGCGGTGTAACCGGCGGGGCCGGAGCCCACGATTACTACTTCAGCAGGATTTTCGCGCGTTCCATGAGCCAGAGCCATCTCTTACCTTCCATCGATGAATATGAAACTAATCCTAGGCGTTATTGATTCCCGCTTTGGCCACGCGCTCCGGTGAGGCGTTTCCAACCCTTCGCAAGTGGCTGACGAATTTGCATGAGAGCTTCAATTTTCATCAGCCCGCCCAACCAGAGATAGATGGAGAGCCCGACGCTTCCGGAAAGCAGTAACTCAATGACTGCTGAGAGGCTTTCGTTTGCGGTAGAGATCAAGTGGTGAATGATCAAAGAGGGGAGAAAGGCAATAAGAGCGAGAAGGAATAATTTTGCATACGTCCACAACACACCCTCTAGAGCACCGATCCTTTTGCGAAGAATTCTTGAGGCCATAAAGGTGCTTGCTACATACCCGATTCCAAAAGCTACTGCGATGCCAACAGTGATCCAACGAAGAGGGAGTAAGTGATAAGCGATGAAGGCACCTATGCACATCACGAGATTCATAATGAGCGTGATGAAAGCTGGTGTTTTGGTGTCCTCATAAGCATAGAAGCCGCGAAGCAAGAGATATGAAGCAGAGAACGGAATAATTCCCAACGAGAATCCAGTTAGCACCGATCCTATTTGATATGCGCTTGATCTATCAGCGCCAAGATAAAGTAAGTGTGCGATGGGCTGGCCTAAGAAGAGAAAAGCCATCCCTGCGGGAACCGTAAACGCGCCCACAATTCCGAGGTGACTCACTAGATCACGTTTGACACTCTCCCCTTTACCAGCCGCCGCCGCTCTTGAAATTCTTGGTAAAAGTGCCGTCACAAATGAGACCGCAATAATTGAATGAGGCAACATAAATATGAGATAGGCATTTTGGTAGGGAGTAAATCCGACTCCATCAGTAATCCCAGCTTGTGTTGCTCGAACCGAGACTGCAGTAGCCAAGTTTACGATCACTATAAAACCCAATTGATTAAAAAGCACAAAAATAAGAGTCCACGTAGCCAGACCGGCAGATTTGCGCAACTCCCGCCAATGGAAGTTGAGACGCAATTTCACTCCCGACCGTGCCAATACCGGAAGAAGTAGTAAAGCTTGAATAAGCGCACCGAATGAAGTTCCAACACCGAGTAATGCCTGCTCCCCCGTGGTAAGAGAATCGGCGCTCGCGGAAGGTGCGATAGCAATAAAGACACCTAAAACCATTATTACAACGAGGTTATTAGCGATCGGCGCCCACATCATTGGACCGAAACTCCCACGAGCGTTGGCGATCTGGCCAAGGACAGTGAAGAGACCGAGAAAGAAAATCTGCGGCAAACAGTAACGTGCAAAAGTGACAGTGAGGTTGAACTCGTCAATAAAACCAGGATCTGAAAATTTACTTGCATAAAGCCGAATAATTAGCGGGGCAGCAAGAATTGTGACGAAAGTAGCGCCGCCGAGTATGACTACAGTGGCCGTTACCAATTTAGAAGTAAAAGCACTTCCTCCGTCAGAACTATCCTTCATAGCTCTCACGAGTTGCGGCACAAAGACCGCATTAAGGGCGCCGCCCGCCACAAGAATATAGATAATCATTGGAATGGTATTAGCTACTTGAAAAGTGTCACCAAGAATTGCAGTCCCGAGAGCAATGACGAGTAAGAGGTTACGGACGAGCCCAGTAAGACGAGAGATGGTGGTTCCCACCGCCATGATTGCTGATGAACGCATCACTTCGCTCATGATCTACGCTTTCTCAATCTGCGAATTACCTGCGCTGCTGCAGCAAGGAGCAGGGCAGCGCCAGCGATCTCGGTCACCAAGATTGCTGCTGGTGGAATGCTGGAAATAGAAACCTGCAGCAAAACAACATCGCCTACTTGATGGTTGGAGGCATCTAAGAGCCTGGCTTCTACAAAGACTTCACCTGATGAGTACGCCGTAATTGGCACCGACACTTGGGAGTGTGATTTTGCAGGAAGTTGAATGTCAATAGCATCCGGCTGCTTCAGGCGAAGCGTTGTGGGACGCAGCTCGAGCCGGAGGTTAACGGGTATCGCGGCATCATTTCTGAGAGTCAGTGGCACCTTCCCACTGAGGTCTGTCAACGTGTAGCGGCCGGGCAGCACTCGAGCTTGCCGGTTGATCCGTTCAGCAATTTTGAGAGTCGATTGAGAGAAGAGGTAACCAGCGAAGGGCGCACTCCGCCAAGCAGCTCCTAAAATAAGTGTGGAGCGAAGCTTTGACTCGGTCGAACTCACGTATGGGGGCAGGGTGACGGCGCCAAATTGGGCGATCAAACTCTCTACCCGAGGTAGCACTGAAGTGGATCGTGGTTCCAGTCGGGCCACCTTAAGGGTGGTCAATGAGGAGAGAGGAGTGGCGGTAGCGACCGGGATAACGGGTGAGATCTCATTGATAGGCAGTTCGCGATCGGCCACCAATGCTTGGCTATAGGTGAGTGTCGGCATGCGCTCCGGTATTACTACCTGTGGTCGCGGGGTGGTGGGGCGCTCTGCGGTGATCATTGCAAGTTGGGCATAGAAGTGGTTGCTCTCTTCTATAGAAATATTCTTTAAATACCCCGACAAAATTTCATCACCTATGAAGAGGTTGACCCCGCCTGCGTTGGCGAAAGAGGTACGCGTTGCAGTTTCATTCGTAGGAGCTGGAGACATCCTTCGACTTACGATGCACTTTGTATAACCCGCACTCTTCAAATACGCGAGTGATTTTGACGAGAGGATACCTCTGCTTGGCCAGGCGAGATCGCTCTGCACACTCACTCCAAGAGATTGAGCTAAGCGGTTTACACCGATCATTTGTAATGCCGCTAGAGCATTTGGTTTCTTGAGTGAGATGAAGGTGGCCAAATCCGGGTCACCGTAAGGTGCGGCATAGACATCGCGGCCCACAATTGCTACACGGAGACGTGCTAACCATTCTATGGCTGCACTTTGGCCAACTCCGTCACTGCCATCAAGTAAGGAGTAACCCTTACTCATCGCTTCTACGCTTTCAATTAACTCAGCATCGATGTACCACGTGAAGTTCCTTCCCTCAGCTGCGGTGAGCATACGACCAAGACGGCCTTGAGGGAGCAAACTTGTAGCGAGTACATCATCCATAAATGCACCTTCGATATTTCTATGCGGAGTATCCAGTATTGGCCATATCCACGACACAGGGGTGGGTGCTACACCCTGATTCCCTTTACCGATAAGAAAGAAAGGAACTTTCGCGGGCTTTCCACCAATAGTGGAAATCTCTGCAAGATAACCCCTTATTTCCAAGGATTTTTGCGGTGCATCAGGAATCTCTATGCGTACTCGAAAGGGATTAATCTTCTCTAAATCTTCATTACCGCTCTTAGCAAGAACTACTTGAGAAGCAATTGAAGGATTCTTCTCAAATGCCAATAGTTCACTGCGAGAGTTAAATACCTTGGGAGTGCGCGAGATACGCACATTCCATGACTGGGCTCTATCAGGTGAGGTTAACTCAAGACTGATGCTAGCTGGCGAATTTGTACTGGCTTGTGCAATATTTGCAAACGCATAATTAATGGTAGAAGTCGCCGCATGCACTGGTTGCAGATTAATTTGAGTAGAGATGAGGAATATGAGAGCGAGGAAGACTCTCTTCATTAGATTAAATTCTTTAGATCGCCAAAACTTGCTATAAGTTTACGTTCGTCTGAGTAAGCCAGGCGCTTAGAAAATTCTACAAGTGGAAACCAAGCGACCTCATCAACTTCATTCTGTTGAGGAGCTAACGTTCCGCCTGTCATCCGGAAGAGATAGTGGTGCACCGTTTTATGAATTCTCTTTCCTTCGGCCATAAACCAGAAATCAATAACACCGAGAGAACGAGTGATCTCACTCTCAATTCCAGTCTCTTCAGCGACTTCACGAATGGCCGCTTCTCCGGGTGTCTCGCCAGGTTCAATATGTCCCTTGGGAAGTGACCATAAGGTGCGTCCACGTTTATCGTGGCGACCAATAAGGAGTCCGAGGGCGCCAGAAGGATCTATCACTAATCCGCCAGCACTGATCTCTTCATTGCGCCGGCGAGGTTTTTCGCGAAGTTCTTTACTTACCCGTGGCGTGGCATGGGAGGGCGAAGGTGTAGCGGCGGTAGGTCGCTTCTTTCCTGCCAGGGCGGCTGGGGTGGGGCGTGCCGGCTGCCCAAAAGGTGGAAGCGCCCCATGCTCTTGCGCGGGGGTCATGTCTACAGCGTAACGAGCCACCCTGCCTACCCCTACCCTTGAACTTATGAACTCGCCGCTACACACTGCCGCCGCGCAACTCGCGCTGCAAGAACTCGAGCGCCTGGCGCCTGAAGTCCGCGATTTAGCGAGTCGTTTTTCGGCCTCAGGTCACCCATTAGCTCTTGTGGGAGGGTGCGTCCGAGATGCCATTCTGGGTCGACTCTCTACCGACTTGGACTTCACCACGGCGGCTCGCCCTACGGAAATCAAGAAAATGCTTCAAGGATGGTGCGACTCGATCTGGGAGACCGGAATTGAGTACGGGACTATTTCGGGTGCGCGCGGTGATTTACAGATCGAAATCACCACTTACCGCAGCGAGCTCTACGATCCAGAGAGTCGAAAGCCTCAGGTTGAGTTTGGTGACTCACTAGAGGGCGATCTACGTAGGCGCGACTTTACGATTAATGCGATGGCATTAGTTCTCGAAGAAACAGGAAGCCGTTTCGTCGATCCATTTGGTGGTGTTACCGCCCTCAACGAGAAACGTCTCTCTACTCCAGGTACTCCGGAAGAATCTTTTTCTGATGACCCCTTGCGCATCATGCGAGCAATTCGATTTGCTGCGCAACTTGGCGTAACACCAGATGCAGCTGTGCTCACCGCTATTGATGTGATGAAGGATCGCTTATCCATTATTTCTGCAGAACGTATTAGAGAGGAGTTCAACAAACTCCTCATGTCAGATCACCCCCGTATTGGTTTGAGTTTGATGGTCTCCACTGGCGTCGCTGAATATGTGATGCCCGAATTACCTAAACTCCAATTGGAAATTGATGAGCACCATCGACATAAAGATGTTTATGAGCACTCGCTCATTGTTTTAGAACAAGCGATTGAACTGGAAGAGCGTTTAGGCGGTCCCAATCTTGTTATTCGACTAGCTGCGCTCATGCATGACATCGGCAAACCCAAAACTAGAGCTCTCATTCCTGGCGGTGGAGTCTCATTTCATCATCATGAAGTGGTGGGTGCACATTTAGCCAAATCTCGACTTAAAGCAATGAGGTATAGCAACGACATTGTGAACGATGTAACGACGTTGGTGGAGTTGCATTTGCGCTTCCATGGCTATGGAAGTGGTGAGTGGACGGATAGTGCCGTAAGACGTTATGTACGTGACGCGGAACATCTTCTTACTCACTTACATGTGTTAACGCGCTCGGATTGCACCACCCGTAACGTTCGTAAGGCCGCCACACTTGCCGCTATCTACGATGATCTCGAAGCTCGTATCGCGCGCTTGGCCGAAGAAGAAGAGCTTGCTTCAATTCGTCCCGATCTTAACGGCAACGAAATCATGGAGATTCTAGAAGTAAAGCCCTCTCGATTGGTAGGGGCTGCTTATAACCATCTCATGGAGTTGCGCCTTGACCGCGGCCCGCTAGGAAGAGAGATTGCGATTGCCGAACTCAAGAAGTGGTGGCTGGAGAACCAATCGAATCAGTAGACGGTTTACTAAACCCTCGTAGCAGAAATGCCATAATTAAGTAGGCAAACACCACAAGCAGAGGCAGTAAGACTGAACGCCCAGATGTCGGTACAATCAGTGCAGCCAATCCCGCCCCACCGACGATCGCAGCATTGACCAACACGTCGTAGACAGAGAAGACTCGACCACGAAACTCGTCCGCAATGCTCTCTTGTACGAGTGCATCGCAGGTGACTTTCACTGACTGCCCAAATCCGGCGACCGAGAAAGCCGCGATAGCTAAAAGGATGTGGCTTCCCCAAATAAAGGTGGGTACAAGAGCTGCACTAAGAACCAGCGCCACTCTGATCCATCGATGCCGTCCGAACTTACGCGTCGCCCACGGAGCAATCAACGCGCCAGCGAAAACTCCTAGGCCAGCAGCGGACACAAGTTGTACCAATCCTGCTAATCCGGCATCTGGGTTATTCGGATCGTGAAAAGTATTGCGTTCTAATAAGAGGCAAGTGACGACAAGAGCCGTGATACCTCCACGTTGAATCGCCACCGCTACCATCCCAAGTGCGGCATCGCGATGGAGACGTAAATGCGCTAATCCCGACTTGAGGTCAAGAATCCCAGCGGTGACAATTCCCACTGATTTAGCTTGTACGAGTTCATGTTCGGTCGGTCCTAATTCATCACGTTTCAGACGAAGCGAGCATAAGGCGGATATGAAGTATCCGAGTGCGGCAACTGCGACCAATATTGAGTCTGTAGCACTGAGTGATTCGAAGTGTCTAAGTAAGGAGCGTAATCCGTAGCCCAGCCCGCCACCTATGACTATCGCAATGGATCCGCCCGTCACCGCGATGGCATTTGATTCAATTAATTTAGTGCGATCAATAACGCGGGGGAGACCGGCAGATAACCCAGCCAAAATAAGGCGATTAGCTCCGAAAGAGAAGAGGACTACAACAACGAGAAGTAAATCACTCTTACCTCGCATGGTTACCAACGCAACAAGAAGAAGATCGCAGGCACGGATGGTATTTGCATAGAAAATGATCTGCCGACGTGAGAAGCGATCCAAGATGGTGCCGACAAAAGGTCCAAGAAAAGAGTAAGGCAACAACATGATGGCAAATGCAGTCGCTGCGGATCCGGCGGTGGCTTGCTTCTCAGGTGAGAAGAGCACGAAGGAGGCTAATGCAGTTTGGTAGAGCCCATCCATACCCTGCGAAATCCAGCGAACAGCAAGCAATCTTCTAAATCGCGCGCCGTTCGCTGTTAGAAATGCCATCTTAGGTGTGAAATTAGCGCTCTATCGTGCCAGCGATGAAGTTCTCCACAGCATCATGAGCTTCGCTGTCTGAGTACTGCACCGGAGGAGACTTCATAAAGTAAGAAGCCGCGGAGAGGATTGGTCCACCGATCCCACGATCAAGTGCAATCTTGGCGCAACGAATTGCGTCGATGATGACACCTGCTGAGTTGGGTGAATCCCATACTTCAAGCTTGTATTCAAGGTTAAGTGGAACATCTCCGAATGCACGACCTTCAAGGCGTACATAGGCCCACTTGCGATCATCTAACCACGAGACATAGTCAGAGGGTCCAATATGTACGTTGCCCTTACCTATGTCATGTGAGAGTTGTGAGGTAACGGATTGCGTCTTGGAAATCTTCTTCGATTCCAAGCGATCGCGCTCCAACATATTCATAAAGTCCATATTGCCGCCAACATTGAGTTGGAGAGTGCGATCAAGAATTACTCCACGATCTTCGAAGAGTTTAGCGAGCACACGGTGAGTAATAGTGGCGCCTACCTGGCTCTTAATGTCATCACCAATGATTGGCACACCTGCAGCAGTGAACTTATCTGCCCACTCTTTAGTTCCTGCGATGAAGACCGGAAGAGCATTAACAAACGCCACACCAGCGTCAATAGCGCATTGCGCATAGAAGCGAGCGGCATCTTCTGAGCCAACAGGGAGGTAGCAGACCAAGACATCAGCTTTTGACTCTTTGAGCGTGGCTACCACATCGACCGGTTGCGCATCGGATTCCTCGATCATTTCACGGTAGTACTTACCGAGACCATCGAATGTGTGTCCACGTAGCACCGAAATACCTGTGGGAGCCACGTCAGCAATCTTTATGGTGTTGTTCTGGCTTGAGCTGATTGCATCAGCAAGATCGAAACCGACCTTCTTTGCATCAACATCGAAAGCTGCCACGAACTTAACGTCGCGGACGTGGTACTTCCCAATCATCACGTGCATGAGACCGGGAACGCGATGATCTGGGCTCGCATCCTTGTAGTACTCCACACCTTGTACAAGTGAGGAAGCACAATTACCCACACCAACGATTGCCACACGAATTTCGCTCATGGCTTCTCCTCTTCTATTAACTCGGAAAGCCAACGAACTTCGCGCTCGACAGCCTCTTCACTATGTTTCTGTAACTCCAACGTCCATATATCTACTCGTTCACGCCCACGCACCATAGATTCGCGCAGGTTCTCTAAACGTTCCTCTAAACGGTGTTTACGACCTTCCAAAATACGAACGCGCACCTTTTGTTCGGTATCTCCAAAGAGTGCAACACGAAGGGGGAAGGCGTCGTCCTCCCAGGCATTTGGACCGGCTTGTCCAAGCAAATCACTGAGACGTTCTTTGCCGTCTGCAGTTAATCGATAGACGATACGTGCACGTGGGTTAGCGCCTCGAGGAAGGGCTCCCGCGCTATCGCTTTCCAAGAATCCAATAGAAGTCAGCTCAACAAGTGCGGGATAGAGCGAACCAAAGGAGAGTGTGCGTACCGCCCCGAGGAGAGCTACTGCCCGGCGACGGAGTTCGTAGCCGTGGGCTTCGCCGTTGCTGAGGGCACCGAGGATGGCAAGTTCAAGAACTTGCTTCTTCTTCGTGGCCACTGACGTCCCCCGCCTACATCTCGTCAAATCTGTTATATCGGTTCGATATATCCAAACTCTATTCCGGGGAGCTTTAGGGCGCAAATTATGGCCAAACCGAAGAAGATTACGCTCCTCGAGATCGAGCGCCCCAAGATCGAATATGGAGGCGAACTCACCCCTTTCACCCTCCCCGCTCAGGAAAGTCATCAGATTGGGTCTTACGCTTAGTACATGTCTCGTGCCCCTGCCCGGATCGCGCCTGCTCCCTTGCTGATCCCAGAGAGCGCCCGAGAGATCATCGATTACGCACTGGATCGGCGCGCCAAGCTCCGCGAACTCTTTCGCGGCTTTTCTAGCGAACTCCTCGATGCTGACCCGTACTTGATCAGAGCCGCCAAACACCACGGTCGGGTCAGTGATCGGAAGTGCCCAGTCTGTCGAAAAGAGCACCTTTTTGAATTGCGTTACACCTTTGGGGATTTACTCGGTCAGTATTCAGGCCGGATAAAAAGCCACGATGAGATAGAGGAGATGAGCCAGCAGGTCGGCGAGTTTCAGGTCTACATTGTGGAGGTCTGCATCAAATGCAGTTGGAACCACCTCATCGCTTCCTATGTGATGGGTGATGGCATCCCAAGAGCAATCCCGAGGCGATTGCCAACTTATGAGTAACCAAGAACGAGTAGGAGAGTGAAGTGAGACCATCACCTCTTCGACTCATCATTCGATGGGGACTTCTACTCTTCGGATTCTTTGCGCTGGCGGGAGCTTCTACGTTGGCCTTCGCATATTTCACAGTGTCAATTCCAGATCCCAATCAATTCACTACTGGGCAAGCCACCATTATTCAATATGCCGATGGCAGCGAGATTGGCCGACTTGGCGCGCAGAACCGCGTGAGCGTTCCACTTGCCAAAATGCCGATCGAATTACGTCGCGCAGTTCTTGCCGCAGAGAATAAGAGTTTTTACACCGATCATGCGGTAAGCCCTACTGGAATTCTACGCGCCGTGTATTACAACTTGCGCGGGGGTTCGCTGCAAGGTGGTTCTACGATTACACAGCAGTACGCCAAGACTGCATTTCTTACACCTGAGCGCACCATACAAAGAAAACTTAAAGAATTGGTGATCTCTATCAAATTAGAGAATACGCTCTCTAAGGATGAGATTCTAGAAAACTATCTCAATACAATTTACTTTGGCCGTGGCGCCTACGGTGTCGAAGCAGCAGCACGTCAATATTTTGGTCGAGATGTTAATCAACTCACACTTGCTCAATCAGCAGTGTTATCAAGCGTTTTACGCTCTCCAGGTTTTTACGATCCGCAGTACAGCGAAGGTAATAAAGAACGCCTTGACGCACGGTTTTCCTATGTCATTAAAAATATGGTGGAATCAAAATGGATTACGCCAGACAAGGCTGCCAAAGTAAAGCTTCCCACAATCAAAGACCCCATCACTGGTGGAGAATTTGCCGGCCCTACAGGATATCTCTTAATGACGGTCAAGAGTGAACTTGCAAAACTTGGCTTCACTGAAGACCAACTATTAGTAAGTGGACTTCGGGTGAAGACCACATTTGAGCGCGCTGCCCAACAAGCGGCGGTAGATGCGGTCGATACCCAGGCACCAAAGAAGGCTCCAGCAGATTTACATATTGGTCTCGCTTCAGTACGCCCAGGAACCGGTGAAGTTGTTGCCATGTACGGTGGGAAGGATTACTTAGTACGCCAACTCAATGACGCCACCCAAGGAATTACGATGGCGGGTTCCACTTTTAAACCATTTGCATTAATCGCTGGGCTTGAGGCTGGAATTGGTTTGGACACCATCTGGAATGGTGATTCGCCACAAATTTATGAGGCAGATGGGAAGCCGTACGAAGTAGGAAATTACGGCGATAAATCTTTTGGAGACATCACGCTACTTCAAGCAACCGCAAGTTCTGTTAACACAGTTTTCGTACCTCTTGGATTGCAAGTCGGCGCGGAGAAAGTTGTTGAAGTAGCGCGCCGAGCTGGCATACCTACCTCAGTACAGATGATGCCGACACCCTCTGTCGTCCTTGGATCAGCGAGTCCACGAGTACTTGATGTGGCAGTTGCATACGCCACCTTTGCCGCGCAAGGTGTGTATGCAAAGCCTTATTTCATTTCGACCGTCTCTGGGCGCAATGGCGGAATTCTCTTTGAAGCTAAACCCCAAGGTGAACAAGTCTTTAGCGCAGATGTCATGGCAGACCTCACCACTGCATTACAAGCCGTAGTGAAAGTTGGTTCAGGTTTCGAAGCGAAGAAATTGAAGCGACCAGTGGCGGGCAAGACAGGCACTAGTCAAGAGAATGCATCGGCCTGGTTTAGTGGTTTCACTCCACAATTAGCCACCGCAGTCTCCTTCTATCGCGATGACGCTACTCAAACCCTTCGCGGTATCGGCGGACTCAATTCAGTGACCGGTGGTTCATTTCCAGCGCGCATTTGGACGCGCTACATGATTGGTGCATTGAAAGGCCAACCAGTATTAAAATTCCCTGAACCATCAAACATCACTGGTACCGAACCAGTCCTTCCCAAAATGTTCTATGTGAGCGAAACCGCCACAGTGGGATCGGGCGAAGCCGGTCTTTAACTATCTAGACCCAAGATGCAATCAAAGTGGGTCGTGGTATTCCGCAAAGTGAGTGAGAGTTGATCACCGATCTGCGGCGCATTCTTTCCACTAAATAAGAGAAGTGAACATTGCATGTGTGGTGGTTCCAGAAATCGCAAACTCTTCCCCTGCCAGGAGTATGGGCTGCGCAGAATTCCAAAGAATTCAAAATAAGCCTTCGCTACTATCTTGATGCGGCCGGGTAAAGAGAAGTCACTTGATGGGGCGGAGAGTCCCACACCGTGTGCACTTCCGCCACTGGCCACCAACAGAGTTCCGCTGACTTTACGAAGGCGATAACCAGCGGTACCACTCACTTCATGCTTGTCGATCACTGTTGCACTCATGCGAAGTGATTTTGCGTGGCCCAACCACAAATCGGTTCCTACTCGTTCATGAAATGTCATTTTAGGGAAATTCTTAGCTGTACGCGTGATGTTATGTGCATGCGAGATCCAAATATGTGCATCGCTTGGCAACATCGAAAGCACCGTGTGTAGCCACATTTTCTCCATGGGTGCGATCGGTAAATGCAGCGAGAAACCTAGAAAGTTCGCACCGTTGATAAATGGAGTCGCGCTCGCGAATTCATTGAGTGCGATGCCATGGCGATGCAGGGGAGTTTCAATTTCTAAAACAAATTCCTGATCAGAAGATAAGTCCTTGAGGGTCGAGAGTGAAGAGATGGTAAGTACAGTGCCTCGAGGCACGGTAGCGCCTTGCGTCGGAGTGAGCAGAATGATTTTGCCTGAGAAGTGTTCGGCGACCATAGTAATTTCGGCAATCGCTCCTACCGCGACGGCCGCTACCTTCATCCGTTCGGCTTCTCTGGCAAGCAACGTGTTAGTGAACCCGTATCCGTTGCCTTTAATTACGGGAACAAGATTGCTTCGTTCTTGGCCGACCTTCGCCAAATGCGCACGCCACTGCGCACCATCTACGTGAAGATCAAGAGTCATAGTTGGATCATCCCACTACTTACGCAGACGGAGGTAGAGATGGAAGGCCTTTGCTAACACCGGCGAGATGACCACTTCCCACTCACCGATCATCTCACGGGCATATCCCCCGGTACCCACCTTGAATTGAATGAGCCCCACGTGGGAATCGTGAGGATCCAATGTCTGGGTGATGCCACGCAGGTCATAAATAGCACACGAGCGATCGAGTGCATCCTCCATCATCGCCCATTGAACGGCATTACTCCCACGAGCATCTCGACCAAAAGCTGTGGAGGCCCCATACGAATACCAGTAATGATCGCCTACTCGGATAGCAATAGAACTTGCGATCACACTTGATTGCCACTCGGCAAGAAAGAGATAGAGATACTCATTGGTGCCATTGAGGGCATCCCACATGCGCTCGAAGTAATGGAGTGGGCGAGGAATAAAACCATCGCGCACCGCGGTCTCTAAATACGCCACATGAAAGAGGGTGAGATCGCTGCGGGTGCCTCGTCGGACAACCACACCTTCTTTCTCCGCTCGTTTGATGTTGCGCCGCCACAGTTGATTGAAACCAGCGAGTAATGATTCGCGATCCTTACCCAGAAGATCTAACTGAAAGAGAAAATTCGGTTGCCCCTCACCAAATCCGTCACTGGTATTAATGTTTTTCCAGCCTGCACTTTCGAGAGCGCGTACTGCAGCAATCCCTGAAGAGTATTCATGGTCAGATGGGATGTTGATCAGAGAAGTAGCTTCAGTAGACGCGAGTGCATCTTTGATCTTTTCTGTCGACCAATCTCTCAGTGGAAGTGGGGTACCAATGCGGAGTAGGAAGGCTCCGGCACTCTTCACATAACTTTTCAATGCGTTGAGTAATTTGGAATCCAAGTGTGTAGCAGATGAAAGTGTTGGTCCTTCAGGAATGTAAGCAAAGGAACGACCGATCTTTGGAAGCGATCTATACAGAATAAGTGCAGCACCTACCAACTCATTTTCCTTATAGATACCAATGCTTTCCGCGCGCCACTCTTTCTTTACATCCCCCCACTCTGGGAGTTGCAAGAAAGAAGCACTTGATTGATGGTTAATAAACCGAGTGTGCTCTTCACGAGTGATGCGTTGGACTCTCACACCATACCCGCTAATACGTTTTTCAAGAAAGAAATGTCTTTAGCTTGGTCTTCATTACTTCCAGGAGTTTCAATAATCGCAGGTGCGCCACTCTCATGAAGAATGCGCGCTACCACTTCTCCGGGTAGTAAACCCTGACCAAAGTTAGCGTGACGATCTCTGCCAGAGCCGGCCTCGTCTCGACTTCCGTTCGCGTGCACAAGATCTATGCGACCAGTGATCGACATAATGTCAGCGACGAGCGTCTCCATATTTAATCCACCAGCATGGGCGTGACAGGTATCAAGACAAAATCCAGTATCGAATTCAGCTATTACTTTCCATAACTCTGCAATTGAGTTGAGGTGTCGGGCCATGGCGCGCTCACCGCCCGCAGTGTTTTCAATAAGCAGCGGAGTTGAAAGATTGAGGGCACTCACTTCAGTGAGCGCCTTCGCCCAATTCGCGTATCCGAGTGCTGGCTCGTCACCTTCCACCACATGTCCACCGTGCACCACCACGCCGGCAGCTCCGGCAGCAGCGGCCACCTTCATCGTGTAGCCAAGAAGTTTTCGGCTGGGGATGCGCACCTTGTTATTGCTGGTGGCCACATTGATCACGTAGGGGGCGTGGATATAGAGCGTTAACTCCGCCCGCTCCATGGCCGTTCGTAGCTCCTGCGCGGGATAACCCGCCGGCGCGCTCCACGATTGGGGATCACCGAGAAAGATTTGGATGGCCTGGGCACCAGTGGCCTCTGCCTGGGCGATGAGGTCATCAAAGGAGTCTCCCCCAAGGGCTGCCCCAATGATCGCCGTTGGTCGCTCCATAGGTTGAGGGTATCTGAGCCACCTCTGGGCCACCTCTGGGCCACCTCTGGGCCACCTCTGGGCCACCTCTGGGCCAAGGCCTAGCGTCTGCAGGATTCCAGCCTGTGGATGCCGATTTCCGACGCTCCCGGGGTGCGGGGTACCCTATGGCCGATGCACCCTCCTGCCACGGAGAGACCGTGGCCGCTTAGTCCGAAGGAGGTGGGTATGCGTCATTACGAAATGATGGTCATTCTCGATCCAGAGTTGGAAGAGAAGACCGTGGCACCAAGCCTTGAGACATACCTCAAGATTGTGAAAGACGCCGGTGGCGCCGTAGATAAGTTAGACATCTGGGGACGTCGCCGTATGGCATTCGAAATCGCGAAGAAGCCAGATGGCATCTACGCAGTTATCGAAATGCACTGTGAACCGGCCGCCATTATTGAGTTGGATCGTCAACTTAATCTCAATGAAGCCGTACTTCGCACCAAAGTCATCCGTCCAGATATGCGCTGACGCGCTTTAGTGAAGGGAGTCAATAGCCATGGCTGCTGGAGACACCATCATCACCATCGTTGGCAATCTTGTCGACGATCCGGAATTGCGATTCACTCCTTCGGGAGCGGCCGTCGCAAAGTTCCGTGTTGCGTCGACCCCGCGCTACCTCGATAAAGCTACGAATGAGTGGAAAGACGGTGACTCACTCTTCTTGTCGTGCAACGTATGGCGCCAAGCAGCAGAGAATGTCGCCGAATCTCTTCAACGTGGCATGCGAGTAATCATTCAAGGACGATTGAAGCAACGCTCTTACGAAACTAAAGAGGGCGAAAAGCGCACCGTGTATGAAATTGAAGTAGATGAAGTAGGTCCATCACTACGTAACGCCACTGCGAAGATCTCTAAGACTTCGCGTGCTGGTGGAGCGCCTGCTGGTGGCGGCAACAGTGGGGGCGATGGCGGCGGAAACGACGATCCATGGGCTTCATCAGCGCCTGCAGGCTGGGGCGCTTCAGTCGGTTCGATGGAAGAACCACCCTTTTAAATCAACCTAATCCACGCTCTCGAAAGAGAGCAGACCATTCCTGCGAAGGCAGGGCACCCAGAAATGGAGCACCACGATGGCAAGAGAACGAGATAGAGATAGTAAGGGCCGCGGTGGCGATAAAGCCGCAGCTCTTAAGAAGAACTTTAAGAAGAAGCCATGTTCTTTCTGTCGCGACAAAGTTGCGTACATTGATTACAAGGACACGGGCCTTCTTCGTAAGTACATTTCCGATCGCGGCAAGATCCGTGCACGTCGCGTTACAGGCGCATGCACGCAACACCAACGCGATATTGCACAAGCCGTGAAGAACAGCCGCGAGGTTGCACTTCTTCCTTACACTTCAACAGCGCGATAGGGGATTGAAATGAAAATCATCCTGACGCACGAAGTAAAGGGCCTTGGCCATCCAGGAGATATCGTCGAAGTGAAGAGTGGTTACGCACGTAACTTCCTCCTCCCACGTGGCGATGCAATTTCTTGGAGCGCAGGCGGAGAGAAGCAGATCGAAGGAATTCGTCGTGCACGCAAGTCACGCGAAGTTCACGATCTCGATCACGCGCAACAGATCAAGAAGACGCTCGAAGAGAACGCCATTCGTCTTGCTGTAAAGGCGGGCGAGGGTGGTCGCCTCTTCGGTTCAGTGACTGAGAAGGATGTCGCACTTGCTGTGAAGGCAGCTGGCGGACCGGATCTTGATCGTCGTCGTATTGCAATTGCTGGCCACATCAAAACTATTGGCGCCCACAAAGTGAAGGTCACTCTTCACCCACAAGTGATCGCCAATATTGCTCTCGATGTACACACTGGGGCCTAAACCCAGAGTTCACTAGTAAGAAGGGGCGAGGGGAAACCTTCGCCCCTTTTGCTTTTTCTGGCTCACATATCGGGCTGCTAGATTCGCCACATGTCCAATAAATGAGACGCGAAAGATCTTTCTTTATCCCCCGGTCTGCCAGGAATGAACACGCTGCTGAACAGGGAAAAGAGCGTTCCAGCTCATTCTTATCAACAATTCATCCACAGATATCCACACTTTTATCCCAAGTTATCCCCAGTTACCCACAGGACTTTCGCCCGTCATCCCCCGTTGCCTCCACAGCCTGGATTCAGAGTCCGCGCCGCGCTCATACTCTTCGTTTCAGTCCTAACGCAGGAGTGTCACCTGCTCACGGCAGAATAATAAGGATAAGAAGTGGCGAGAGGAGGAGTCATGAGCATTGCTGAACTCCCCCGTGACCGCGAATTCGAGCGCACCCCTCCGCAAGATATCGCCGCTGAGCAATCAGTACTTGGCGGCATGATGCTCTCCAAAGATGCCATCGCTGATGTTGTTGAAACTATGCGCTCTCGCGACTTCTATCGCCCAGCGCACGAAACTATTTACGACGCCATTGTTGATCTCTACGCCAGTGGTGAACCTGTTGATCCAGTTACGGTATCTGCCGAGTTAACGGAGCGCGGAGAGATTGCGCGAGTTGGCGGCGCACCATATTTGCACACACTTATTTCATCGGTCCCCACCGCAGCGAACGCAGGTTACTACGCCAACATTGTTCGCGACCGAGCTATTCTTCGCCGACTTGTCGAAGCTGGTACCAAGATTGTGCAACTCGGTTACTCAGTCGAAGGTGAAGTCGACGATGTAGTTGATACTGCGCAAGCTGAAATTTTTGCTGTTACCGAACGTCGGGCATCAGAGGATTACATGGTGCTCGCCGATCTTTTGGAATCAACTCTCGATGAAATCGAATCAATCGGCACGCGCGGCGGCCAAATGAGTGGGGTACCCACTGGCTTTATTGATCTCGATGACTTGACTCAAGGTTTGCATGGCGGACAAATGATCGTGCTTGCCGCACGTCCTGCAATTGGTAAGTCCACGCTTGGTCTTGATTTAGCAAGGTCGGCATCCATCAAACATGGGTTAACGTCGGTGATCTTTAGTTTGGAAATGAGCCGGAACGAAATCACTATGCGCATGCTCTCGGCAGAAGCTCGCGTTCCGCTTCACCATATGCGTGCTGGCACCATGGGTGAAGAAGAGTGGGGTCGCCTCGCTCGTCGCATGGGTGAAATTTCAGCCGCACCACTCTTTATCGATGATTCACCAAACATGAACATGATGGAAATTCGTGCTAAGTGCCGGCGTCTCAAGCAGCGCAATGAACTACGCCTCGTTGTCATCGATTACTTGCAGTTGATGAGCAGTGGCAAGAAGGTTGAGAGTCGTCAGCAAGAAGTTTCTGAATTCTCTCGCCAACTCAAATTGCTTGCTAAAGAATTAGATGTTCCAGTAGTTGCCATCAGCCAGCTCAACCGCGGTCCAGAACAGCGAACTGACAAGAAGCCACTACTCTCTGACCTTCGTGAATCAGGCTCGATCGAGCAGGATGCCGACATGGTGATCTTGCTTCACCGCGAAGATGCCTACGACCGCGATCACCCACGCCAAGGCGAAGCAGATCTGATTGTGGCTAAGCACCGAAATGGCCCTACCAAGACTCTCACCGTGGCATTCCAAGGCCATTATTCGCGCTTCGTCGATATGGCCACACCGATTAGCTAAGTGCTTGTGATGCTCTCTTGGCGCGTTGCTGGGTAAGGAGTAATCCACTGATAATCACCGCAGCGCCAATCACTTCATGGAAGGCGACGTTCTCTTTAAGAATAAGCATGCCAGCAGAAGTCGAAATAATCGGAATCACATACGTAACAGTGGATGCAACCGTAGGACCCGCATCGCGATAAACAATATTCATCATGAGGTTAGCTAAACCTGACCCCAGAATCCCGAGCGCGAGAATTGCCAAAATCGGTGAGATGGTTAGATCGTGTGGTGCCTTGTAGAAGATGATTTCAAAAGGTACCAAGATTAGTGAAGCGCATATAAGTTGCATTACCGATTGCTCAAGAATTCCCATTTTGTGTGAGATGTATTTGCGCACGTAAGGAGAGCCGATCCCGTAACAGAGCGGTGCGCCAAGGCAGAGGAGAGCTCCGGTGATATCTCCCGAGATGCCCCCACTCCAGACTCCGAAAACTGTGATGACACCAATGAAAGATATCCCCAAGCCGAAGATGCGTCGTGCACTTGGCTTCTCACTAGCGATCATCAATGGAGCAATAATCACAGTAAAGAGTGGCGTTGCTGCATTTAAAATTCCAGCAAGTGATGAGGAGACTCGTTGCTCACCAAAGCAGTAGAGCGACCAAGGAAGGGCATTGAGTAAAAACCCGGCAACAAACGTGTGGAACCAGAGTGTTCGATCACGTGGAAGCTTTACTTTACGAAGGAAAACGATAATCAAGAGCACTACTGCGCCTAGCGCGATACGCAGAAATGCCACTTGGAAGGGGGAGAAAGAATCAAGCCCCACCTTCATAAATAGGAAAGAGAATCCCCAAATAAAAGAGACTGAGAGGTAAGACCATAACCAGGATGAGCGGTTCTTCATCGAGAGGTTTCGGCGAGCAAGATGCCGCAGAGCACTACTACGGCGCCGCCAATCTGAACGAGGGAGAGCGATTCCCCTAGCCACCACCAAGCAAAAGCTCCCGCGAAGAGGGGCTCCATGGTGCCGATCACGCCTACTCGAGCGGGTGATGTGTAGCGCAGAGCTCCAATAGTGAGCAGGAAGGGAGCGATAGTGCCGAGGAGCACAATGTAAAGGATTACCCACCAGCCAGAGACTGAGGAACCCACAAATGGCCCACCGAGGTCGAGGTGGGTGTTGAGCACCTTGGCGGGGAAGCTCCAGATGGGTTGGAAGATCGCCCAGAAAATAGTGGCAAAAATGAAACCCCACGTGACGAGTGAAAGGGTGTCGCGTTTGTGAACACCTTTATCCCCGAGTAAGAAATAAACAGCCAGCGAGACCGAAGCAATGAGTCCACACGCGATGCCCACCGGTTCTAGCTTTGTACTTGACCAGAGTTGTGAAATCAGCACAAGCCCGGAAACTGTGCAGGCAATTGCCGCGTACATTCTCTTCTTCACCGCTTCATGGCGGAAGAAACGAACGTAGAGCACGATCCATACTGGCGCAGTAAATTCAAAGAGTAAACCAATTCCCACACCCAGCTTGGTAATCGCGACAAAGTAGAAGAACTGCACAAAGGCAAAACCTGCGATGCCGTAGACGGCGAGGAATGGAATATCCTTCTTAGTAATTCTCAAAGACTTAGCATTCTTAAAGAGAACATAAATTGCAATAAAGAAGAGTGCGCCGGCACTGCGAATCTGAGTGAGACGCGGGGCTGAAAGACCGACATCTAATACTAAACGTGCAGCGGTACCGTTCAGCGCAAAGAGTACTGCCGCAATTGCCACCATGATTGTGCCACGGCGGTGTTGATAATTTCGTACGTCACTCAAAACTGGCTTGATTCATTAAAGAACTTGGAAGCCAATTCAATAAATCGAGTGTTCGCTTCATCCTCGCCAATTGTGACGCGCACACCTTCTTCTCCATAAGGTCGAACAGAGAGACCCACTTCGACCGCTGATTGCGTGAAAAGCTCAGTCTTTCCAGGCAATCTCATCCATACGAAGTTAGCTTGTGAATCGGAAAGCTTCCAACCTTGTGTAGTAAGCGCTTCACTGACGCGCGTACGCTCTTGAAGAATGTGTGCCACTCTCACCATTAACTTGTCTTCATATTTCAATGCCGCAATGGCAGCATCTTCAGCAATATTGCTGACGCCAAAAGGAAGCGTGCACTTACGGATAGCTTCCGCCAACTCCAAATGTGCAATGGCATAACCGACTCGAAGCCCGGCTAATCCATATGCCTTGGAGAATGTTCGCAATATTGCAACATTCTTATACTTACGGAAAAGATCGAGTGAGTCAGCGATGCGCTTATCAGTGATGAACTCTACGTACGCCTCATCTATCACTACGGTAATGTGCGCCGGAACGCGATCCAGGAAGTGAATAAGTTCATCTCTCTTGGCTGCCACACCAGTGGGATTATTGGGTTGGCAGATCAGTATCAATTGTGTGCGCGGTGAAATGGCTGCGCACATGGCATCAAGATCATGACTCTCATCACCACGCAATGAAACGGGTACACTCACGGCTCCATTGACTGCGGCAACAATGGGATAAGCCTCGAAGGATCGCCAGGCATGGAGAATTTCATCTTCAAAGTTACACGTGGCTTGCACGATTTGTTGGAGCACGCCCACTGACCCAGTACCGGTGGCAAAGTTATCTGTCACGAGGTGGTACTTCGCTGCCAGGAGATCACGCAAACGCGAATTGGAGAAGTCGGGATAACGGTTGATCTGGGAGAACGAGAGGGCGTCCAGCACTTCAGGTAAGGGTGAGTATGGGTTCTCATTGGATGAGACCTTGAAACTCTCCACCCCGGAAAGGGTGGCTGCTGGCTTACCTGCCAAGTAGGCAGGGACATTTTCTAGGCTATGGCGCACCCGACCAGCCTACGGGTGGGAAGGGTGGATTCTCGCCCGGTAGGTTAGAGCCCGGTCACATACCTGGCTGGCAGGGATTCAAGCGGAGGGGGTCCGATGAGCGAGCTACAACTTGTCCAAATCCTTTCTCCTGAGGGTGAATTACTCACCGACCCGGAGTACCCACTTGAAATTTCAACCGAGGAGATCCGCGCGCTCTACCGCGATCTCGTGATGGTTCGTCGTTTCGATGTAGAAGCCACTGCTCTCCAACGCCAAGGCGAACTGGGTCTCTGGGCACAATCACTCGGACAAGAAGCCGCACAGGTGGGATCTGGCCGGGCATTGATTCCCGGCGACTATGCATTCCCCACCTATCGCGAACATGGTGTCGCATGGGCGAAGGGTGTCCCACCAGAAAAACTTCTCGGAATGTACCGCGGCATAAATCATGGCGGTTGGAATCCGCACGATAACGACTTCCATCTCTACACGCTGGTAATCGGCTCGCAAACATTGCATGCCACCGGTTACGCCATGGGAATTCAACGCGATAAAAGCAACAATGCAGTTATTGCTTACTTTGGTGATGGCGCTACCAGTCAAGGCGATGTGAACGAAGCATTTACATTTGCATCGGTGTATCACTCACCAGTGGTCTTCTTCTGCCAGAACAATCAGTGGGCCATTAGCCAACCTATTGAGAGTCAAACGAAGGTGGCGTTGTACAAGCGCGCCGCGGGCTTTGGTTTTCCTGGTGTCCGAGTAGACGGTAACGACGTACTTGCGGTACTGGCAGTTACTCGGGTAGCTCTTGCGCGCGCTCGCGCTGGCGAAGGTCCCACACTCATTGAAGCCTTTACATATCGCATGGGTGCTCACACCACTTCAGATGATCCGAGTCGTTACCGGTTAGCTCAAGAGTTAGAAGAGTGGAAACTCAAAGACCCCATCGCTCGGGTAAAGTCTTATCTCACCCGAAGTGGCCTTGCAAATGAGGACTTTTTTGCAGATATTGAAAAAGAGGCCGAAGCGATGGCAAGTAAATTACGTGGCGATATCATTGATGCGGAAGATCCATACGTCGAAGCCATCTTTGATCATGTGTATGCCGAACCGCATCCAATTCTGGAAGCTGAGAAGAGCGCGTACATCAATTACCTAGAATCTTTTGCAGAGGGTGATATGAAGTGATCACTCTAGGAAAAGCAATCAACATGGGGTTGCGCCGAGCGCTCACTGAAGATCCAAAGGTCTTAGTCATGGGCGAAGATGTCGGCAAGCTTGGTGGCGTTTTCCGAATTACCGAAAATCTCCAGAGCGAGTTCGGTGAAGATCGCATCATTGATACACCACTCGCCGAGTCGGGGATCCTTGGAACTGCAATTGGTTTAGCTCTCCGCGGGTATCGCCCTGTCTGCGAAATTCAATTTGATGGATTCGTCTATCCAGCTTTTGATCAGATCACTTCACAGCTAGCGAAGATGCATTCACGCTCGCTTGGCACCTTGAAATTACCGGTAGTTGTTCGCATTCCTTACGGTGGCGGAATTGGTGCGGTTGAACATCACTCCGAAAGCAACGAGACCTACTTTGCGCATACGGCCGGTCTTCGAGTCGTCACCTGTTCCAATCCAAATGATGCTTATTGGATGATGCAACAAGCGATCCAATCTGATGATCCGGTGATCTTCTTTGAACCTAAGCGTCGCTACTGGGATAAAGCCGAAATCGATGAAGCAGCACCTTCACTTGGTTTGCATGAGACCCGGACAGTGCAAGAAGGTAATGACTTAACACTTATCTCGTATGGACCTACCGTGCGTACCGCCATTGAGGTAGCGGCGGTCTGCGTGAAAGAGGGTCGTTCTGTTGAAGTCATGGATCTCCGAACGCTCTCACCCCTTGACCTTGCCCCGGTCTTTGAATCTGCCCAAAAGACCGGCCGAGTGGTGATTTTGCACGAGGCGCCCACCTTCTTGGGCCTGGGGGCAGAAATCGCCAGCCAAATCACCGAGGAGTGCTTCTACTCTCTCGATGCTCCCGTGCTCCGGGTCGGCGGCTTCAATGTCCCTTACCCACCTGCACGTTTGGAAGAGCACTACCTACCCGACTTAGATCGCACACTTGATGCGATCGACCGAGCATTCGCTTTCTAGAGGAGATGAATCATGGCGCTACGCGACTTCCGACTCCCTGATGTGGGCGAGGGTTTAACCGAAGCTGAAATTCTTCAGTGGTATGTCACCGTCGGTGATGTGGTCACCATCAACCAGATGATTTGTGAGATTGAAACTGCGAAAGCTGCGGTGGAACTTCCTTCGCCTTACGCTGGAACGGTTACTGCTCTTAATGTGAATCAAGGTGAGACAGTCGATGTGGGGACAGTGATCATCACGATTGAAGATGGCGTTGCTAGTAGCGGCGCTCCGGCAGTACCGGCAGCACCGGTAGAAGATGATCGCAATCTTGAAGTTCCTACAGGAAAACCGAAACAGGCTGCTGTACTTGTGGGTTACGGAGTGAAAGAAGGTCAGACACCTGCTCGCCGAGCTCGTAAGGCGGCAAGTGGCATCCAAGAAGAGTTGGGTGAAAGTATTGTCGTGGAATTGCACGACGGTCCCGTGGTCGCTAAGCCACCAGTTCGTAAACTTGCTAAAGATCTCGGTGTTGATATTCGTCGCATTCGCAAGAGTGGCAATATTACTCGTTCCGATGTGCTCGATGCCGCAATGGCGCTGCACGGCATGGAACAACCATCTGCAACAACTTATGATCCGCATCGCGAGGATCGCATTCCAGTAAAGGGCGTACTCAAAGAAATGGCGCAAGCCATGATCGCGAGCGCCTTTACTGCTCCGCATGTGAGTGTGTGGTTGCAGGTTGATGTTGCTAAAACATTGAAAGCGGTTAAGAAACTTAAGGATTGGGAAGAGTTTGAAGGCTTGCGTGTCTCTCCACTGCTGATCGTGGCAGCTGCTGTACTGCAGGCAACAAAAGAATTTCCTAAGATTAATTCCAGTTGGGATGAGGCTAATCACGAAGTAATTATTCGTCGCTACATCAACATTGGATTTGCGGCGGCGACTCCTCGTGGCTTACTTGTGCCAGTCATTCACGAGGCCGATGGTATGGATATACCCACACTTGCGAAGGAATTAATGAGTTTGGTCGACACTGCGCGCGAAGGTCGTACGCCACCTAACCGCATGCAACATGGCACTATTACCATCACTAATGTGGGTGTACTCGGAATTGATGGTGGCACTCCTATTCTTACGCCAGGCCAAGGTGCGATTCTTGCTGTGGGACAGATCCGTGAAATTCCATGGACAGTCAAGGGAAAGATGAAAGTCCGTCCTATTTGCCAACTCACTCTCTCATTCGATCACCGAATGATTGACGGAGAACTTGGTTCACGTTTCTTGGCACGTATTGGTGCACTACTTGAAGATCCAAGTGAACTCTATGAGAGCGATAATGACGGAGACAACGGAGACGACGAGTAACTAAGGCGTTATTGAAAAATTCGTTAGTACGCGTTCGGCTAACTCTGCATCTCCACTCACAACAGGAGTTGCTTTCTCTCGTCCTTCTCGACCGGCTGCAAGTAAGTACCACTCATGAGCACTTATCGAAATCGAAGTCGTGGGTGCATTGAGTGTCGTAACGAAAGCAGCTTTACCTTCGTCATTAACTTTAATGAGTGATGTAAAGCAATCGCGCACTTCTAACGAGAGTGATTGACCGGGCTTAGCCCCACCCCGTTTTCCAAAGACCATCGGAAGTCCTGCACCCAGGAGCATCCAGGAGTGTTGCGCACCGAGACCAAGTTCATCTCCGGGAATGCCAAGTGATGTTCGCAAATCTTGATTGTGCGTCCAAATGTCCATCACGCGACGTCCGAGGAGTAGTCCGAGTGAGATCTCACCGAAGGGATCAAAGTGGATGAGGGTTTCAATGGTGCGCTCATCCAACCGCCACGCTTCGTTGCGCAAGTGTGTGATGTCGATGAACTCACCAAAGACAATCTGCCCGCGGCGCGCGCGACGAACTTCTACATCGATTTCCATAAAACCAGCGGAGGGATTCTTCACCCACGGCTTGGCGACATCTACCGTTTCAGGATCAGGGATCTCGCCGCCGAGCACTCTCGACTCCAGGCCGACAATGTGGCTGACGAGATCTTTTCGACTCCAGCCGGGGCATGGAGTTGGAGCCTCCCACTCTTCGTCAGAGAGGGTGGCTCCAAGCGTGGATATAGCTTCCACACTCTCGAGCCAGGCGAGGCGCAGGCCTTCCATTTCTGGATGAATTGCTGACTGGGAGGACATAGGTGGCAGGCTAATACCTATGCGAGCCCATGTCATTCAATTGCGGACCGATTTATCAGAGCCGATTAGCGAACGCATTGATCGCGCTGCGGCATTAGTGAGAGCGCAATCAGCTGCCGATTTTGTGATTCTTCCTGAGCTCTGGGTACAAGGTGGCTTTGCATTTCCCACATTCCCAGAGACCGCAGAATCCATTGATGGTCTCGCAGTAAGTGCGTTGCAAGCCGCCGCCGAAGAAGCACACGTGTGGTTACATGGTGGATCACTTGTTACTCGCGATGACGATGGAAAATTGCGTAACACTGCAATCGTTATTTCACCGACTGGCGAGTTAGTAGGGAAATATGCAAAGCGCCACCTCTTTGGGTTTACTGGTGGCGAAACCACAGTGCTTGCGGCAGGAAACGATCTCGTGACAGTTGATCTTCCGTGGGGTCGTGCTGGATTGAGTATCTGTTACGACGTACGTTTCCCAGAGATGTATCGCGCACTATTAGATCTTGGCTCCAAGATCTTCCTCATTCCATCAGCTTGGCCAGAACGACGCATTGCGCATTGGTCATTACTTACGCGTGCACGCGCAGTCGAGAATCAATGCTTTGTGATTGCGTGTAACGGCGTTGGAATACAAGGTGACATTGTTCTTGGTGGTCGGTCAGTTATCGTTGATCCATGGGGAGCAGTACTTGCCGAAGGTGGGGACGATGAGGAAGTTCTTACTTGCGATCTGGATATTGAAACGGTTGATAAGACTCGTGAGGTATTTCCGGTCTTAAGAGATCGTCGCACATAACCTAGATCTAGAAAGCGGCTTCGGATATCTCCATAATTGAGTTATCCGTGGTCTCGGCAACGATGCGTTGCGCAGCAATGGGTGGCAAGTAGGTAGCCGCAAAGAACTTTGCCGCCGCAATTTTTCCTTCGTAGAAAGACTTATCGCGGACGTTGGCATCTGCGAACTTAGCTTGGGCTATTTCAGCTTGGCGAAGAAGCAACCAACTCGTTACGAGATCACCAGTTGCGAGTAGCAGTCGCGAAGTGTTGAGACCCACCTTGTAGATCTCTTTTGGCTCCGTCTGCGACATCATGGCGTGGCCCACAAGAGTGCCAATAATCGCTTGTACATCTTCAAGTGCCTTACTCAAGAGGTTGCGCTCTACAGATAGGAACCCACTCCCGTTGTCTGCTTTAGCAAATTCTGATACCTGCATGGCGATGGTGGCGAGTGCTTGACCTTTATCGCGCACGATCTTGCGGAAGAAGAAGTCCATACCCTGGATGGCCGTTGTGCCTTCGTAAAGGGTGTCGATCTTGGCGTCGCGTACGTACTGCTCAAGGGGCCAATCTTGGGTGAAACCAGCGCCACCGAAGGTTTGCAAGCTCTCAGTACCGAGCAGCACCCAAGCGCGCTCGCTACCAAATCCCTTGACGATGGGAAGCATGAGATCGTTCATTGCTACAAGCTGGGACGTATCCTCGCCGGCAGCTTCAGCGAGCACAATGTCGTCTTGCAAACTAGCGGTGTAGAGCACGAGGGCGCGCATTCCTTCGGCATAAGCCTTCTGGGTGATGAGTGAGCGACGTACATCTGGGTGGTTAATGATGGTGACACGTGGGCTTGCCTTATCAGTCATCTTTGTCATATCGGGGCCTTGAACGCGAGTCTTTGCGTAAGCAAGTGCCTGTTGGTATCCCGCACTCAAAGTGGAGATGGCTTTTGTGCCGACCATCATGCGAGCAAACTCGATGACCTTAAACATTTGCGCGATGCCGTTATGCACGTCTCCGAGGAGTAAACCGACGCAAGGTTCCTTTTCACCCATCGATATCTCACAAGTGGATGAAACATTGAGGCCCATTTTTGATTCGATGTTCGTGACGTAAATTCCGTTGCGCTTACCGAGTTCTCCAGTTTTATCGTCGAAGTGGAATTTAGGGACGACGAAGAGCGAAAGACCCTTAGTACCAGGTCCGGCACCTTCTGGGCGAGCGAGTACAAAGTGAATGACGTTGTCTGAGAGATCGCTATCTCCAGATGTAATATAGCGCTTCGTTCCGGTGAGATGCCACGTACCATCTGCTTGTTGCACTGCCTTAGAACGTCCGGCGCCAACATCGCTGCCAGCGTCTGGCTCAGTGAGCAACATGGTGGCAGTCCACAATTTATCGACCATGATTTTTGCGAGAGTCTTTTGGTAATCCGTACCGAGTTCATATAGCACTTGTGAGAAAGAAGACCCGGAAGCATAAATGTGAATTGCGGGATTAGAGCCAAGAACCATTTCTGCAATTGCCCAACGAACAGATGGTGGAATTACTATTCCGCCAAGTGCGGCAGGAGCATCAACATGCCACCAGCCACCTTCAACGTATGCGTCGTATGACTTCTTAAATTCTGCAGGTAGGTAGACGTTGCCGGTCTCTTTATCGAAGCGCGCACCTTCGCGATCTCCGATCACGAATGAATCAGCGAGTTCATTTTCGGCAAGGCGCTTTACTTCTTCAAGCATGCTCATAGCGGTGGGGCGATCAATCTCGGCGAAGGGGCCTTGCCCCATGACTTTCTCTCGACCCAGCAGGTCGAAGAGTACGAATTCAATATCGCGCAGGTTGGCTGTGTAGTGGCCCATGGGAACTCCTCAAAGAGTGGCTATGTTACTCACCGGTAACTTATATGTTCCTCCAGGTCGGGCTCTTTGGCAAGCGGCAAAACTCACTTTTATCCCTCAAATATGCCGATGGGATGCCTATCATCATGTGATGGCACCGGATTCCCCGCGGATTATGAGCGTCTGTAGTGGCAATATCTGCCGCTCACCCTCCATGGAGGTGGTGATTCGCTATTACTTCCCCGGAGTTGAACATGGCAGTTCCGGGACTGGCAATTGGCACGTGGGGCAGGGAGCTAGCCGGGAGGCGGTCGCTACCTGGGAAGATCGTGGCTACCAGCATGACCATCGGGCGCAACAATTTCACCCCCGCTTCTTTGAGGAGTTCGATCTCATCCTGGTGGCTGATTCAGGACACATGAAGGCAGTGCGCGCGATGGCACCGAATGATGATGCACTCGCAAAGATTCACTACCTCCGGGAATTCGATCTCGAAGCTGATGGAGAGGTAGATCTTGCAGATCCCTATTACGGGACGCGCAAAGATTATGAAGAAGTCTTTGACATCATCGAAAGGTCAGTAAGCGAGTTACATCGTCGATTGCAAGAAAATCTTTAACGAAAGACAAATCCAAGCCCGACTTCATCATCTTCTTCAAAGATGAAGCGGTGTTCACCTGTGGGATAGGCATTTCCACTCACTTCTGGAATCACTGCGTCGTATCCATCTGCGCTCGCAGTACCGACAATGCATCCAAGAAAACGCGAATTCACAATGGAGTCGTGAGTGAGCACATCACCTTCTGCCAGCTTTCCTTCAGCATTTAAAAGTGCGATACGTGCACTTGTACCGGAACCACAAGGGGAACGATCCACTTCACCATCGGCGAAGATCGTCACATTTCGTTGATGAATACCATCGGAAGTCTTGCCGAGATCTTCATAGATGATGGTTCCATAGATGCCAGATAAACGCGGATCACTCTTATGTTGTGCCACCGGAGCATCGTTAAGAAGCCACTTGATTTCGCGTCCTATTGCAATTAATTGGGAGTAATGATCAGCATCTACCTTGAGGCCAACGAGAGCAGCCTCAAGACTTACGTACATAGCGCCGCCGTAACTCACATCAACCATTACTCGTCCAAGTGAAGTTTCAATCTCAATATTCTGACCCACAACATAGGAAGGAACATTCCTAAAGGTAACGTCAACAGTTTTTCCTTCTTTACGCTTCACACGAGCAGTGACACGTCCCGAGGGCACATCGATCACTACATCTGTCTCGCCGTTGTCATCAGCTCGCACCCGTCCGGTGCGCACTGCCCACTCGCCGAGTGCGATAGTTCCATGACCACATGCGGTGGAGTAACCGTCCTTATGCCAGAAGAGCACACCAAAATCAGCGCCACTATCATTGGGTGGAATAACAAAGCAGCCATACATATCGGCATGCCCGCGCGGTTCATGGCAGAGCAGTTGGCGTACGCGATCTACTCCAAGATTATGGGTGGCATACTCGCGTCGCTCCAAGACGGTATCGCCGAGTATCTCCGGAACGCCGCCGGTGACGATACGGAAAGGTTCACCGCCGGTGTGAAAGTCCTCAGTAGTGATTTTCATACAACCCTCCCTCATCGGAGAAAATTGGAGCGGGCGACGGGAATCGAACCCGCGCTAAAAGCTTGGGAAGCTCTTGTGATGCCATTTCACTACGCCCGCGCATGTGGAAGTTTAGCCCTCCACCGGTAGGGTCTACTACGTGCTACTGAGTGACCGCGATATCCGGGCTGAGATCGCCGCCGGACGGGTGCAGGTCGAACCCTTCACCGAGGCCATGATCCAACCATCGAGCGTTGATGTACGCCTTGACCGCTTCTTCCGAGTCTTTGAAAACCATAAGTACTCGGTCATTGACCCTTCCGTTGAGCAACCAGACCTCACCCGCGCTGTAGAGACCGAGGGCGACGAGCCCTTCATTCTCCACCCAGGCGAATTTGTACTCGCGAGCACTTACGAAGTGATCACTCTTCCCGATGACATTGCGGGACGTCTTGAAGGAAAGTCTTCGCTCGGTCGCCTTGGTTTGCTCACTCACTCCACTGCTGGCTTTATTGATCCTGGCTTCTCCGGGCACATCACTCTTGAACTTTCAAACGTGGCTAATCTCCCAGTCAAACTTTTCCCAGGAATGAAGATCGGGCAGCTCTGCCTCATCAAGCTTTCTTCACCAGCAGAGCATCCATACGGATCGGCGAAGTATGGCTCGCGTTATCAAGGACAACGCGGCCCCACACCGAGCAAGAGTTACCTCAACTTCCATCAATCAAAGATTTAGGAATATGAGCGAGCGCGAACGTCTTGAGTACGCAGACTTCGGCACCGCGGTCCGAGAACTTGCTCAACAGATTGCAGATTCTGGATATCAACCCGACATCATTCTCTCGATCGCTCGCGGTGGATTGTTAATTGGTGGTGCGCTGGGTTACGCACTCGGTGTGAAGAACACCTTCACGATGAGTGTGGAGTTCTATACCGGCGTCGATGAGCGGTTACCAATGCCTGTTGTTCTTCCACCAGTACCTAACCAAGTAGATCTCACCGGCGCTCGCGTACTTGTTGCTGATGATGTGGCAGATACCGGTGCCACACTGGCACTAGTGAAAGCGTTCTGTGCGGGTCACGTTGCCGAAGTAAAGTGTGCGGTTTTGTATGAGAAGCCACGCAGTGTAGAAAAACCTGAATTTGCTTGGAAAAAGACCAATAAGTGGATTGAATTCCCTTGGTCTACTCAAGAACCAGTAGTGGCAAACGTAAAATAAAGGTTGCACCTTCACCGAGCTTGCTGACTACATCTGTACTGCCACCATGTGCTTTCATGACTGCATCTACGATGGAGAGTCCTAAGCCGCTGCCTTCTGATTGACCTTCGCTGCGAGTACGCGACGAATCTGCACGGTAGAAACGTTCAAAGATGCGAGCCGCTTGATCTTCTGAGAGCCCTGGGCCTTTATCGTGTACCGAGACCACTGCATCGGCTCCAATTTTGCGAACAGTGACATGAATAGATGTGCCTGTGGGAGTATATATGCGTGCATTTACCATCAGATTTGAGAGCGCTTGGTTTAAGCGTCGTGCATCTGCATTTACTAAGACATCTTCAACGGGAAGATCGACTGTGATGGTGTGTTCCAGGGAGGAAACTTTTGCGGCCTCTACAACTTCATCGACAACAGCACGCAAGTCAACTGTCTCAAGTTGCAGATCGCTCTGCTGATCAAGGCGAGCAAGTATAAGTAGATCTTCAACAAGAGCACTCATACGAATTGATTCTCGTTCGATTCGCCTTATTGCATCGGTTGTTGCGGCTTCTCCTTGAATTGCGCCTTGGCGATGAAGTTCAGCGAAACCTCTCACGGTTGTAAGTGGAGTGCGCAGTTCATGACTTGCATCTGCGACGAATCGGCGGAGACGATCTTCGCTCGCACTCTTCACTTCGAATGATTCCTCAATACGGGTGAGCATGAGGTTGAGTGCGGTGTTAAGTCGACCGACTTCGGTATTAGAACTTTCGTCGGGAAGTCGCGCAGAGAGATCGCCACTAGCAATAGCCGCGGCCGTCTTCTCAACATTATCTAGTGGACGTAATCCCAGACTCACCGCACGGCGACCGATGAGTAAGAGGAGACCGAGCACCACAAGACCTAAGAGGAGGAGGAGGAGTCCGGTGCGCACCAACGTGGTATTTACGTCGGTAAGCGCTATGGATACAACCACGATTCCGCCCGTAGTTGTGAGACGAGTAATAACTCGATGATCACCTGAGAAGCCCTCTTGATGCCAGGTCCATGGCTTTCCGTTTTGTCGGTTGACATCTTTAGTGGTGAGCCCCACAAATGAAGGAGCTTTGTCATTAACACCACCACCGATAGTTCCTACGACGCTCCCATCGGGATTGAGCAACGTTACGGTGATTGTGCTCGGCACGCGTCGACCACGACCCTGGTCAGTGTCACCATCCATCATTCCTGGTCGCAACTGATCAAAGTTGAGAACAGGTCCACCGGCAACGCTTCGCAATTGGTCATCGACTTTATGGACCAAGTAATTGCGCAAAACAATCGCGGTAGAAACATCGACCACAATGAGTGCGACAGCAGTCAACGCCACAGAGGTGGCTACTAAGCGGCCGCGGAGTGACCACAGTTTCGGAGAGAAGATTCGAGGAAGCGCCATAATGTTCTTAGTTTGGCATCTTCAGACGGTACCCCACACCTCTCACGGTGTGTATGAGCGCAGGATCATAAATATCGATCTTCTTACGCAAGTAGGAGATGTACGTTTCGACGATCCCTGCATCACCTCGGAAGTCGTACTGCCACACGTGATCAAGAATCTGTGCCTTACTCACCACGCGACCCGCGTTGATAAGCAAGTAGCGAAGCAATGTGAACTCCGTAGGTGAGAGATCAATAAGATTTCCCGCACGATGAATCTCATGTGTGGCTTCGTTCAATTTAAGGTCTGCAAAAGAAATAACCTCATCGTCGAGTTCCGAAGGTGCCGCACCGATTCGACGGAGGAGTGCGCGGATGCGAGCTACTAATTCTTCGAGACTAAAAGGCTTAGTGACATAGTCATCGCCGCCGACAGTGAGTCCGGCTACTTTGTCCTCTGTCGTGTCGCGTGCAGTGAGGAAGAGAACGCCAGCCTCAACACCGTTATTTCGTAACTGCCGACAGACCTCGAAGCCATCCATATCGGGCATCATCACATCGAGGATGAGTGCGTGTGGTTTGAACTCTTCGGCAGTTATCAGAGCGGAACGGCCATCGAAGGCAGTAGCGACTTCGTAGCCCACGAAACGAAGACTGGTGGCGATGAGTTCAGTAATGCTCGTTTCATCGTCGACGACCAGGATCCGGAATTTCTCACTCGGCCTCTCACTTGTACTCATGGCTTCATACTTCACCCGCTCTCTGGGGGTTTCCTGAGAACGGATGGTGAGATAGCCACGGATTCTCTCCTATTCTGTACAAATTGATACGCTTTTTGTACAATAATGGTATGACCACACTGCCCATCTCAGAAGCTCGTGCCGAATTAGCGCACGCCGTCACGCAAGCTGAAACCGAGCCGGTCACCATTTCCCGACATGGTGAAGCGGTGGCGGTCTTGATGAGCCCCTCGCTCTATGAGCAACTCATGGAATCAGCAGAGGAACTTGCAGACATCACAGAGTTCGACGCAGCCCTCTTAAAGAGTGACCTTAATATTCCTTGGGACGTAGTAAAGAAGGATCTCGGACTCCTTTGAGTAAGTACGCAATTGAAATCTCTGCACACGCAGCAAAATATTTGGTGGGCATTCCCAAGCCTGATCAATTACGCATTGTCGGCGTGATCGACCTTTTGGGTGATAACCCACTTCCTCCCAAAGCTCTCAAGTTACGTGGACGTGAGGGATACCGAATTCGTGTGGGCGATTATCGAATTCTCTACACCTTTGATGGAAAAGTGATGACGGTCTTAATCATCAAGATTGGGCATCGTAAAGATGTGTACCGGGTGGCTAAGCCTTAACAACTTTCTTGGCATAGCCGACGGGGCACTTTGCGTTTGCTGCGATGTTCTTGATGGTCTTGCCCTTCACACAGACCGTCTTAGTTTTCGCCACTGTCTTAGCTGGCGTTTTAGCCGGCGTCGCTATAGCCGGAGCAAGTGCAGTAGCGGCGGGAGCCACCGCTGGGGTGGCATCTGGCGCTGTCGGAGTCTGATCGGTCGAGGCAGAGTTCGAAAGCTTGATCGCCAATTTCGGAGAGGAGTAATGGAATCCACTAGAAACAATGAGGTAATCGTTTCCAATTCGTTGTCCTACGACAGTGGCCACACTCGGTGATGACCCATCGTCGTAGGTGATGTTTACTGAAGCTTTGAGATTGCCATCCAGATCGACTTTCCACATACATATCGCAGCCTCACGCGGCATACGGATCTCTAGATAACCCACATTGACTGATCCATCCGGGCGAAGGTGCGGAGTAGAAAGGCGCACTTCAATGGATTCCGTCGCTGCATTCCACGAGGGATCCAGAGAGTGCATCGCGTTGGAAACTACTTGTACGCCTCCAATCTTCCCACACACACCTAGTCCATCGACGATTCCATTATTTTGGCCGTAAATCCAAATGTTCGCGTTGTAAGTAATCATGGTGGCCTTTACCGCCATTTCTGTGGGCGTTCCACCTCGCGCCGTGGCGATTGGAGAGAACGTGGTAATAATTTCGCGAGTTGCCTGACCGTTTACCGGCGGAAGATCTTTTCCATACTTCACTACAACGCGTTGTGCACTGCCACTTACTTCGCCAAACTGAAATGATTTGGGGGTTCGGAAGGTAATAGTGAATGAAGCAGCTTGGCTCTCCTCCCAAAGTCCCGGAGTCGTAGTGGGACGAATAGCGAGTAAGAACTCTTCACGACGGTCATTGCATATCGTCTCTGACCAACACCAGGTGGCCTTGTAGGGCTGAAACTCTGCGATGACCCCGATGTTGTTAGTGGAATCCGCTTTGCCATTCTTCAGGAAGGTCCACTCTTCGTAATACCCTTGCTGCACTTTTAGCAAAAGAATCTCAGCGGGCGTAAGACCCGTTGCGGAATTGTTCGAACTCCACTCTAGAGTTGTTTTGGATTCGCTAAACCATTGCCACGCATCGTTGGGATCTGCCACTCTAAATCTGACTTGATCAAGAGGCACTTCGAGATTTGTCGTAGAAGATTTTATCCAAGAGTCGACGAGGGGAAAGACGGCGGCGCTCTTAAAACCTTCACTCTGCAGAATCGCGGCGAAGTCATCGGCTGTGATTCTGAACCCCGCGATACTGAAATTCGCTGGACAATCCTTTGAAGTAAATGCAGAAGAGATTCTTTCCTTCGCGAAGTCGATCCAGTTTGCGCCAACTTTCAGTTGCAAAGTTTGAATAGTTCCCACTGAGTGACACGCCGCGGGGCTGAAAACTGCAAGGCTTCGTGTGGTTGCTGTTTCAACTTGAGTGACATTGGAAGTATCGGGAGCGGGAATGGGGCGCTCGGAATTTGCGTATCGCATATCGGCCGGGATCTGCGTCGAGGTGATGCTTCCACTTACTGGAGTCGCGCCACTTGAGCTGGTCATGGTGACGCTCTCGATGCACGCGATCGCATTACCAGGATTAGTGGCGCACGAGGTAAGCGTGTGACGTAGAGGTGCGCCATAAATCAATCGCGGCCCATGCGGATCACTTGCTGCGCGTGCTGAAGTAAGTGGTGCGAGAGTAAGACTCAGCAACGTGCTGAGCAGGAGACCCCAGAACTTCTTCATAGAAAAGAGACTACTCCTGAAATGAATGAATGATTGAGTCGGCAGCGACCAAAGAATCTGGCCGTTATCCCAGCGATTTAAGGAGCATTTGAGCCACATCGAGAACTTCGAGGCTCTCCGGAGCTGCGCCCTCTTGCTTCTTGGAGTCCACACCGTCGGAAACCATCACGCGGCAGAAGGGACACGCCACCGCAATTACTGAAGGCGACGTTGTGAGGGCTTCTTCGACGCGAGTGAGGTTGATCTTCGCTCCGATTTTCTCCTCCATCCACATGCGAGCACCACCGGCGCCGCAGCAAAAGGATCGTTCAGAGTTGCGTGGCATTTCGACAATGGTGGCGCCACTTGCTTCGAGCAATTCCCGTGGTGGTGTGTAGACCTGATTGTGCCTACCGAGGTAACAAGGATCGTGATACGTGATCTGTTGTTGCACCGGTGCCACTGGAATGAGTTTCTTATCGCGCACTAACTTATTGAGTAGTTGCGTGTGGTGTACAACTTCAAGCTTCATGCCGAGTTGCTCATAATCGCGACCGAGCGTAGTGAAGCAGTGAGGGCAGGTGACGACAACCTTCTTCGTTTCGCGTTCCTTAAAGACTTCGCCGAGCATCTCAATATTTTGTGCCGCGAGCATTTGATAGAGAAATTCATTACCGGCGCGACGGGCAGGATCCCCGGTACATGTTTCTCCCTCACCTAACACACCGAAGGTAACGCCAGCACGGTGGAGAAGTTCAGCGACGGCCTTAGTGGTCTTCTTCGCACGGTCTTCGTATGCGCCTGCGCAACCCACCCAGAAGAGATACTCCACTTCTGGCGCGATAGGACCATCAAGCACAGTGACTTCGAAGTCGAGTTCAGTGATCCAGTCGTTGCGTTGCGAAGAGTTCATCCCCCAAGGGTTGCCCTTGCTTTCAAGATTACGGAAAGTGCCACCGAGTTCGGTGGGGAAATCCGATTCCACGAGCACTTGGTGACGACGCATATTTACGATGTGATCTACATGCTCGATATCAACAGGGCATTGATTTACACACGCACCACACGTGGTGCATGACCAGAGAACTTCAGGAGTGATGATGTCTCCAATAAGAGACTTCTCTGCCTCTGCGCGTTGTTCGTCAGTGAGGGCAGCCTTCTGATCATCGGAAAGCGCCAGCAAATATGGGGCTTTCGCAAATGCGTGATCGCGCATGGCAGTAATCAATAGTTTCGGCGAGAGTGGCTTCTCGGTATTCCATGCAGGGCATTGCGATTGGCAACGACCACACTCGGTGCAGGTAGAAAGATCGAGAATGCCTTTCCAAGACATGTTCTCAATCGCACCGACACCAAAGATGTCGTCATCGCCTGGATCTTCGAAGTTGATCGGCTTGCCATCGGAGAGCATGACTGGAAGTGCTCCCAGTGATATTGCGCCGTCTGCATTGCGCTTAAAGAAGATGTTGAAGAAGGCGAGGAAGCGATGCCAAGCAACACCCATCGTCAAATTGATAGAGATGGTGATAAACCATGCCATCGAGACCACGATTTTGATGGCGGCTACGAGCACGATCAACGATTCGAGAGCGGCAGTACTGAGTCCGTTAAATGCTAGTACCGCGGGCCAGGAGAGCGCGTAATGCCAATTCCATGACGTTTCGCCAGCGAGCGCACCTTCCAAACCACGAAGTGCAATAACGCAGAGAACAATCGCCAGGATGGTGGCTTCTACGTAATACGCCTGCCATGAACTTGAACCATAGAAACGCGAGGTGCGTCCTGGGCGGAAAATTCTCGTCGCTTGGCGAATACCAATAAGTGTGACGATTCCAAGACCCGTGAGCCACGATATTAATTCCACGAAGAATTCATAAGGCGCAAAGTGCCCAAGAAAAGGTATTGCAAACTCTGGTGCGAAGAGTTGCCCGTATGCGGTGACCAAAGTAAGGGCGAGCGAACCAAAACCCACCATGACAAACCAATGTGCAATTCCACCGATGCTCCACTTGCGCATGCGGGTATGTCCGAGCACTTCGCGTATCACTGTCTTGACGCGCTCACCGCGGCGATCTGATCGGGTGGGATCAGCTTGGCCGATGCGCACGATCGCAAGGATTGAGCGGACCGCCTTGGCAAAGAGAGCGAGGCCAACGACCGTGACAGCCAGCGAGATGACGGTGAGAAGTGCGCTCATGGGAATAGAGGTTACCGACCGAAGGGCTCGCCGCGAGTGGGGGGCGGGAATAAGTCGGTAGAAGTGGTGGTTCTCTCATCTGATAAGACTTGAGCCGCCTCGACTCAATCTTTTGACGAAAACCGGCGCAAGTGAGAAGATCGACGTAGACCCAGGCGGGAGAACTCGCTTGGTGCCCCCTCGGGGAGCGCGAGCTCCATCGAAAGAACAGAAGCGAAAGAGAGTAAAGAGAATGGCTAGAGCGGTTGGTATTGACCTCGGAACCACCAATTCATGCGTCAGCGTGCTGGAGGGCGGCGAGCCCACAGTGATCGCAAATGCGGAGGGAGCACGAACCACCCCTTCGATCGTGGCCTTTGCTAAGAATGGCGAAGTCTTGGTCGGCGAAGTCGCCAAGCGCCAAGCCGTCACCAACGTCGATCGCACGATCCGTTCGGTCAAGCGCCACATCGGTACCAACTGGACTATTGATATCGATAACAAGGCATACACCCCACAAGAGATCAGCGCTCGCGTACTCATGAAGTTAAAGCGCGATGCGGAGGCTTACCTCGGTGAAACAGTGACCGATGCTGTCATTACAGTGCCGGCATACTTCAACGACTCACAACGTCAAGCAACGAAAGAAGCTGGCGAAATTGCCGGTCTTAACGTACTTCGCATTATCAACGAGCCCACTGCAGCAGCACTTGCATACGGTCTAGATAAAGCAGATCAAGAACAAACCATTCTCGTCTTCGACCTCGGTGGTGGAACATTCGACGTCTCACTTCTTGAAATCGGCGATGGTGTTGTCGAAGTAAAGGCAACCAATGGCGATAACCACCTCGGTGGAGATGATTGGGATCAAGCACTCGTTGAGCACTTGGTAAAGAACTTTGGACAGAGCAATGGAATCGATCTCACCAAAGACAAGATGGCGATGCAACGCGTTCGTGAAGCAGCAGAGAAGGCAAAGATTGAGCTCTCTTCATCACAATCAACCAGCATCAACCTTCCTTACATCACTGTCGATGCTGAGAAGAATCCACTCTTCCTCGATGAGTCAATTACTCGTGCGCAATTCCAACAAATCACTGCTGATCTTCTCGAGCGCTGCAAGAAGCCTTTCGAGCAAGTAATCAAAGATGCCGGTATTCCACTCAGCAAGATTGATCAAATTGTCTTGGTCGGTGGATCAACTCGTATGCCAGCAGTTGTTGATCTTGTACGTACTCTCACCGGTGGCCGCGAACCAAATAAGGGCGTAAACCCCGATGAGGTAGTAGCCGTGGGTGCATCGCTACAAGCTGGTGTGCTCAAGGGCGAAGTGAAGGATGTTCTCCTTCTCGACGTCACGCCACTCTCACTTGGTATTGAAACCAAGGGCGGCATCATGACTCGCCTCATCGAGCGCAACACCACCATTCCTACCAAGCGCTCCGAAATCTTCACCACCGCTGATGACAATCAACCAAGCGTGCAGATTCAGGTCTTCCAAGGCGAGCGCGAGATGGCTTCTTACAACAAGAAGCTCGGAATGTTCGAACTCACCGGCTTGCCACCTGCACCTCGTGGCATTCCACAGATCGAAGTGACATTCGACATCGACGCCAACGGCATTGTGCACGTAGCTGCCAAGGATCTTGGTACGGGCAAAGAGCAATCAATGCGCATTACTGGTGGATCTGCTCTCGGCAAGGACGACATCGAGCGCATGATGAAGGAAGCCGAATCGCACGCAGAAGAAGATAAGGCGCGTCGCGAAGAGGCCGAGACTCGTAACCTCGCCGATTCACTTGTCTACCAAACAGAGAAGTTCCTCAAAGATAATGGCGATAAGTTTACTGAAGGTGAAGCCGCTGAGAAGAAGGCTGAAGTCGAAGGCGAACTCAACTCACTGAAGGAAGCTCTCAAGGGCAGCAACATGGAAACGATCAAAGCTGGCACTGAGAAGCTCTCAAATGTAAGCCAACAATTAGGCGCCTCTCTCTATGAAGCGGAGAAGGCAGCTGGCTCTGACTCTGAAGACGGTACTGAAGAGCCACATGGCCATGGGGACGATGTAGTCGATGCTGAGATTGTTGACGAACAGAAATGAGCGAAAGCGCAGCAGAATCTGTAACCGAAGAGTCTGCAGCTGAAGTTGTTGAAGTTCTCGAGGAGGCGGCGAGTGATCCACTCGTCGTCCTCACCGGGGATCTGCAACGACTCCAGGCCGAATACTCCAATTATCGAAAGCGTGTAGAACGCGATCGTGAACTAGCGCGTGACATGGCTGTAGCGGCGGTGCTATTTGAAAT
>NSHZ01000019.1 GCA_002737595.1 Actinomycetota bacterium | reverse complement strand
CAACTACCTCGACCTGAGCAGTAGACATGAGCCCTCCCCTATCGATTTCCACCTGCGCGGTGAAATCATGAATGGAATTCAAGCACAGGGAGCCGGGCGAAGTGGGGAATTGTGACGCAATCGTGCTACGCCTGAAACTCAAGACCCAATAAACCAGAAAGTCCCACTCAAAGGAACGAAGAATTCCTCTGAGTGGAACAATGCGGCTCACGTGTAAGTGGAGGTGGCGGGAATCGAACCCGCGTCCTTCGGCATTAAACCAGGTCTTCTACGGGCGTATTACGCTAAGCGGTTTCTCAGTCCCGATCCACACGCGTACAAGTGATCGCCGGACTCATCATCGAAAAGATTTCCCCAACAGGGTTCGATGCACCCCTGGCAGGTAGAGCTCTCTAGCGACGCTAGATTCCAGGTCGAGAGCGACCCTGGGCTAACGGATTTCGAAGGCTCGCTTATGCAGCGAGGGCGAAATCAGTGGCCGTTTTATTGGCACTTATTTTTTTGCACGGGTTATTGGTTTACGAGATCATCCCGGCTTCCTCGGCCCGCTTCCCCTGCCTCAACATCCGTAGTCGAGACCGTTCACCCCCAGTTAAGGGGACGGAAAGCTTATTTCCGTCACCCGTTCTTGGGGACGGAAAGCTTATTTCCGTCACCCGTTCTTGGGGACGGAAAGCTTATTTCCGTCACTATGTAGTTTTGCACCATTCTACCTCCTGCGCGGGAGGACGAAACTCCCTCAAAGTACGCCAAACGATCGAAGATAGGGTACTTTTTCCCCATGAATTCAGAGCTTTCTAGGAACCGTTTCGCACCCATGGAGAATTTTCTCGAGCGCGTCCTCTTTGGAGGCCGATGGCTGATGGCACCCATGTATCTAGGCTTGCTTCTCAGCCTGGGAGTCTTGCTGGTCCGCTTCGTACACGATTTCATCGGCCTTGCAAGCATTATGTGGAGTGCAGATTCGCAAGATGTCGCGCTGGGGGTTCTGGGGCTCCTGGACACCACTCTCCTCGGAAATCTGATCGTGCTGATGATCTTTGCCGGGTACGAGAACTTTGTTTCTAAGATCGCCGTCGCTAAGAACGCCGAAGATCGTCCCTCGTGGATGGGCAAAGTTGACTACTCCGGCCTTAAGATGAAGCTGATCGGTTCTCTCGTTGCCATTTCAGTCATCGAACTTCTCAAGGACTTTGTAGAAGCTGCACATGACCTCCAACCACAAGAGATTCGTTACCGAATAGCCATCCATCTCACATTTGTGGTTTCTGGTCTGATCTTTGCGATCATGGATTACATTGCCGATAAGCGATTAGTGATGGATAAAGCAGCGTCCATTCCAGAGCATTAAAATAGTTAATTCTTGCTCTCGAAAGTACTCCACATCTCTTGCCAACTGGCAACGATGCGTTCGGCTGCCGCTTCGTCGATATCTCGCGTGTGGGTTATCACGGCCATCCCATAGTAGAAGGCAAGTGCGATCTCCTTCATGGCAAAGACATCGGTATCACCACGAAGTTTCCCTGAACTTTTTGCACTCTCTAGCATCTTGCTAATTTCTTCCGCACGATCGCGCCAAATACCTCTCATTAGATGAGAAAGAGTTTCGTCAAACTCCGCAGCCACTGCATTCTTTACCCAAATCCATGCCGGTACTTTATCTTCGCCCACGATGGTGCGCATTAAGAAGTCGTGATAATTCTTTGAAGTCGAGAGTGGCCCAGCCGAGGTGAGCGCATCACTCATGCGCTGAAGTCGATCGCTCGAGTGATCTTTCATCTCTGCGTGGCTTACGCGCATCTGTGTGGCTCGCACAGCTGAAATCAAATCTTGTCGATCCACAAAGTGCGCATAAATCGCACCAGTAGTCATGCCGGCCGCACGTGCAACCTCAGCCACGCGCAAGCCACTTGGGCCAACTTCATTCATCATGTGGGTGGCTGCGGCGAGAATGGCCTCTCGAGTCCCATCGGGTGATTCGTAATTCATTAGTTCACGCTCCCAATATTGACCATACTCTTACCACGAGCCCAAAGCGCTGGTGCTGCTAAAAAATTTATCTTGCGTGTGTGACGACATAATATTTTTATCTCATAATTGGAACTAGCAATACTGCGTGCCACGCCCCTCTCGTGCAAAGCCGATAACCCGCACTCCAAACTCACTAGCCAACTCAATCGCTAGCGAAGTAGGAGCCGAAACCGCAACAATCGTGGAGATACCCGCGACCACCGCCTTCTGCACGATCTCAAAACCCACCCGCCCAGAGAGTAAGAGGCTCCAGCCAGTCGGATCAATTCCTTCCAGGAGCGCAGCACCAATCGCTTTGTCGACTGCGTTATGGCGCCCGACATCTTCTCGAACGAATCTCAGCACAGCCCTCTCATCCACCAGAGCAACTCCATGGAGTGCACCAGTTTTCGTAAAGAGCCTTTGATGCGGCTTGAGGGATTCGATGAGGGCAACTTCTTCCACGAAGGTGCGAGGCGATACGACGACCCGTGCAATCCCGCGTTCGTGTAAATCACTGAGAGAAGTACTTCCGCAGACCCCGCAGGCAGAGGAAATAGTAAATCGACGGTCAAGCACACGTGCAGGTGGCGGGAGATCGGGAGAGACCTCCACGATCACCACATTCGCTCGCTGCCTCGGAGTGAGCGAATGATCTCCACAGATCCGGGCCTTGATTACATCATTCTTACCGGAGATTAAGCCCTCACTGAGTAGAAAGCCGACAGCAAGTTCTAAATCATTACCGGGAGTTCGCATGGTTATTGCTATCCGCGATTCTTCCTCACCTTGCGCGACGCGAATTTCTAATGGCTCCTCCACGATAACGCTCTCGAGAGTCTTTCCTCGGTCACTTCGAATTGCGGATACGCGAGCGATGGCGCTGGGTACTGACGAACTCTCTTCAGACACGCTAAACCTTTGTGTGACGATAGAAAGGAATCGATTCAGGAGCTAGCGGAGGATTTCCAAGAATGAGATCCGCTGCCTTCTCCGCAACCATCATCACTGGCGCGTAAATATTTCCATTGGTGACGTACGGAAAGACCGATGCATCGACCGCGCGCAAACCGTCCACACCATGAATGCGAAGATTTCTTGGATCTGTGACCGACATTGCATCAGTTCCCATGCGCGCCGTACAAGAGGGATGGAGCGCCGTTTCACCATCTTTGCGTACCCAATCCAAAATCTCTTCATCGGTTGAAACGGCAGGTCCGGGAGAGGTTTCGCCACCATTGTATTCATCCATCGCATGTTGACTCAAAATCTTTCGTGCAACACGAATCGCCTCAACCCATTCCCGGCGATCTTCGTCGGTTGAAAGATAGTTAAATCGAAGAGCTGGCTTCTCTAACGGATCAACGCTCTTAACCTGCACGCTCCCCCGGGCGTCTGAATACATCGGCCCAATATGTACTTGATATCCGTGCCCCCCGGAGGGCGCCGTACCGTCGTAGCGAATTGCTAATGGAAGGAAGTGAAACATGAGGTTGGGGTATGCCACGTCTTCGTTACTGCGCGCAAAGCCACCACCTTCAAAATGATTTGTGGCTCCCGGGCCTTTGCGAAAGAAGAGCCAATTGGCACCAATAAATGGCCGCTTCCACATCTTCAGATTCGGCTGCATCGAGACTGGCTTTGTGCACTTGTACTGCACATATACCTCGAGATGATCTTGGAGATTTGCGCCCACACCGGGAAGGTGGTGGACCGGTTCGATTCCCACGCTCTTGAGGTATTGCGCATCACCAATGCCGGAAAGCTGCAAGATTTGCGGAGTATTAATTGCTCCCCCACAAAGAATGATTTCTTTACCCTCGATAACTTCGCGTTTCTTGCCACGCATTACTTCAACACCCACCGCCCGTTTACCCTCAAAAATAACTCTGGCGACTTGTGAACGCGTCTTTACTGTGAGGTTCTTCCGGTGCCTCACTGGATACAAGTAGGCACGAGCAGCGCTCAGTCTGCGCCCGCGGTAAACATTGCGATCAAAAGGACCAAAGCCTTCTTGGCGGAATGAGTTCACGTCAGGCGTACGCGCATAGCCCGCTTCTTCGGCAGCTGTGAAGAAAGCTTCAAATAGTGGACTCTTCATGGGTCCACGTTCTAACTTCAACGGGCCAGAGTCACCATGGAAAGGGCTCTTTGGATCAGCAAGGCAATTCTCTAATTTCTTGAAGTAGGGCAAGCAATGCGCATAATCCCAATTCTCCATACCGGGATCTGCGGCCCATCTTTCGTAGTCAAGTGGATTTCCGCGCTGCCAAATCATGCCGTTGATACTGCTCGAACCGCCTAAGACCTTTCCGCGAGCATGATAAATCTTGCGGTTATTCATGAAGGGCTCGGGTTCAGACTCATATTTCCAGTCATAAAACTTACTTCCGATGGGGAATGCCAGCGCTGCCGGCATATGAATGAATACATCCCACCAATAATCTGGACGACCAGCTTCAAGAACTAACACTTCATTTTTGGGATCAGCGCTCAAACGATTTGCTAAGGCGCTACCTGCGGAGCCACCTCCGACAATGATGAAGTCATAACTCATGAGAGCCTCAAGCACTCTGGCTGCGTTGGTGGGTACGTTCAAGGCTTTCCACCACATTAGTAATGAGCATGGCGCGCGTCATGGGGCCCACACCTCCAGGCATGGGCGCCATGAATCCAGCTACATCCATCACGTCTGGATGTATATCGCCTACCAGCCCTGCTTCGGTGCGAGTGATGCCCACGTCGAGAACCGCGGCACCTGATTTCACCAAATCTGCGGTGATCATGTGTGGCACTCCAGCGGCCGCCACGATGATGTCTGCTTCCCGCAGGTATTGCGCAGGATTCTTCGTTCCCGTGTGCACCAAAGTGACAGTGGCATTCTCGCTCTTTCGAGTGAGTAGGAGCCCTAGTGGTCGACCCACCGTGACGCCTCGACCGACCACCACGACATGTGCGCCATTAATGGGCACGTCGTAGGCACGGAGCAACTCCACAATTCCACGTGGAGTGCATGGGAGTGGCGCTTCTTGCCCAAGAACTAAACGTCCGAGATTCATCGGATGCAAACCGTCGGCATCTTTTTCCGGATCCATCGCTTCAAGAGCGGCGATGGAATCCAAACCCTTAGGCAATGGAAGTTGAATGATGTAGCCAGTGCAGAGTGGGTCTGCGTTAAGTCGAGCCACTTCGCGCATCACATCCGCTTGAGTCGCGTTGGCCGGAAGATCAGCGCGGATTGATGCAATGCCCACCTCAGCACAATCGCGATGCTTGCCCACTACATATGCATGTGAACCTGGGTCGTCACCGATCAACATGGTGCCTAGGCCTGGAGAAAATCCAGCTGCGCGTAAGACTTCTACCCGCTTTGCCAAATCTGCCTTTACCTTCGCGGCAAGTGCCTTGCCGTCAAGTAACACCGCTCGACTAGAGCCAGTCGTATAGCCAGTCCTATATCCAGACTCAGAGCCAGACTCAGAGCCAGTGTTAGAGCCAGTAGTCATTGATGTACTTCTCGCCTTCGTCGCAGAAGAATGTGACGACGTTCTCCACGCCGTGCTTCTCTTTCAACATCTTAGCCGCCAACAAGTGCGCACCCGATGAAGGACCTACAAAGATTCCGTGTTCACGGCCTAGACGCCGCATCTCTTCGATCGAGACATCCGATTCAATATGGCAGACATCATCAAGAATGTCGCGATGGCGAGCAATGATACCTGGAATAAATCCATCAGCTATGCCCTCGATGAGGTGCTTGCCAATTTCCCCACACAGGATGGTGCACGATTCGCTCGGCTCCATCGCTACCACCTTGCACTGAGGATTGACTGCCTTAAAGGCCTGCCCAACACCAACGATGGTGCCCCCCGTACCCACTCCACCGATCACTAGATCCGGGATAACACCCGCCGGTAATTGGTGAAGAATTTCCTGGCCAAGCCACTCGCGGTTCTCATCAACGTTCCACTCGTTATCAAATTGTTGAGGCGCAAAATACCCGGGCAATTCTCCTAGGCGACGCACTTCAGCAAGTGCATCGTTAACATGAAAATCTCCCATCGTGTGCACTTCGGCACCAAAAGCACGCGAGATCGCCGTCCGTTCAGGACTCATGCCATTAGGCATCACTACCAACATTTTGTAACCTTTAACTGCGGCAACCATGCTCATGGCATTTCCAGTGTTGCCACTACTTGCTTCCACAATGGTGTCTCCGACCTTAAGTAGGCCATCGCGCTCTGCGCGTTCAATCATGAACTTTGAGATACGCGCCTTAATGGAACCGGATGGATTGAGATACTCCATCTTGACCCAGATGCCCTCAATATTAATGAGTGGGGTATTCCCAATCGCATCAAGAATGGTCTCCATCGCACGCTCCCTACGGTTTGAACTATCGAATTACCACGCTACAACCAGGCGCCATGAATTGCCCGCCCAAGGTCTTTCAAATAAGCAGCCCTGCCAGGATAACTGACAGGGCTGCTTAATCGAACAATCAGAATCTAGCTACCTATCCAAGCCTTAACCTTGTCAGGATTAGCGTCGATCCACTTCTGTGCAGCTTCTTCTGGCTTCATACCAGATTCAATATCTGCTGATACAGAATTCTGATCTGAGTTTGTCCAGCTAAAGTTCTTAACGATAGTGGCAAACACTGAATCAGAATCCATGAGCTTCTTTGATGCCAGCTTCTTGAGTGCCGTCTCCGGGTAATCAGTGAGCCCGCTTGCCTTAGCAGCATCAGACCAATCGTTAGCCGGGAACTTCACACGCGATTGCTCTAGACCAGCAATCTTGATGAAGAGCGTTCCTGGCGTGTAGAAGTACGCAAGAGCCGGAGTCTTATTCGCTTCGGCTTTCGTGAGCACATCAACGAGAGCTGCTTCTGAACCAGTTGAAATAGCTTTGAAATTCAACTTGTTAGCAGAAATCATCTTCTCACCGATCGTGGTGTAACCCGGAGGGCCTTCATACCAAGCGCCCTTGTCACCGGAGTCTGAGGTCTTGAACATATCTGCATACTTGTTCAAGTTTGCCGAGTCCAAGATGTCTGGATACTTAGCAGCCATCCACGGTGGAACGTACATGCCGATCAGACCGACATTGCCGTTGTCACCCACTTCAACAACAGCGCCGCGATCTGCCCACTCTTTCCAACGCCCGCCGCCCCAATCCTCGATGACTAGATCGATAGAGCCAGCCTCCATGGCGTCATACGTCACGCCAGCTTCTTCGAGAGTTGTCTGAGTGACAGTGCATCCGTTTGCCTTGGCAACTTCGGCAACAACTTGTCCCGATGCGGTGTACCCATTCCATGCGTGCATTGCGATTGCCCAACTTCCGCACTCGCTAGCTCCGCTAGCACTTTCCGCGCTGTCGTTAACACTCGAACTACATCCAGCAAGGACGAGTGCTCCCACAGTGATAATCGATGCCGCCGTGATGCGACGTTTGAGGCCAAATTTCATGTCTCTCCTTTTTGTCAGGGTTAAGGCGACCATTGCGAGCGTAATGTAGGCAGCAACCCCAAGTAAGGGGTTATGTGGGCGTTTTCTCACTTTTTAAGTACGCCGTGCGCTGGCTTGGGCGATACGGTCGATAGTGACGCCCAAGAGCAAGATGGCAAAACCGGCCACCAGTCCTTTCCCTTGCATCTCGGGTTTCGAGCCTCCCAAGATCACTAAGTAGCCCAGCCCACCAGAGCCCACAAACCCACCTATAACGACCACCGCCAACACAAAGATCATGCCCTGATTAGTTGCCAAGAGGATTGATTTCTTCGCTGCAGGCAATTGCACCTTGGTAATAATCTGGCGAACCGTTGAGCCAGCCACGGTTGCGGACTCAATCATGGCAATGGGAACGGACCGTATGCCTTCGCTGACAATCTTCACAACTACCGGAATCGAGTACACGATGCCCGTCGCAATTGCGGTAAACCTGGTTGGCCCAAAAAGGCCGAGCATGGGGATTAAATAGACAAACGCGGGAAGCGTCTGTCCGGCGTCTAAGAAAGGTCGTAAGACTTTCTCCGCACGGGAACTGCGACCCACCCAGATCCCCAGCGTGATCCCAATACCCATCGTTAACAGTGTTGCCACGATTGTCTGAGTTAACGTAATCATTGCCTCATGCCATAAGCCAGAGAGCACGATCAGAGTCAACAAACCGGTGGCTAGCATGGCTACTCGTATACCGCCGATTACTGCGGCAATGAGAACGATTGCGGAGAGTGTGACAAACCAGGGTGAGAATGCCAAGAGTGTTTCAAGAGGGTTGAGTACCCAGTTGGAAATAAAGTCCTTGAATCCAACTGTAAATATATAAAGATTTGTAGTTATCCACTTGGTGGCGTGATTAGTTACATCCTCAACTTGTTGGGAAATATTGATTGATCCTGGCCACACCGCCAATGAAAGAACGGATCGCGAGGCAAAGATAGAAGCAATCGCTAACAGCCCTGAGAGACCCACTTTGATGCGGCCTCTTCGAATCTGTTGCGAAGTGAGAGGGATAAAACTCTCCTGCGCCTTCGCCGCGGCACTCGTGCTTCGGTCGAGTAAAATTGCCACAAATACCACCGCAAACCCGGCGACAAAACCTTGACCTACATTCCTGATAATCAGCGCATCGACCACAGGCTTACCCAGGCCTGGTGCGCCGATCAAAGCGGCGATGACCACAAATGAAAGTGCAGCCATCACTGTTTGATTAATGCCTAGAATGATCATTTGCTTTGCCATCGGAAGTTGCACTTTGGTTAACGTCTGCGCCGGTGTGGAACCCATTGAAATCGCAGCTTCTATCGGTGATTGATTCAAATTTCTGATCGCATGAGCAGTTATCCGAATTGCAATAGGGATGCTGTACACCATCGTTGCGATCGTGGCAGAGGCCGTCCCAATGAGAAAGAAGAGTGCCAATGGAGCCAAGTAGACCAAAGTTGGCAAAATCTGAGCCAAGTCCAGAAATGGCGTCAAGATCTTTAACACTCGGTCAGAGCGACCCGCCCAGATGCCCACAGGGATACCTACAAGAAGGGATAACAGGACTGAAGCCAATGTCATGGCAAGAGTGTCCATAGTGAATTGCCACATGCCCAGCGCACCGCAAGCCAACAAAAGAGCGACGGCGAGTATGGCCGTGCGCAGGCGGCTTGTTGCATAGACCGTGAAGGCGATAATGGCAACAACACCAAACCAGCCAATGACTGGAATAATCGAGTTCCCACTTGGTACAGAAATAATCGAGCGAATTATTTCTACAAAACCAGTTATCGCTGCTCGAATGGGATTAAAGAAGTAGATGAACGCCGCACCCTTTGTACGATTGCCACGAATCGACGCGGCGGCATCTCCGACCGATGAGGTAAAAGATGTATTTTCCGAGGTTGCTAATTCTAGAGTTTGATCGCCTTGAAAAATTCTGGATAACGTTATCCAGACCAATCCGACACCAATCAAGAGATGTGACTTTTTCAGATGGGTCATGCCACACCAGAAATGAGCCGCAAGACATCCTCACTTGAGACGATCCCCAGAAACTTCCCGTTTTCACTCACCCGCACTGGCTTGTGGGTCTGCAGAATAATTTCGGCGGCATCGCGAATGATCATGTTCGCGGCGAGCTCAGGTCCATCGATATCTTCGCCAGACAGGGCCGGGCGAGCTAAATATTTCAAGGTCAACACATGAGATTTCGCGATATCGCGCACGAAGTTGGCAACGTAGTCATCGATCGGGAGAGCTACTAGCTCCTCCGGAGTTCCGATCTGAACAATTGCACCGTCTCGCATAATGGCAATACGGTCTCCCACCTTGACCGCTTCAGATAAGTCGTGCGTAATAAAGACCATGGTTTTACCCAACTCTCGATGCAGGCGAATCACCTCTTGTTGCATATCTCGACGAATAAGTGGGTCCAGGGCGCTAAATGGTTCATCGAGGAAGAGCACCTGTGGATCTACGGCAAGCGCGCGAGCCAATCCGACGCGTTGCTGCATTCCTCCTGAAAGCTGTTCAGGAAAGGCATGCGAATACCCATGCAAACCTACAAGTTCGATAACTTCGTTCGCCCGAGCATGGCGTTCGGCTTTCTTCATCCCATTAATTTCAAGCGGGTAGGCGATATTGTCGATGACTTTGCGGTGGGGCAATAGACCAAAATGCTGAAAGACCATGGAAAAGTGTTGTCGGCGAAGTTCGCGCAGTCGCTGGGGTGTAGCTTTCGAAATATCCTCACCGTCGAGAAAGACTTCGCCAGCAGTTGGTTCCACAAGACGTGTAAGGCAACGAATCAGCGTAGATTTTCCAGAACCAGATAGACCCATCACTACAAAAACTTCACCAGGAGCTACATCGAATGAAACATCACTGACAGCAGCCGTACACCCAGTCTTGGCGCGCAACTCACTCCTGGAAAGTGTGGCATCGGGCGAGCCCACAATTGAAAGCGGGTTGGGCCCATAGACCTTCCATAAGCCGCGCACGGAGACTGCAGGAGGACGGCCATCGGATGCGCTACTAGCGCTCGCACTTCTCTGCTCTTCGACCATGCTCTCCCCTACAGCTCAGCTACTACTTCTCTCACGGGTGGCCGCTATCGCGAAACCACCCAGAACGCCCTGGGGAAGTATTGCGCCAGAGGTGCTTGGCTTCAAGGTACTCGTGGACCCCGCTTTCACCGAGCTCGCGACCCACCCCGGAGGCCTTAAATCCGCCCCATTCTGCCTCGGGGCGATAGGGGCCGTAATCATTGATCCAGATGGTGCCGTGGCGCAGAGCCGCTGCTACCCGATCGCACTTGGCACGATCGGCGCTCCACACTGCTCCTGAGAGACCGTAAATAGTGTCGTTACCTAGCGCAATGGCCTCTTCTTCTGTGGTGAAGGTTTCAACCGTGATGATCGGTCCGAAAGATTCCTTTTGCACGCAGGCCATCTCTGTCGAACAGCCATCAAGCACTGTTGGCTCGAAGTACCACCCCTCATGCAGATCCGGTGCGCTAGCTCGCTTGCCTCCAATACGAAGCACCGCCCCTTCCGCAACTGCTCGTTCCAGATATCTACGAACTTTGTTGAATTGTCCTTCGCTGATGAGTGGTCCGGTCTCAGCAGCCTCATTATCTGGTCCACCAAGAGTGATCTCGCCGGCTCTACGTACCAATTCATCGACCACTCGATCATGAATCGAAGCCTCAACAAGGAGGCGAGTTCCAGCCGAACAGACTTGACCTGAATGCAAGAATCCCGCAGTCACCGCATTGTCGATTGCGGCGTCAATGTCTGCATCAGCGAAAATAATATTTGGATTTTTTCCACCAAGTTCAAGCGCAACTTTTTTTACCGTACTTGCGGCGCTCGCCATGATTGCGCGTCCAGTGGCTAATCCACCAGTGAAGGAAATGAGATCTACCCGCGGATCACTTGTGAGTGGAGTTCCCACCTCACTACCTGCGCCGAGAATCAAATTAGCTACCCCAGCAGGCACGCCAGCCTCTGACAGTGTGTGCATCAGTAAGACCGCGGTAGATGGCGATAGCTCACTTGGCTTAACGATGAAAGAACATCCTGCAAGCAGAGCAGGCGCTACCTTCCAGGATATTTGTAGCAAGGGGTAATTCCACGGTCCGATGAGCGCACAGACACCCACTGGTTCATATGCGATCCGACTCTCAATTTCTGGTCGACCTACATCAACACTATGACCTGGCTCCTTCAGGGTGGCATTGAATCGAAAAACTGAAATCACATCTGCAATGTCATACTCAGCCTCGATCAATCGTTTGGCTGTGTCACCACTCTCCGCCTTCGCATAGATATCTGCATCTCGCTCTATGAGATCCGCGATTCGAAGGAGAAGTGACTGTCGATCTTCCCAACTCCAGGAGCGGAAGATGCCGCTTTCGAAAGTAGTATGCGCCGCCTCAATCGCCGTCAGGACATCAGCAAGATTTCCTTCGGTGGCCGCCGCCACGACATGTTGATCGTGTGGACTTCGAATTTCACGAACTCGCCTAGAAGTGCTCTCCTGCCACTTACCATTGATGAAATGGCGCAAAAGTGTCATTGAATCAGAAGGCTAATTGACTTTTGCGCAGCGCCATGAACTCATCAAGTTCAGCGAGTACCTGCGGATCCATCTCTGGCAAGACGTACTCCTCGAGCTTCTTCTTCCAAATCTCAGCAGCTCTTGCTTGGGTATCGCGCGCTCCGAGGCGATTCCATCTCTCGTAATTATCGCTATTTGAGAGGAATGGTCGATAGAAGCAATCACGGAAACGTTCCATCGTGTGCGCCGCACCTAAGAAGTGTCCGCCGGCACCCACTTCTTCGTGCGCGTCAAATGCCAAACTGCCAACGTCAAAGACGAGCGGAGTGAATTGCACCATGAGGCTCTCCAGGATTTCCATATCTAGGATGAATTTCTCGTAGCACGAGACGAGGCCGCCTTCGAGCCAACCGGCAGTATGCATGACCCAGTTGGTACCCGAGAGGAACGTGGGCATCATCGTCATCATTGTTTGATAGGCAGATTGCGCGTCAACTGTTTGCGCAGAGTTCAATCCCCCACCGCCGCGGAATGGTAAGTGGTATTTGCGAGCGATCTGACCCGTGCAGAGCAGCCCTACGCCGGATTCAGGCGTGCCGAATTGTGGAGAACCTGATTGCATATCGATATTTGAGAGAAAAGAACCAAAGACCACTGGTGCACCTGGTCTGATCACTTGCACTAGCGCGATCCCAGTAAATGCTTCTGCCATTTGTTGAGCAAGAGTTGAAGGAATGGTCACTGGACTCATCGCGCCCATAAGTAAGAACGGAGTCACCACTACGGGTTGGGCGGCAAGTGCATACTCGCGAAGCGAATCGAGCATGCGATCATCCCAACGCAATGGAGAATTACAGTTGATGAGAGATATGAGTGCGGGCATATCTTCAATAGCCGCACGCCCTCCATGGAGGATTTCGGCAACTCGAATGCAATCTTGCGCATTTTCAGCGCGCACTACGTTGCCCATGAAGAACTTGTCCGTGAGTGTCGCAGCCGCATAAGCCATATCAAGGTGGCGAGTATCTAAGTCAAGGTCGTTAGGCTCACACACCACACCACCGACGCTGTCGAGTGAACCGTAAACTTGCGAAAGTTTGGCAAAATTTTGAAAATCATTAAAAGTAGCGTCTCGTCTCACATCACCTTCTCGAACAAAAGGCGGGCCGTAGACGGCTCCGAAAACCATGGAGTCCCCACCAATGTGCACATTGTTCTTCGGGTTACGAGCGCGCAGACCAAATTCGCTTGGAGCTTTCGCTAATTGGGCGAGTACCCAATCGGGGTCAAACTTCACGTTATCGCCAATGACCTCTTGCCCGGACTCGCGGAAGAGATCAAGTGCCCAGGGGCTCATGAACTCAATGCCTATCTCTGAAACGATCCTTCGCCAACCGGCATCTAAGGTAGCCATCGACTCTTGACTGAGAATGTCGTAGCGGGGCATCTTATTTTCGAACATCATTCCTCCATTGACCGGTGGCTGGCTGCGACTATACGCTAGACTCGTGGAACATTGGTTCCATATGGTGGAACTTCCCGCGGGGCAGGGCTCCACCACCACGTTCCAGCGGATGTATCGCACGGGGAGGTTCGATGGCGAGCTCAAGTGCCAAGTCGGCTACTTCCTTTACCGCAGCGACAAATAGCGCTTCACCCACCGGCGCACAAGCGATCGATCGCGCTGGTGCGCTGTTGGTCTCGATCCTTGATAGCGGCACTGCAAGTGGTCGACCACCTCATGTAGCAACTCTGGCCAGAACGCACGACCTTCCAAAGAGCACCACCTCGCGATTGCTTTCCGCTCTTGAACGTCAAGGGTTGATTCAACGTGACCGGGACGGCGCCTTCCACCCAGGGGCGGTGATCACCCGATACGCACGCAGTGGGCAAGGAGAATCTGCGCTGGCTACCGAATTGCGCCCTATCCTCCAACATCTGGCACTTGAAAGTGGTGAAACGGTCAATCTTGCGATTGCTGGAGCTCAGTACGTAGACCTGATCGATCAAATCGACGGTCGCTATCTGTTGGGCGCACGCAATTGGGTAGGTACGCCGGTGCCGTATCACGCCTCTGCCCTGGGAAAGATTTTCATGGCTTTTGGCGTCACTGAAATTCCCGTGGGTCGCCTTGAGAAGCGCACCCCTTTCACCATCACCTCACATGAATCTTTGAGCGCAGAACTTGCCCAAGTAAGAACTCGAGGCTTTGCCACCATCGTTGATGAATTAGAGGAAGGCCTCACTGCTATCGCGCTGCCACTCTTTGATGGCGCCCATCGAGTAATAGCCGCTATCTCGGTATCTGGTCCCACCTCAAGACTGAGTGGCGGTACGGTTAATGAAATCGTGGAAATGATGATCAAGGCAATCGGACAACCAGGAGAGGCAGGCGCGGCATGAGTGCAGAAGAAATCATCAAGGGGCTCTACGACGAGACCCTGGTCGGAAATGCGCCTGCCGTACTCGAGTTGACGAAACGTGGACTTGCCGAAGGCATGGGCCCTGAAACTATTCTCTATGAAGCACTTATCCCCGCTCTCGAAGAAGTAGGCGCGCGCTTTGAACGCGGCGACTTCTTTGTGCCTGAAATGTTAATCGCCGGCAAGGCAATGTCGGGGGCACTCGACATCCTGCGTCCCTTGCTCGCAGAAACGGGCGCCGAGACTATCGGTACTTTTGTGATGGGAACGGTTAAGGGCGATGTTCACGACATCGGCAAGAACCTGGTAAATATCATGCTTGAAGGCGCCGGTTTCGAAGTCATCGATCTTGGAGTACAGACGTCACCAGAGAAATTCATTGCAGCGGTCGAAGAACACAAGCCAGACATCGTGGGCATGTCAGCATTTCTCACTACCACGATGCCGATGTTCAAAGTCAATATGCACGAACTCACTAAGGCTGGACTGCGCGACAAAGTAATCGTGATGGTCGGTGGCGCACCGGTTACCCAGGAGTACGCGGATGCGGTCGGTGCAGATGGATACGCCGCCGATGCTTCAACAGCAGTTCGCAAAGCCAAGGAGTTAATCGCCCGAAAGCGCGCCGCGCTAAATGTCTAAATTACTTCCAATCGTTGAGTTTCTCGAACATGGAATCAAGAAACCAATTTGGGATTGCCAAATGTGCGGGCAATGCGTGCTGCACTCCACGGGCATGACATGTCCGATGACATGTCCAAAAACATTACGCAATGGTCCATGTGGTGGAGTTCGAGAGGATGGTCATTGCGAAGTAAAACCTGAGATGCCCTGCATTTGGGTGAAAGCATACGAACGCAAAGAATCCCTCCCCCTTCCACAATCCTGGCGCAACCATTACAACGATCTGCGCCCGCCGGTTGATAACCAACTAAAAGGCACCTCCTCTTGGCTCAACCTCATTACAAAGCGCGACCAACAGACCCCAGCCGGGTGGAGCGCGGAAATACCCACCGACGAAAGTGTGCGAGTTCAATAGTGAGCGGCTTCCCTTCACACCTGGCCGAACGCTTCTCCACAAGCGAGCGCGTTTTTACGGTGGAGTTTCCAAGTGTTGACGGGGGAAATCTCTCCGCCGTGAAGAGTCGAGTAGATGCTCTACTCCCCTGGTTTGATGCAGCTAACGCCACCGACAGTCCCGCGGCGCATGCACATGCTTCAAATGTGGCAATTGCAATTGCCCTGCAACATTTTGGTCTCGAACCTATTTTGCAAGTCGTCTGCCGCGACAAGAATCGCATCGCTATCCAGTCAGATATCATGGGCGCCGCGCTTCACGGCGTGCGCAATATTGAATTACTCACTGGAGACGATGTCACGGCTGGCGATGAACCTGAGGCACGCCGAGTGTTCGACGTCGATGGCGCTCAAGCGATCAAGATTGCCGTGACTCTGAAGGGTGGCAGATACCTATCCGGCCGAAAGTTCTCAGATGCTCCCGACCTCTTCATCGGCGCTGTAGAGAATGCGGCAGCACCGCCTCTCGAATATCGAGCAGAGCGAGTCACGAAGAAGGTCAATGCGGGCGCGAAATTCTTTCAATTGCAAATCTGCTTCCATGGCGATCGACTCGAAAATTTCACTCAAGCTGTGAATGCCACCCATCCCAGCCTGCCCCTTCTCCCCACGATTGTGCTGTTGAAGGGTGCAAGACCGCTCAAGTTCATGCACGAGAAAGTGGCCGGAATAGATATTCCTACCGAAGTGATCGCCAAAGTGGAGCAGGCCAGCGACCCCAAAGAGGCCGCCTACCAATTGGCTCGCGCCCAAGCCGAGCATGCTCTCTCCCTCCCAGGCGTGCGAGGCCTGCATTTCACTGACTTTTGCCACGACGATTCACTTGTACGCTTAATGCGAGATCTAGGAGTGGCCCCGCGCCCCACCGGAAGCCACTAGATTTCACGATAAAAGACCACACCTATCAGCAGAGCTCGCACGCAGTGCTCGACTAGCGAAGGAACTCCATGCATACCGTTCTCTCCTCACCCAGCAAGACCGTCACCATGGGCCATGATCAACCTTTCGTGATCATCGGAGAGCGCATTAACCCCACCGGGCGGAAGATCTTCCAAGAGAAGCTCCGCGCAGGAGATCTCTCCACCATCAATATCGATGTGGAAGCACAAGTTGCCGGCGGTGCCGATGTGCTCGATGTGAATATGGGTGTTCCCCTTACAGACGAGCCCGCCCTCCTGGCTGCGGCAATAAAACTCGTGCAATCAATCACCGACTTGCCGATATGTATTGACTCTTCAGTGCATGAAGCACTCGAGGCAGGTTTAGCTGTCTACCAAGGAAAGGCGCTCGTCAATAGCGTTACCGGCGAAGACGATCGCATGGAGATCATTCTCCCGCTCGTAAAGAAATATGGTGCCGCCATCATCGCGCTTCCCAATGATGAGACTGGAATACCTGCCACCGCCAAAGAACGTCTCGACATCACTGAAAAAATTGTGCGCGCCATCGAGTCCTACAAGATTCCTTTAGAAGATCTTGTCATCGATCCACTCGCCATGACGGTCGGCGCAGACCCCGAAGCCGTGAAGATCACTCTTGAAACCATCCACCTCATCAAAGAAAAGTTCGGTCTCAATATGACACTTGGCGCATCCAACGTTTCTTTTGGCCTGCCCAGCCGGCACGCCTTGAACGCCGCCTTCATACCCATCGCGATGTCGCATGGACTCACGAGCGCAGTGATGGATTCTCGGACTCCAGAAATCGTCAGTTCGGTACGTGCTGCAGATCTTCTTCTGGGGACCGATGCCTGGGGTAGCAATTGGATCGGTCGCTTCCGCGCACAACAAGCCGCACTTCCAAAAGCTTGACTTGATCGCATCGAGAGGCATACATGAGTAGCGACGGAAGGATCAAACTTTCCTTCCTCGAGTTAGGTAAATCTGACGCGCCTGCCCGCCAAGTTTCCGTACCAAGTGGAGTCTCACTCTTTGAAGCAGCATCATGGAATGGCATCGCCATTGACTCCACCTGCGGTGGCCACGGAACATGCAAGAAATGTAAAGTAAAGATCGAAAATCCGGCAATTCCTACTGGCCTCGATAGTCGAGCGTTTAACGCAGAGGAGTTGCGCGAAGGATGGCGACTCGCCTGCGTCCAAAAAGCAGTGGTCGACACTGCAGTAGACGTGCCACCGATGACCACGCGACCTAAGGCCGCCACTGTGGGTGTGGGGCGACAAGTAATCCTGCGACCAGCAGTCCAAAAACGCTATATCGAATTAGTTGAACCCACCCTTCACGACCAACGCACCGATATAGAGCGAGTACGCGATGAGATTTCCGATATCGAACCGCGGGCAGGGCTTGAAGTACTTAGATTAATTCCCACAGTGCTGCGAAAGTCCAACTTTAAAGTAACTGCTGTCCTCATTGATGACGAAATTATTGATATTGAGCCTGGAGATACCACTTCCACTCGTTATGCAATCGCTTACGACCTCGGAACTACAACAGTTGTCGCCACACTGTTAGACCTCTCCACCGGAACTCCAGTGGCAGTGGCTTCCATGCTTAACAAGCAACAACCTTTTGGTGCCGATGTAATTAGTCGAATCAGCGCCACCATGATGGACCCAGAGGCCCTTGGTCGCCTGCGCGTGCTTGCCCAAGAAACACTTGCAGAGCTCACTCGTGAAGTATGTGAGAGCATCGATCCACTTAACGTATATGAAGTCGCACTCGCGGGAAATGCCACGATGACTCAATTACTGCTCGGAATTGACCCCGAACCATTAGGCGTTGCGCCATTTATCATGGCAAGTGCCATCTTCCCCGATGTCGCCGCCAGCGAACTCGGAATCGAAATTCATCCACGAGCAAAAGCCTTTCTTATGCCTTCGCTCGGGGCTTATGTCGGCGGAGATATCATTTCTGGCGCGCTCGCTTCCGGAATGGATCGGGACAAGCGTCTTCGACTCTTTATCGATGTGGGTACCAATTGCGAGATTATTCTCGGCGATGGAGAGCGGATTCTGGCAACCGCGGCGCCCGCTGGTCCCGCCTTCGAAGCCGCCTCAATAAAGTGTGGAGTACGAGCCGCTCCCGGTGCGATCGAGACTGTCAAAATTGTTGATGGCGAAATAGTTCTTGGCACCATTGACGAGGAACCTGCTATGGGAATCTGTGGTTCTGGATTAGTTGATGCATGCGCTGTGCTCGTCGACGCCGGTTTGCTCGATCTCTCTGGAAGGTTTGTCACAAACGAGATTGCGATGCAGATTGCCCCCACCTTGGCGCCGCGCCTCATCGAACGCGAAGGCGAGCGTATCTTTACTCTCGAGGGAGATATTTTCCTCTCACAACGCGATGTTCGGGAATTGCAATTCGCCAAGGCAGCTATTGCAACTGGATGGGCTCTCCTGCTCGAGGAGTTTGGCGTCGAAGAGAGCGACGTACAACAAGTACTACTCGCAGGATCATTCGGTTCCTATCTCTCACCTGCGTCCGCAGTTCGTATTGGATTAGTCCCGAAACTTCCGACACTTCGCATCGTCTCTGCCGGAAACGTGGCTGGCGAAGGCGCCAAAATGGCGCTGCTCTCATTGCAAGAACGCAAGGGAGCACTAGCCCTGCTCGAAGAAATCGATTATGTCGAACTCTCCGATCGAAGCGATTTCAACGACAAGTTCGTGGATCGCCTCGCTTTCCCAGCGAAGTAAGAGAACGGCGCTCGCATGGAGAGAAGCGCAAAGGAGTGGGCAGTGGTGGCCTGTGGAGCGCTCTCTACGGAAATATCGGAAATAAGTGAACGGCGCGGATGGTCACTGAAGATCTACCCGCTACCCCCGCTCCTGCACAATCACCCAGAGAAGATTGCCGGAGCGGTACGCGAATTACTCCCCGATGTTATTTCCGCACATAAGCGTGTGGCAATCGCGTACGCAGATTGTGGTACTTACGGTGCGCTTGACGGAGTCGTCGAGGAGTTCAATATTCCTCGGCTCGCTGGCGCTCATTGCTACGACGTCTTTGCATCTCCAAAGCGTATTTCCGAAATCATGGAAGAAGAACCCGGCACCTACTACCTCACCGATTATCTCGTGCGTTCGTTTTACCGATCAGTGATCGTAGAACTTGGCTTAGACCGCTACCCAGAGCTGCGACCGGATTACTTTGCTCACTACCGCCGTGTGCTTTGGCTCGCCCAGCAACCTACGGACGAACTCCGCGTGCTTGCGATGCAAGGAGCGGAGGCAATTGCCCTTCCACTAGAAATCGAAGTGGTCGGAACTATCGGCCTGGAACGTCAGTTGGCGCTACTGCTGCGCGCCACCCAATAGCCCAATAACCCGATAACCCAGGCGACCTGGGCGCTATTAGCCCACCACCGAATAACCCAGGCGACCTAGGCGACCTAGGCGCTATTAGACGGAGCCGATCCCAGAGTGACAGTAAAGGTCCGACTGCCACCAGAGTTTGGCAGGTCAACCGTGACCTTGATGCTGGCACCTGGATCATAAGAACGAATGCGCACAATCGCTTCGATGTTATCTTTCGTGTTCTTCCCATCGATCGCCCTAATCACGCTGTTGACTGGAATGCCGGCCATCTCAGCCCCACCGCCAGCCGTCAGCGCGTAGATCTTCGCGCCAGACCCCGCGTAACTTGTATCAAAGGAGACACCAAGAAGCGGCCGAGTTGATACTCCCGCCAAAGTAACCTTTGCTCCCACAATCTTTGCAGTTGCAATTATTTCGCTTGAAATCCGTTTGGCTTGATTAATTGGAATTGCAAAACCCAACCCAATGCTTCCGGTGGAGGAAGTAGCGCTACCCAATGAAGCGATTGCGCTATTTACGCCAATGATGAGGCTTTGGGCGTTAACCAACGGACCACCTGAATTTCCTGGATTCACCGCGGCATCAGTTTGTAAGGCGTTGATGTACGTCTCCGATCCCGTACCTCCGGTGGTGACCGGGCGATCAAGTGAGGAGATGATGCCGCTCGTGACCGTTCCGGATAAACCAAGAGGAGATCCGATTGCTACAACCGGTTCACCAATTACCACCTTTGAAGAATCCCCGAAGTTTGCAACGGGCAGATTTCCTTGATTCACCATGACAACCGCAAGATCGTAGGCAACATCAAAGCCAACAATTTGGCCCTCAAGTTCGGTGCCATCTTCTAGCTCGACAGTGACCTTAGTAGCGCCTGAAATAACGTGGTTGTTCGTCAAAATAAAAGTGGAAGTCGCACTCGTCTTAATAATGGAACCAGATCCAGTTGCGCTACCCGTTCGAGTAGTGATTGCAATACTGACCACCGAAGGTAGGAGAGCATTTGCAATCGAGGTCACGCTCAATGAAGTACTCGAGTTGCTGGTACTTCCCGCACTCCCTGCACTTCCCGTATTCCCTGCCACTCCTGCCAAACCTTGTGCACCTGTTGCTCCGGTCGGTCCAGCTGAACCAGCTGAACCGGGTGCGCCGTTTGTGCCCGCCGGACCTGCAGGGCCCACCGATCCTTGCGGTCCAGCAATATTCCACGTGAGCGCGCGAGTCCCCGTGGGGCACTTGCCACTTGTGGGAGCAATAGTGATGACTCGAGAGGTGTTATTCACACAGGCATTAATTGAATTCGTAGAAGAAATCGTATTGGCAGCAAATGCACCACCGCCTACGAGCAGGGCCCCCACTAGAAAGCCCGCGCCGACCTTGGCGCCATTTCCTGCACCTCTGCTCAACATCCGGCGAAAGCCGCTCGGTGCCTTCATCGAAGAGTCCGACTCCACTAGATTTTCTGGGCTCACTTACTGCTCCTTCACTACGTCTGCTAGCTCACTCAAGTATGAAAATCATTATGCAAAGGCTGCCTGTGAGAATTCTGCGAGAGGTCTGGATTATTTGCCAAAATTAGCAGCGCTCAGCGCCCTTCGCCGTTCGAGCGCGACGAGTTCGGCAATTTCTTCACCTTCCGGCACTTTCGGTAGGGCGCCCACCACCTTAGAGAGCAGGTGGTCTGCCAGGACGGGGTTTCGAGCGAGCGCGGGGCCATGGAGGTAGGTCGCCAAAATATTGCCCGCAACGAGTCCATCGACTCGTTCATGGATGGCAATCGCCTCCCCACCATTTCCCCCTCCTACGAGAACTCGGCCGAGCGGGCTCAGGCCACCCAGGTCAGTACGCCCACGATGGTTTTCAAAACCCGTCAGCGGCTCGGTAAAGAGATCAGATTTCACAAGCACCTCGCCCACGATGCGATCACTTCCAGGTAGCGAAACGATCGGGACCATTCCAAGACCAGCGATAATCTCTCCACTCACTCCTGGGAAAGATTCGCCAAGAATTTGTAAGCCAGCACAGACCGCAAAGAGTTGCGCGCCGCGATCAAGTGCACCGCCCAAAACACCCAGCGAAGATCGAAGCGCCTCAACGCTAGCGATTTGTGCACGATCCTCGCCGCCGCCGAGTAAGTAAATATCACCCGTGGTAGGTAAGGGTTGATTATGTGGAGTGAAAATAATCTCCGCAGGCATCCCGCGCACTCGCGCTCGGTGCGCCAAGATGCGCGCATTCCCAATATCTCCATAGGTCCCCAGTAGTTCGGGGTGAATAACCACAATCTGCAACGAACTCATCAACGTTTACCCTTCACGCGGGTGGTGGCATCAATAAATGCGGTGTATGAAGTGAGCGCTTGTGCACGAGTGAACCCATCTCGGTGAATCTGTGTTGCCGCACCCGACAGCGAATCAACGAGTGAGTAACCGATGCCATCAACATGAACTCGATATGCCGCATCAAGCTTCCGATCCCCAGTAATAACGACATAACGCCCCTTCAAAGGCGTGAAATCTACATCCCAGAGCCAGGAAGTATCGAGACCATCGACGCCGCGAGCATTCACCACCAAAATAACGGGTTCATCCGTGAGTGAGCTCAGCCCCTCTTGCCAACTTGATGGATTCTTGACCAACCGGAGGGCGATCTCAACTCCGCCCAAAAGTAGAGTCGAAACACGATCACGTGGTGAAAACTTGGTGAGATCGTGCACTCCAAAATACTGTGCTACACGACCGGCAAGTGCATGATTGCGTTCCACTGCAGACATCTCTCCGAGCTCTACATCTGCAGGGATGTCGCCCAAACCACATTTCCGGCAAGCGAATTGCGCACCACTCCAATCGAGCATGGCACCACAAGTAGGGCAACTTGCTGCATCAAGATGTGACCTTTTTCCAAAACCTATTCGCGTCATGGGGCCATGATCGCGTCCGACAGAAGCTAAGAATGGATCACTTGCGTCGATAACGACCGGCGTATCAGGAAACGTAGCAAGAGCTTCATGCCATTTCCGAGCGACAATGCGTACCTCTTGTGTGCGATGCAATTGATCTCGACTCAAATTAAGAAGCAGTACCAACTCCGGGGCTGTCGCTTCCATCATCGATGGGAGATAGAGCTCATCGACTTCAAAGATGAGGAGAGTACATTTATTAGCGCTTACAAGCGATGCGGCAATTCCGGTGTTGAGGTTTGCCCCAGTTCGATTTCCGCCGACTATAAATTTCTCGCCGAGCATGGCTGCGAGCATCGACGATGTTGAGGTTTTGCCATTTGTTCCGCTGACTAGCACGACCCGACGACCTCGTGTCAATTCGCTAATAGCGCGAGGGCGTAGCGCGAGCAACACCTTGCCAGAGAGAGTTGCCCCTTCTCCTTGGCGCAAGATGCGACTCAGCAGCGAGATGGCATGTGCCACTATCAGCGCTATCGGGAGTGGAACCACGTTCGTAGCGTAATGGGCAACTATCTAGGACCGGGGCGCAAACTGAAAGAGATAGTGAAATCTTCTCCAGAATCAACAATTTCGACTGTGAAATCAGCTTGCGTGCTCACGAAGCGCCAATCGCCACACTTACCGGTAGCACGGTCAGCAGTGCGCACTCCGAAGTCGGCAACTCCAGGGACCACGCGAACTTTAATTTGTCCGCCAGCAGAAACAACTTTGGCTCGGCCAGAGAGAGCTACTCCGTTAAACTTACAAGACGGAAATAACTTCAAGATGTTCTTGCTCTGCGGCTGGGTAGTGGAAGAACTCGCAGTCGACGAGGTCAAGGCGCCACTTGCCTGGCTTGGCTGGGCAGTCGGCATAGGGTTCATCGCAGCGGGTTTACCCGGCGACGCATCGTCGCTCTCTAGCGCATGGCCATCTATTTCATCTGACTCAGCTGCTTCGCGGTTTGTGTAAAGGGCTGCTGAAGACATCCGAATAGCCCCACCACTCTGTATCCGGAAAATCACAAGGCCTGCTCGAGTACCAGGGAAATTACCTGCACCACGCGATGGCGACTGAATCACAAATTGATACT
>NSHZ01000018.1 GCA_002737595.1 Actinomycetota bacterium | reverse complement strand
TCTATGTCGCGAGAGGCGATCAGATTCCCCATGGTCGCCCGACGATCGCCCGCCATCAGCACTCCCCCTTGATAGGAGAGTGCCACAATGGTGGTGCCATGTGGGGCTTCGATGGAGTTAGGTCGCGGCAAGAGATCTGGTGAAATCTTGTGTACGAAATCAGCGAATGACGTCCCAACGGATTCGAAGAAGCGCGCGTCAAGTCCGTTCACTACTCGCCTCCCTTTTGCACGAAAGCGGCCACAAAGGCAGCGGCATTGTGCTCTAACGTGGCATCGATTTCTTCCAGAATGCTGTCGATGTCCGAGAGAGACGCAGATGCTTGAACCGTCGGTAGCGCCTCATCTATCTCGTGCTCATTTCGCGCTCTCGAACTCTCGCGCTTGGGTTCTTGAACGGCCATGGGTACATCCTATGGGAGATTGGATTTAAGACGCTCGAGTAACTCTCGAACGTTCAGGCTGCTCTCCAAGATCTCCCCCACTTCGCCACGTGTTCCCCGATAAGGATCGGTAAGGGGCACCCGTACGAGGGGGGCGTCAATTTCTTCTTCTAGAAGCAAAGAGTCCCAGGAGGCGGCAACCACGTTCTCTGGAAAGCGCTCCACTACACGTCCACGCAGATATGCACGCGTGTCGTGCGGAGGGTTTCGAACCGCGTCAAGCACCTCAAATTCCGAAACCAGGGTCTCGTGGAGCCCGCGAGCCTCTAATTTCGAAAAGATGCTCTTTTCTTTGCGGATATCGCTCCACTGGAGGTCGATCAGTGAAAGCCGGGGATGTCCCCAATCGATGCCATCTCTGTCGCGATACGAGTTCAATAGAGCAAGCTTGGCCTTCCATTCAACTGTGTGTGTCAAGCGGACATCTTGCGATCGGAGAGCATCTAATGTTCTTCTCCATCTTTCGAGTAAGTCTGACGTGGCATCATCTAGTAATCCATCTCTAGCCACTAAGTTCTCTGCTGACCCAAGAAAGTACTCTTGTACGTCGATCGCGCTCATTCGCCGGCCGTCTTGCATTTCGTAAAGAGTGCTCATAGCGAGGTCGTGGCTCACCTCGCGAGTGGCTGACACCGGATGCCTAAATTGTGGAATATTTGTAAGCGTGCCCGACTCGATCAGCGCCAGCACCAAGCTCGCACTTCCCACTTTCAAATAGGTCGAGGGTTGAGAGAGATTCGCATCCCCGATAATCACGTGCAAACGCCGAAACCGCGCGGCATCGGCATGTGGTTCATCTCTCGTGTTGATGATGGGGCGTCTTAGAGTTGTTTCAAGACCCACCTCAGCTTCGAAGAAGTCAGCGCGCTGACTGATCTGAAATCCTGCGATCGCTCCAGCCTGACCAATACCGACGCGCCCGGCGCCCACCATGATTTGCCGAGTGATGAAGAACGGCGTCAATGCCGTCACTAATTGCGTGAAAGGAACTCCACGCGAGACTATGTAATTTTCGTGAGTCCCGTACGAGGCTCCCTTGTTGTCAGTGTTGTTCTTGTAGATATTTATTGGTAGCGGGTCAAACTGTTCAACAGCAGCCGAAATACTACGACGCAAAATCTCATCACCAGCAAGATCCCATTTGACTACATCTCGAGGATTAGTGCACTCCGGGCCGGAGTACTCAGGGTGCGCATGATCAACGTAGTAACGCGCGCCATTACCTAAAATTACGTTCGCGAAACCCATATCTATATCTGTAAGCTGGCTGGGATCGGCAATCTCTCTATCTAGGTCGTAACCCCGGGCGTCGCGTAGTGGTGATTCGTCTTCATAATCCCATCTCGTGCGACGCCTACTCACAGTGGTAGTATTTGCGTAAGCGCTAACAATCTGGCTTGACAAGAGCATTGGATTTTCGTTCAGAGAGCCAGGCTGCGCAATGCCGTACTCCGTCTCGATTCCCATGATGCGGTGCACCGCACCGGGCAAACCGTTGCGAGCCATTTACAGGTATTGACCTGTATTGGAGAGGGCATCTATGGATCTCCCCGGTCCGGTTCCCGACTTTCCAGTAATCAGAGTGCGAATGTAGACAATCCGTTCACCCTTTTTCCCAGAGATTCGCGCCCAATCGTCTGGGTTTGTGGTGTTGGGTAGGTCCTCGTTTTCTTTGAACTCGTCCACACATGCCGCCAATAAATGGCTTACACGTATTCCGTAGGAACCGTGGTCGAGTTGGTCCTTGATAGCCATTTTCTTTGCCCTACCGACAATATTTTCAATCATGGCCCCTGAGTTGAAATCCTTAAAATAGAGCACTTCTTTATCGCCATTTGCATAAGTAACTTCCAGAAAGCGGTTCTCATCGTCTTCCGAATACATACGTGCCACTGTCGATTGAATCATTGCCTTTACGGTCTTCGCACGATCCGAACCATTCTCGGAAAGATCATCGGAGTTCAAGGGGATTTCCGTCGTGATGTACTTACCGAAAATCTCAGTAGCGCCCTGCGCGTCAGGGCGTTCAATTTTGATCTTGACGTCGAGACGTCCCGGACGTAAAATAGCCGGATCAATCATGTCTTCACGATTGCTCGCTCCAATTACGATCACATTTTGCAAACTTTCAACACCGTCGATCTCAGCGAGCAATTGTGGAACGATAGTGTTTTCCACATCTGAACTTACGCCGCTACCTCGTGTTCTAAAGAGGGAATCCATCTCGTCAAAGAAAACAATAACCGGAGTCCCTTCACTTGCCTTTTCGCGTGCACGTTGGAAGACCAAGCGAATGTGGCGCTCAGTCTCACCCACATATTTATTGAGAAGTTCGGGCCCCTTGATGTTGAGGAAGTAGGAACGACCCTCCGGCTTGCCGGTAATTTCGGCAACCTTCTTTGCTAGTGAGTTTGCGACGGCCTTCGCAATTAGGGTCTTTCCACACCCTGGCGGGCCATAAAGCAAGATTCCCTTCGGGGGGCGTAATTGATACTCACGAAAGAGTTCTGCATGAAGATAAGGCAATTCGACTGCATCTCGAATCATCTCAATTTGCCGGCCAAGTCCGCCAATATCCTCGTAATCAATATCTGGAACTTCCTCAAGAACAAGCTCTTCAACTTCGGCGCGCGGAATTTTTTCGAATACAAAACCCGATCGAGATTCCATGAGGAGCGCATCGCCAGGTCGAAGGAACACTCCATCCAGGGAACGCGCTACTCGAACCACACGGTCTTCATCTGAGCGGGCAGTGACTAGCGCTCGGTGATCCGAAAGCAATTCTTTGAGGGTTACTAACTCCCCTGTCTCTTCGAATCCAAAGGCTGCAATAACAGAGAGCGATTCGTTAAGCATTACTTCTTGACCGACACGAAGTCCGCTTCTATCCACATCAGGAGAGACTTGCACTCGCATCTTTCGACCATTTGTGAAGATGTCTAGAAACTCTTCACCTTCTGGAATGCTATGCACAACTCCAAAGCCAGCCGGAGGTTGCGCTAGGCGCTCGAGGTCGGCTTTCAAGTTGAGGATGTGCTCCCGCGCCTCTTTGAGAGTGCCCGATAGCTTCTCGTTAGATCCCTGCACCGTGGCAAGATCCTTGGATAAGAGGTCTATTCGACGCTGAAGGTCTGAGGCGCTTTCGCCGGGCTTACCTGAGACTTCACGACGCAAGCGATCTATCTCCCTCTGCAGGTCGGTGATCGTGTTGGGAGTTCCTGGGTCATCACTCATGCTCTGACGATACTGCAACTCGCTTTTCCCGGCCTACGATTCTTCGACAGAGGCCCCATAGGCGCCCTTAGAGGGGCGGCGGCGGCGCATGGGTGGCTCAACCCCGTCGGCCAATCTGCGCGAAGTGAGCAGAAAGCCAGTATGCCCGATCATCCGATGTTCAGGTCTGACAGCGAGTCCTTCCAGGTGCCAATCTCTTACCATCGACTCCCATGCGTGTGGCTCGGTGAAGTTGCCATGGCTTCTAATCGCCTCACCCACTTTTGAGAGTTGAGTCGTGGTCGCGACGTAGCACATTAACACTCCGCCTGGGCGCAGAACGCGAGCAGCAATATCGATATTCTCCCAAGGAGCCAACATGTCGTAAATGACACGGTCGACATCACGTACTCGTTCGTCTAACGATGCCACTTCGTCTATTGCTCCCACCTGCAGGTGCCAATTGGATTGGGCATTGCCGAAGAACTGTTCGACATTCTTTGCAGCAACCTCCGCAAACTCAGATCGTTTTTCAAATGAGAATACTTCACCGCTACTTCCCACCGCTCTCAAGAGTGCAATGGAAAGTGCGCCAGAACCTGCACCAGCCTCAACAACTCGAGCCCCAGGGAAGATGTCTCCGAGCGTGACGATGTGCGCCGCATCCTTGGGATAGACAATCGTGGCGCCGCGGGGCATCGAGAGCACGAAATCTGGATAGAGCGGGCGCAGGGCGAGGAAGACCGTCCCACCCGTCGTGGTGACCAGTGAACCCTCCGGCAAGTCGATAAATTGAGCATGTTCAATCCAGCCACGATGGGTGTGAAAGGAACCACCTTCGGCGAGATTGATCGTGTGCAATTTGCCTTTGGGATCGGTGAGTTGAACTCGATCACCGTATTGGAAGGCTCCCCTGCGGCTGGCCGGAATTCCATTCTCCGAAGTCGTCATGTCATTACCCTACCGGGCGTTACTCTGTCGTCATGGTCTCGATGGTGAAGCTCTCCCCTTCCAGGGCAAATGACTTCCAAAATTGCCCCTTGCTCTTTCGGTTTCGCACAATTGACCAACTTCCAGAGCCGCTCTCCATCGATGCGGTACGAGGAACGATTGTGCACACCACTCTCGAACACCTCTATGACCTACCAGCTATCGAGCGCCAGTTGCCGCAAGCTTATGAGCTCTGGCGAGAAGCTTTCACCGAAATATCTCAGAACGAAAAGTACCGAGAACTCTTCGACGCTATCGAAGACATTTCCGTGTGGAGTAATGAGAGCCTCTTCCTATTGGATAAATATTTTGCGCTCGAGGAGCCAGTGTTATTGGAGCCGTCGGAGCGTGAGTCTCATATTGAGTTTGACCTTCAGGATGGTTTCAAGATTCATGGTTACGTGGACCGAATAGATGTAGCGCCCTCTGGCGAAATACGTATTGTTGATTACAAGACCGGAAAGTCCCCAAGGGAAGGTTACGAGCAGAAAGCATTCTTTCAATTGCGTTTCTACGCACTGATTATTTGGCGAACTCGAAATATCGTTCCACGAAAGTTAAGGCTTATATATTTAGGTGATGGTCGGATTCTGGAAGATTCTCCGACTGAGAATGATTTGATCGCAACTGAGAAGAAAATTGTTGCCATTTGGAAAGCTATGGAAGCCGCTTTTGATTCAAAGAACTTTCCGCCCAAAAAGAGCAAGCTCTGCGATTGGTGCGCTTATCAGAGTCTCTGCCCGGAATTCGGTGGGACTCCGCCCCCTCTTCCACTGCCGTGATCAGCGTAATTTTATTTGAGTGCATTCCGGATTTCTAAGAGTGAGCGCGCAAAATTCAATCCAGTAAGCGGGGCAACGGGCACCAAGTGCGGAACTGCATAGACAATTGCTCCGCTGGCCAGGGCTCCGATCACTCCGTTGGGCGAATCCTCGAGAATAATCGTCTTTTTGATATCTACACCTAGCCGGCTAGCCGCTTCAAGATACGGATCTGGGTGTGGCTTAGTGCGCGGTAAGTCCGTCCCGGCGATCGTGGTGGTAAACGATGTGACCCCCGTCGAGCGCACGACGGCGTCTACCGTGTGGCGGGGGCTCGCTGAAACCAAAGCGTGCGGAATTCCCTGGGCGACGAGCAATGCGAGGAGTTCCCTGCCACCAAACATGAGGTCAATTTCGTACTCTGAAATGCGTGCAGCTACGTCGAGTGTAATTGTCTCAATCAAACGGTCTCGATCATGGCGCTCTCCGGTTGCTGCAAAAGAGCGTTCCACGATGTGATCTCCCACTCGTGTCAAAGGACCGCCCACACAAATGTGTTGGTCCTCCCGGGTCCACTCAAACCCTAAATCGTGAGCCACCGCGCTCTCGGAGAGCCACCACACAGGTTCGGTGTCTACTAGGAGTCCGTCCATGTCGAAAAGGATCGCCGCGGGCCTGGGAATTTTCATTGCACTGAGCCTAATCACTCGATAGCCCCTCGCGCCCAGGTAGGCTCGTGGAGTGATGGAAATCATTGCGCTACCGACGCTTCGTAAGCCTGTACTTATTGCCGCCTTCGAAGGGTGGAATGATGCGGGTAATGCAGCCACCGCAGCGGTCGAACATCTCATCGAAGTATGGCAAGCAGAAGAGATCGCTTTTTTTGATCCTGAGGATTATTACGATTTTCAAGTCAATCGACCTATCGTCCACGTCACTGAGCAATCCGGTCGAGAGATCGAGTGGCCCACCACCACGATAAGTGTGGCCACGCCGGCTCACCTGGATAGAGATTTTGTGATCGTTCGAGGAATCGAGCCGTCTATGCGGTGGCGCACTTTTTGCGAAGAGATGATAGGCATCATTGATGACCTCGAAGTTGAGTTGGTCGTGACGTTAGGTGCTCTCATCGCCGAGGTGCCTCATACGAGGCCCATCCATATCATTGGTTCTGGATCAGATTCAGCAACGTCACTTCGATTTGGGTTACCGCCAAGTCGATATGAAGGACCCACAGGCATTGTCGGCGTCCTTCAGAATTCATGTTTAGCCGCTGGTGTAGATGCATTTTCTCTCTGGGCTCAGGTGCCTCACTATGTGTCACAGCCCCCTTGTCCTAAGGCGAGTTTGGCATTGGTGAACAGACTCGATGACCTTCTTGGCGTTCGAATTCCTATCGATGATCTCCAAGAGGAAGCCCTCGCTTGGGAGGTAGGTGTCGATCAACTCTCACTGGAAGATACTGATGTTGCGCAATACGTGCAGGGTTTGGAAGAGCAACAAGATGCTGCAGACTTGCCGGAAGCTAGTGGCGATGCGATTGCTCGAGAGTTTGAACGGTATTTAAGACGTAGAGAAGAGCGCTAAATCGTAATGCCTAAGAGCGTGTCCAAAGCCCTAGACATCAGCCCAGGTCCACCCACATCGCCTTCGCCGTGCTGCTTCCTAGCCCATTGATCGACTGCATCTAGTGCCCTAGGAGTGTCTAAGTCATCAGAAAGAGCGCTGCGGATCGCTGCGATCGTTTCGTATGCCGAAGTTCCACGAGAATGCGCTAATGCTCTCTTCCACTCTTGCAATCTATTATCTGCGCGCGCCAGCAAATCCGCGCTCCAATCGCGGTTACTTCGATAGTGACTTTCTATGAGCGCGAGCCGTATGGCATTGGAGTCGACACCTGATTGACGCAATGTGGATACAAAGACGAGATTACCTCTGCTCTTACTCATCTTTTCGCCGTCGAGACCAATCATCCCGGCGTGCATAAAATTCTGGGCGTAGCGTTTACCTGTGAGAGCGAAAGCTTCAGAGGCGCCCATGTCGTGATGTGGAAAGAGTAAATCCGATCCACCACCCTGCACGTCGATACTCTGTCCAAGATAACGAAGTCCAATCGCAGAGCACTCAATGTGCCAACCAGGACGGCCTGCACCTAAGGAACTCTCCCAAAAGGGTTCACCCTCTCGTTTCCCTCTCCAAAGTTGGCAATCTAGCGGCGCACGTTTTCCCACTCGCTCAGGATCTCCCCCACGTTCACCAAAGATCTTGAGTTGTGTAGATTCAGCGAGGTGGCTTCTCCCGCCGAACTCTGGATCGCTTGCAACATTGAAGTACACATCTTGATCCACCCAATAGGCAGCCCCCGATGCTAATAATTTCACCACGGCCTCAACTACAAGTGGAATACTTTCAACTGCGCCGATGTATGCCATGGGTGGAATGACCCGCAATGCTGTCATATCTTCTCTGAAGAGTTGGGTTTCGCTCTCTGCGATGAACTCCCAAGAGACTCCCCGCTCGGCTGCGCGTACCAAAAGAGGATCGTCGATATCTGTAACGTTCTGTACATAACGAACGGGATAGCCCGCATCAAGCCAGACTCGCTGAAGCAAATCAAATGCCACGTAAGTTGCCGCGTGGCCCATGTGGGTAGCGTCGTATGGGGTTATTCCACAGACATATAGATCGGCACGCTCCATTGATCCCGTGGGAATGAGGCGTTCAAACTCCGAACTCCACATGTTGATGCCACTTGGATAGGCGCCTTCACCAATCTTCGGGATGAATGGCGTGGGCCAGGAGATCACTGCGCGAGCCTACTACTTTTAGAAGGGCGGCCAAGGAACCGCCGGCCAATCATCTGAAGGTTGCGGAAATGTGCCTTGGCTGCGCAGGCTCTGCCTCCTGGTGAGGAGAGCGGCAATCTCCTCGGGATGTATGAGTTGCTCAAGCACCGGAAGCGCCTCTTCAAGACGGTTCAGATCGTTGAGTAACTCCACTGGTATCGGTTCTCCGCGAAAGTGCCAAAGTACGGTGCGCAGCTTATCGTCCTGATGAAAAGTTACTCCATGATCGCATCCGAAGATGCGGCCATTCAACGGGAGGAGATGCCCGAACTTTCGGTCTGTGTTATTGATGAGGGCGTCGAAGAGCACCATTCGGATAATGTCTGCGTGGTCTCCCTGACCCGCTTCGACGATGTCAATCTCTTCATCAATATCGATCCAGGATTGCACCATTCCGATTCCGTATGGACCATCTCGCAGAAGAGTTGGCGGCACTACATCCCAACCCAATGTCTCGGAGAGCTGGAATGCGGCGACCTCTCTTTGTGCGAGCGTGCCATGGGGAAAGTCCCAGAGAGGTCGTTCGCCGCTGGTGGGTTTGTAGATGACATTGCCCAAAAATTCTTTACCTACACGAATGGATCCAAAGAGGGTGGCATTGGATGCCTCGACAAGGCGCCCTGATACTTCAATCTCGCCGAGCGCGAGTTCGATGAGTGAGAGCACTTTAGCGACGGTAACCGTTAGCTCTTGGACAGACATGACCAGTGGGATCGAGCACTATGCCGCAGAATGGGCAGGGTGGGCGCCCGGCAGAAACAACGGCCTGAGCACCAGTTGCAAATTCAAATGCGGCGTCAATCTTCAACTGGACTCGCAAAAGATCGGGGCCCTCTTCTTCATCTTCATCTAGCAAGCTCTCGCTATTCTCGGCGATAGCCTGCGCTTCAACAATGACTAGGTTCTCTTCATTACTGAATGCCAGACCTAGGACACCCACCCTAAACTCTTCTACCAGTGGGAGATCTAAAGCCGATCCACCAGGTTTTGCTTGAGGACTTGTGCGGCCCGCAATCATCTCGAGTATGCGAGCTGCAAGCAAGGAGACTTGTTCCTTCTCCAGCGAGACCGAAAATGATCTACGACCGTCTATTACCTGCAAATAAAAAGTTCGTTCCCCAGGCAGGCCAATGGCGCCGGCAACAAAAGAGTCGGGACTATCGAACTCGTGAATGACTCGAGCCATCGCCGCCCCCCACCGTTGCTGCGCTCTTGCGAACGCCGAGTAAACTTTCGAGCCCATCTGCTCTTATATTCTGCGATATAACAAATCGCGAGTTTCCTTCTTGCCGCAAGATAGAAACCGAAGCCGGGTCAACCACAATTTTCTGAAAAGCATCGAGATGAAGGCCCAAGGAGTGCGCAATAATTGCCTTGATCACATCCCCATGTGTAAATATCGCAATAATTTGGCGCTTCTTCCCTTTCGAATATTGGGCAAAAACATCATCAATAGCCTGGTTCACTCTCGCATTCATCTCGAGGAAGGATTCGCCCTCGGGGAATCGCACTTGCGAAGGGGCGCTTTGAATGGCACTCCACTCCTTGCGTTTCGAAAGAACCGATAACTTCAGTCCACTCCATAGGCCGTAATCCATTTCGATCAAATCAGAATTCTTAATCAGTGAGATATTTGGATGGTTCGCACCGATAGCGCGTGCGGTTTCCATACACCTATCCAGAGGACTAGAGACCAATCCAGTGATGGGAACGTTGGCCAATGCCAAAGCTAGTTTCCTCGCTTGTTCCTTACCAGTTTCATCAAGGTGTACGCCCTTGTTACGCCCAGCTAACACCCCAGAAGCGTTCGACGAAGAGCGAGCGTGTCGTACCAAGAGTATTTCGGTCATGAGGAGATCACCCCGGCACCAAGAGCTACGAATACCGCAGAACCCAGAGCAACGCGATAGATCATGAAGCCGAGGAATGTGTGCGTGGTAAGAAACTTAAGGAGCCAGGCGATGACAAGATAGCCCACGCCGAAAGCGATCACCGTGGCGAGAATGGTCGGGGCCCAGCTAGGCGATTCCGCTCCCCCAATCTTGCTCAGTTCTAAACCTCCTGAGCCAAGGATCGCTGGGATGGCGAGTAGGAACGAGTAACGAGCGGCCGCTACCCGAGAGTATCCGAGCGCCAAACCGGCGGCTATCGTGCCACCCGATCTTGAAACGCCCGGGATGAGCGCCAAACTTTGTGCAAGTCCGAATTTAATTGCGTCAGGGAGCGTAAGAGATGTCAATTCCTTGGTCTCTCTAGCGCGACGATCAACTACTCCTATTACGAGTGCGAAAACTATGAGCGATACCGCAATGAGTTTCAATGATCTGAATTGATTTTCAATCGGATCCCGCAGTGCAAGGCCGAGAATCGCTATTGGCAAAGAACCGATAATGATGAATAGTGCTAAACGCCAATCGTTACCTTTTCGATAGGCGCTGCCCGTGAGACCTTTGAGAAAAGCCTTAACAATCAAGATGATGTCTTTACGAAAAAAGAGAAGTACTGCAATCTCCGTGCCAATTTGAGTCACGGCCGAGAAAGCGGCACCCGGATCTGACCAACCGAATACCGCTGCGGTAATTCTCATATGGGCATTTGATGAAATAGGAAGAAATTCAGTGAGACCTTGAACGACGCCTAAAACGATCGATTCAAGAAAACTCACGATCCGACACCCGCTTTATCGAACGCTTCTGCGCCCATCCGTAGCGCCTTGATACGCGCCTCGTTCGGCACCGAGTCAGGAAGGGCCAGCGCCAACGTAGTGACACCTGCCGCTGCGTGCGCTTGCATCTTCTCTGCCATGCGCTCTGGACCGCCCAAGAGTGAGGTTTGATCGAGGAAATCAAAAGGAATGGCCATCATGGCACCGTCGTAGTCGCGAGCGAGGTACTTGTCCTGCACCTCTTCAGCCTCCTTTTCATAGCCCATACGCACGACCAAATTGTTATAGAAGTTCTGATCTCGACTCCCCATGCCACCTACATAAAGTGCCGCGTAAGGTCTAACTAAATTGGCACACATCTCAAGATCGCGACCGGGAACTATCGGCATGGTGGCTACCACGTCAAAACCTTCCATGGTCTTACCCACTTTGTCTCGACCGGTTTGGATATGTGAAAGCTGTTCAGGGGCAAAATCTGGCGCGAGGAAGACGGCCAGCCAACCGTCGCTGAGCTCACCTGCCAACTCCAAGTTTTTTGGTCCCACGGCAGCGAGCAGAATCGGAATCTCTTCTCGAACAGGATGGATAGTGAGGCGAAGTGCTCTACCGGGACCATCAGGTAAGGGCAGCGGATAGTGCACGCCATCGTGCTTAACGACATCGCGACCCAAAGCCAGCCGGAGCACTTCCAGATACTCCCGAGTACGTGCCAGCGGTGCGTCGAATCGCACGCCATGCCACCCCTCACTGACCTGCGGCCCGGAGACACCGATACCCAGTCGGAACCGACCCCCTGATAGCGCATCGAGGGTCGCTGCGGTCATAGATGTCATAGCGGGAGAGCGACCGGGGATCTGGAAGATCGCTGATCCAAGGCCAATCCGTGCCGTCTTGGCACCGATCCACGAGAGCACGGTGGCGGCATCCGACCCATAGGCTTCCGCCGCCCACACAGAGTCAAACCCGAGCCGTTCGGCCTCCAGGGCTAACTCAATATTGGCGGTGTTGGTAGCGGCTTCGCCCGACCAATATCCGAGATTAAGTGCGAGTTTCATCATCCTCCATAGCGTGGAAGACCAGATTACAGCCTCTTCCGGTACTAGTGTCGCGTACATGGAACTGCGCCGCCTGGGATCTACCGGATTACATCTCTCAAGGATTGGTCTAGGCACCATGACCTGGGGTCGAGATACCGATGAGCATGAGGCGGCCGATCAATTGCGCGAGTTCGTCGATGCCGGCGGAAATTTCATAGATACTGCCGCGCTTTATGGGAGCGGCGATAGTGAGCGCGTCATTGGGGGTCTCCTCGGTGCACTTGTAAAGCGAGCGGACATAGTGCTCGCTTCAAAGAGCGGTCTCTCCTATGTAAATGGAGTAAGGGCTGTTGATACTTCAAAGCGCGCCATCCTTCGAGAATTAGATCAATCTTTACAAAGGCTTGGCACCGACCATCTCGACATTTGGCAACTACACGCATGGGATGACATCACGCCTTTGGATGAATCTCTCGCGGCGATCGATGTAGCCGTCATTTCTGGCCGAGTGCGATATGCAGGAATCTCCAACTACACCGGTTGGCAAACAGCTCGGGCATTCTCTATCCAGGACAGTGCAGCCCTGAAGGCGACGATCGCCGCAACACAGAATGAGTACTCACTCCTCTCGAGAAATGTGGAGAGGGAGATAATCCCCTGTGCACAGGCACTAGGAATGGGATTCTTAGCGTGGAGTCCACTAGGTCGCGGGGTACTCACTGGTAAATATCGAAGTGGACTTCCAATCGACTCTCGTGGAGCAAGCCCACATTTCGCAGGTTTCGTGGAGCCGTATTTGGATCAACGTTCGCGTAGCATTGTTGATGCCGTGGCTGCCGCCTCTGATGGTCTTGGTATCGCGCCTCTGGAAGTTGCCCTCGCTTGGGTCCGCGATGCTCCTGGTGTGACATCAGCAATCGTCGGTGCGCGAACGGCCGCGCAACTCCGCGGCGTGCTTCTTGCCGAAGGCGTCACTCTTCCTGCGGTCGTTCGTGAAGCGCTTAATGATGTGTCGACTCCGAGCTAAGGAGATGTAACGATGGCCAAACAACAGAGCGTTTTGGAGTATCGAACGATTACGGTCCCTAAGGACTTCCCACGCAGTGCTGTGAAATCAATGCTCGTCGAAGAGGCTGAACTTCATCATTGGACGTTGGATAAAGTGCAGATTCGCCACGATGGGAAACGCATCATCACCCTTCGACGGAGAATTATTCGAGCCATCAGAATTGATTTTGGCTAAACGTTTTGCAAGAAGCGGTCCAGCACACGTGCGCCAAATTTGAGGCTCTCCACCGGTACTCGTTCATCTATTCCATGAAAAAGCGCGGTGAAATCTAAATCCGCCGGCAATTTAAGTGGAGAAAATCCATAGCCTTTGATTCCCAATTGGGAGAGCGCCTTATTGTCAGTCCCACCGCTCAGGGTATACGGCACGGGAATTCCCTCCGGGTCCTCAGCGAGAATCGAGTTGACCATGTTCTCCACCATCGCGCCTTCGAACGCAGATTCAAGTGCAATATCCGAGGTGATGGTCTCCACCCGGACCTTTTCACCTGCCAGGGTACGAATTGTTTCGTTCAGCTCATCTTCAAATCCCGGAAGGAATCGACCGTCGATCACCGCACTCGCCGTCTGAGGTATGACGTTCTCCTTATAACCAGCATTGAGTCGGGTGGGGTTTGCGGTGTTTCGCAAAGTGGCACCGACCAGTCGGGCTACCGGACCTAATCGTGCCACGAGAGGTTCAGGATCATTAGGGTCATATTCGACTCCCAAAACTTCGGCTACTCGCTCAAGAAGTTCATCAACCGATTTAGTTCGACGAAGTGGCCACTCATAATTTCCGATACGAGCAACTGCTTCGGCCACGGCCGTGACAGCGTTATCCGGATGGACCATAGAGCCATGACCAGCGCGTCCCTCAGCAACCAGGCGCATCCAATGGATGCCTTTCTGTGCGGTTTCGATCAGATAGAGGCGAGCCTTATTTTCTAATGTGATGGAGAATCCGCCCACTTCGGAGATCGCTTCATTGCAGCCTGCAAAAACGTCTGGACGATTTTCCACCATCCACCGAGAGCCATAGCTTCCGCCGGCTTCCTCATCGGCAAAGAAGACCAGTGAGATGTCACGAGGGGGTTGATAGCCGCTTCGCGCCCAGCTGCGCACTGTAGCGAGCATCATGGCGTCCATGTCTTTCATGTCGACGGCTCCGCGGCCCCACACTGCGCCATCTTGGATCACGCCAGAGAAGGGATCGACCGACCAATCTTTTGCATCGGCCGGGACCACATCGATATGTCCATGAAGGACCAACCCCGGACGATCACTTGCACCCTTAATGCGGGCCGCCACGTTCGTGCGCCCAGGGGCAGATTCGATCAGTTCGGACTCAATACCGACCTCTGCGAGGCATGAGTGAATATATCGGGCGACCTCTTGCTCGTCTCCGCGATCGCCAAAGTTCTCTGAAGGGATTCTGATCAGGTCTTGCAGAATCGCTACGGTCTCATTCTCCATGGTCTCTTCCATGGCTACATCATGGCGCATGGGGATCCCTGATGGGCCTCTAGGGAGGGAAAAGCCGGCAAATTGGGTGGGAGTCGGTGAAGTTGGTACTCTCGCCCTTCACACCTTGTCCGGGTGGCGGAATAGGCAGACGCGCTAGCTTGAGGTGCTAGTGCCCGAAAGGGCTTAGGGGTTCAAGTCCCCTCTCGGACACAAAATGGCTTTAAGTGCCTCGCTTTAGAGACCATTCTCGGGATTAGGCCCCAGAGACTCCATCGCGCGTAGCGTTTCAATCCGCTCTTGAATCGGCGGATGTGTGGAAAACAATTTCGAAACAGCCTTTCCATCAAGAGGCGATTCAATCCAAATATGTGCCACTGCATTTGAGCGTTGACGCACGACAGTTGAATCCGCAGCTAACGTCTCGAGTGCACGGCGAAGGCCGGCAGGATTACGCGTAAAGGAAACTGCGGTGGCATCGGCCAGTGATTCGCGCCGGCGTGAGATTGCACTACGCAAGAGCATCGCAGCAATAGGAGCCAGAATTAAAATGGCGAGCGAAACGATAAGCAGTAGTGGATTTTGATTACTTTCACGACGATCGCGGCCACCGCCGAACCACATCATGCGAGTGAGAAAATCACTCAGGATTGCGATCGCACCAGCGGTAGTTGCAGCGACAGCTGAGACAAGTGTGTCGCGATTTGCCACGTGTGACATCTCGTGCGCAATAACCCCCTGTAACTCATCACGATCCATTACTTCAAGAATACGTGTGGTAAATGCGATGAGGGCATGTTCAGGATTACGCCCAGTGGCAAAAGCATTTGGCGCACTATCTTCAACGATCGCAACTTTAGGCATAGGTAGCCCACTAGCAATGACAACTTCTTCAATGAGATTAAAGAGTTCTGGATTATTTTCGCGTTGAATGACTTGAGCACCGGTCATCGTCAGAACTAATTTATCGGAACCGTAATACGATCCCCAGACACCAACGAGAGCTATGCCGACAGCAAGTGGGACCACAAACGTTGTTGTCCCTCCACCGAAATACGTCAGCGCAGCGTAGGCAACAAGCCATATAAGTACACCCATTGCAGCAAGGAGAAAGTATGTCTTGCGCTTATTCGCTCCCTGCGCGCTACGAAAGTTCGAAGCCATCATTGTTAGAAGGAGACCTGAGGCACTTCGCGTGACTGTGGATCTTCTACTTCATAGAATGGGCGGGCGCTCACCTTTGCAAGTCCGGCAAAGAAGCTTGTAGGAATCGTTGCAACAGCCTCGTTGAGTGATCGCACATTATCGTTGTAAAACTGACGTGCAAAGGCAACTTTATTCTCAGTTGTTGAAAGTTCCTCTTGAAGTGAGAGAAAGTTTGATGATGCCTTGAGGTCTGGATATGCCTCAGCGACTGCGAGCAAACCGCGAAGTGCTTGCGTCAACATTCCATCCGCTGCTGCAACATCGGCAACTCCTGTTGCTGATGTTGCCTTTGCTCGAGCTGAAACAACGGCATCGAAAGTTGATTGCTCGTGAGATGCGTATCCTTTTACTGTCTCAACTAGGTTAGGGATGAGATCAGCGCGGCGCTTGAGCTGGACTTCAATCTGTGCGAATGCTTCATCGACGCTGATATTTAAGCGGACGAGGCGGTTGTATTGCGCAACGACAAAGATTGCTAGAAGTGCGATGAGGCCGATAATTACATAAATTTCCATACTTACTTCATCCCCTTAACGACAAGGGATGTTCCCTAGCCGGTCAAACGATCTTACTCCGGTGGGAAGGTTTATTGCCCCCCGAATACCACATCCAGCCCCCTTCCCGCTTGGTATGGTTTATGCGACGTTAACCAAAAGATCTAAGTTCGCCGGTGGACACATTAAAGATCGCTCCCGCCACCTCTATATTTGCGGCTAAGAGTGGGAACGACCTGATTCGATCAAGATCTACCGCGAGTGCTTCAAGTGGGTCGCGCACTGTGCGAATTTCAATCGATCGCGTGTCGACGCCAGACTTTTCGAGAATAGCCGCGTGGATCTCTGCTTCTGTACCGCTGGCCATCCGGCAATCGGTGTGTGGCATCACCAAGATGCGGGAAACGTTGAGTAAATGGGTGGCGAGGACGAGAGTGCGCAGTACGTCCTCGGTGACCCGGGCTCCAGCGTTACGGATGATCTTGGCATCTCCCGGCTGCATTCCCATGATGGCAAGGGGAGCAATTCGCGAATCGATGCAGGTGATAATGGCAAGACCACGAGCCGCTTGGCCGGTGAGCGCACTCGACTGAAAATCCTCAACGTATTGGGCGTTGGCCGTGAAGATGTCCTCGAAGCCGTTCACTTGATCTCCTTCATCTCTTTGGCAACCGAGTGTGTGATCTCACGCATATGGTGGCGACGACAAAGAACTTCGTATCCAACTACGGTGTCTGAGTCGGTATCCCCTACGAATACTTGTTCACCTACGGTGACCATGGTTCCACCAAAGGTACGAGCATTATGTGTGGCTCGAGCTCCGCACCAACAGAGCGCCTCCACCTGCAGAGTATTCACGCGATCAGCTAGCTCAACTAGTCGAGCCGATCCAGGGAAGAGCTTCGTACGAAAATCAGCAAGAATGCCAAAGGCATAAACATCGATTCCCAATCCATCCACAATCAGGGCAAGTTGCTCGATATGTTCAGGTGAGTAGAACTGAGCCTCATCACAGATGACAAATTCGACGCGCACACCGTTGGAGACCAGTTCGCGCACATGGCTATGCAAATTCAAGTCAACACTCACTTCGACTGCCGCTTTCTGGAGTCCTAGACGTGAAGAGAGAACACCTGCGCCAGCTCGGTCATTACATGTGAATATGATTCCTGTGCGACCACGAGATTCATGGTTATGGGCTGTTTGGAGGGCGAGCGTCGACTTACCGGCATCCATGGTGCCGCAGTAGTAGATGAGCTCAGCCATAGAGGACATCTTGCCACGAGATTCCTTCGATTTAGGTCACCACAATGTGGTGCACGGCCATCGCGTGCCCTAGGGTCGAGCAGTCAACTGTTGGAGGTTTTCGTGGCCCAAGTACGTTCCTATGCCGCATTGTCTGCCGGTGCACCGTTAGTTCCGTTCACCTTCGACCGACGTGAGCCTGGAACACTCGATGTCGAGATAGCTATTTCACACGCGGGCATCTGCCACTCAGACATCCATCAAGCGCGGGAAGAGTGGGGTCCAGCCATATTCCCGATGGTGCCCGGCCACGAGATCGTGGGTCGTGTCACACGTGTGGGCTCTGGGGTTTCCAAATTTAAGATTGGCGATCTTGCTGGTGTGGGTGTCTTTGTCGACTCCTGTCGCTCCTGTGAAAATTGCGAAGCAGGACTCGAGCAGTACTGCCTTGGAGGTATGACAGGTACTTACAACACTTACGAAAAAGATGGCACCACAATCGTCCAAGGTGGGTATTCAAGCGGCATTGTCCTCAACGAGCACTATGCGCTCCATATTCCTGAATCATTAAACATCGAGGGAGTTGCCCCACTCCTGTGCGCAGGCATCACGCTCTATTCTCCTCTTCGTCATTGGAACGCCGGCCCTGGAATGCAAGTGGCGATTATTGGCTTGGGTGGATTGGGCCACATGGGAGTCAAATTTGCGCATGCAATGGGAGCTGAAGTCACCGTGCTCTCACACTCGGCTGGCAAAGAGAAGGATGCACTAGCAATGGGCGCCGATCACTTCGTCGACACAAGTGACACAGCATTCAAGAAAGCATTGAGCAAGAAATTCGATCTCATCCTCAATACGGTTTCGGCCGATCTCAACATCAATATTTATCTGGGTCTCCTTAAGTTGCACGCAACCTTGGTCGTCATTGGACTCCCTGGAAAGCCGTACTCCGTAGAAGCGGGGTCACTACTCAATCAACGCCGAAGCCTTGCGGGATCTGCGATCGGCGGGATTGCCGAGACTGCGGAAATGCTCGCTTTCTGTGCCAAGCATGGGATCACCAGCGAGGTAGAAATGATCACCGCTAATCAGATTAACGTGGCTTACGATCGCGCGGTTGCCAGTGACGTTCGATACAGATTTGTCATCGATACCACCACCCTGTAATTACTTCGGTTCTTTAAGCAGATCCGTGGCTTGCCAGCAGTACCAGGCGACAACGCTGCGATAAGGACGAAACGGCTCCCCTAATGGCTCGAGAGCCTTTACATCGAGCATAGGCTCGCCCTTGATGAGAGACCAACCGCGGCGTACTCCCAGATCACCACTGGGCCACACGTCTAGCCTGGCCAGCGAGAACATCAAGAACATTTCAACAGTCCAGCGCCCAATCCCCCAAACTTGCGTGAGTGCAGCCATGATTTCATCATCTGGCATCTCTTCGAATTCATCAACGCAAATTCGACCAGAGATGATTGCCTCGGCCAACTCGGTGACGGTTCGCGCCTTAGCCCCGGAGAGACCAGCTCCTCTCAATCCATCATGGGGAGCCGAGAGCAGTGTGCTGGGCGAGAAGTCGTCGTTGATCAGAATACTTAGTTTCTGAGTGATTGAGTCCGCGGCCTTCGTGGATATCTGTTGCGATACGACCGCCTTCATTAGGGTTTCAAAGTGATTTCGATATGGAGGTTCACCTTCACCTAATTCACATTGGGGAGAGATCTTCATAAATTTAGCGAAGTCTTTGTCTACCTTGGGAAGAGCTTTGAGAGCTTTCGCAAGAGTCACGCTCTTCGCCCAACGAATCCAAGAGTGATGGCAACACACCGACCTATGAGGACGGCAAAGAGCACAGTGCCCAAGCCCACGCTCTTACCTAACCCCAGACTGCCATCCCTAGGCATTCCACTGAGCAACCAACCAAGAGAAACTACAGTGAGCTCAACAACTAACCGGGCCCTTCCGACAGGTATACCGAATCTTTTGTTTATACCCGTCATGAGTCCGTCACGGGGTCCCGCCCCTAAACCGCAAGTCAGATAGAGCGCGCTCGCCACCGCTATCGACAATATCCCGAGAATCACCATAGAAATACGTACATAAAGATTTGAAGGCTCCGGGATTACTGCGGTGCCGACTCCGATGGCAATGGAGATCACCACGGCATTACTAATAGTTCCCAGCCCCGGCTTCTGGCGTAATGGAATCCAACATAAAACAGCAAAGACACTCAGAATAAATGTGGTGAAAGCAATCGATAGCCCAGTTACATGTGTAACACCAAGGGCGAAGACCACCCATGGACCTGCGCCAAGAGTGGCGTTAATGATGATGGCATCGCCAGTCCCATAGAGATAGAGCCCCAGCAAGAGGATGAGGTAGGTACGCCGTGAGCACCGCCATTGCGATGGCGCTCGCCAAGAAGTTACAGGGACAGAACGCGCACCGGCGAAGAATTGACGCATTCGAGAAACCTAGCGCCAATCCACTGGTTGATGACCCATTTGCTTCAATAAATCATTGCATTTAGAGAAAGGTTTACTTCCGAAGAATCCTCGGTTGGCCGAAAGCGGACTGGGGTGTGCCGTGATAATCACTCGTGAAGGATCGAAGAGATACTTCAGTGACTCTGCATCTTTACCCCAAAGAATCGCAACCACATGAGGGTTTCTCTTGATAAGGAAATCAACTGCAGATTCGGTAAATCCTTCCCAACCGATTTTCCTGTGGGTTCCCGCTGCACCTGACTCGACGGTGAGCACCCTATTTAACAGGAAAACACCTTGATCCCGCCAGGATTGCAAGCTGGAATCCACTTTTGATAACTCACCTATATCCGCAATGAGCTCTTTGAAGATATTGCGCAGAGAGGGAGGAATTGGTCTTACATCCGGATGTGTGGCAAAAGAGTAGCCGATGGCGTGGCCAGGCGTTGGGTAAGGATCCTGACCAAGAATCAGTACACGTATGTCGGAAACGGCAATTTCGAAAGCGCCCAGAATGTGTTCACTCTCTGGGAAGATCGCCCTACCCATGTTTCTCTCCTTTTCAAGAAAAGTGGAGAGACGATCCAGACTCCCACGCTGTGAATCAAAAAAAGGCTTCCATGATTCGTGAACCCGATCATCAGGAATGAACATGGTTGGTGAATTCATAGAGCGCAACTGCCGCCGCCGCCGACACATTGAGCGAATCAATCCCTGCAGCCATGGGAATTCGTAACTCCTGCGTAGCGATTCCATGGGCGTCAGTGGATAACCCGTCACCCTCCGTACCCAAGATGAGGGCGCTTCGCTCCCCTGGCCTCCAAGATCTGATGCTTCTTGCTGATGGGAGTGGAGTGAGGGCGAGCACGTCGTACTTTGATTCCGCAAGCCGTTCTGCAAGATCCAAATGATCTGTGAATCTAGCCCACTTAATGTTAAAGACAGTTCCCATCGACGTTCTTATCGCTCGTCGGTATAGCGGATCGGCACAATGAGTGTCTAAGAGAATGCCATCCACGCCGAAGGCAGCCGCACTTCGGATAATTGCACCCACGTTGGTGTGGTTTACCAAACCTTCGAGAATGAGCAACGTACGGGACTCGCGAATGAGTGCACTGTGATCAAGTGCTACCGGACGATGAAAGCTAGCCAATGCTCCTCGATGGACGATGTATCCCGTGACACTTCTCAACTCCGATTGTGATCCGACGATGATCGGAACGTCTACAGAGAAAGCGGGAAGTGAATCTAGCCACTTCTCTTCGCAAAGCACGGCTCGAGGGCGGGCTCCAGAAGAGACCGCGCGGTCGATTGTGATGGCGCCCTCAGCTATGAATAGTCCACCAGAAGGTTCGGATCGTGTTCGCAAGACCACGTCAGTGAGCGCCGCAAAATCTTCAAGCATTTGCGGAGCGGCTTCACCAAAAGAAATCGTCATGATGTGAAGAGCCTAAAACTTGCGTATAAACCCGTGACGGTAATGATCGTGCGATAAATCCATGGCGGAATTCGGCGCCCCACTCGTGACCCAACAAAGGCGCCAGTATAGGAGGAGATGCCAATCAGAAAAACGGCGAGCCATGCGATCTTTCCTGAAAGTATAAAAACCAGTCCTGCAATGAGATTTGTGGCTCCCGCTAAGTAATTCTTCATCGCGTTCGAACGTACAACGCTCTCATTGAGGAGTAACGAAAGAAGACCAATAAGAATAACTCCTTGGGCGGCTCCAAAATATCCACCGTAGATGCCTGTAAGGAGAACGCAAACTTGCGCTCCCCTACCTACGGCTACTTCGCTGCTCTCTTTACGCCAACGAGAAACGATAGGCGCCGCGATGTTAAGACCAACACCTAGCAGCACCAACCATGGCACTACAGAGCTAAATATTCGATCGGGCAGCAGGAGTAACGCCAATGCTCCGATTAACGCGCCGGCAATGGAGTACGGCATCAGCGCTCGGATTTGATGCCGGTCCCCCTCGAGTGCGTGACGTGAACCTCTCATAGCTGCAAAGGCACCCGGAACCAGCCCCACGTTATTTGAGGTATTGGCCACCAAGGGAGAGAGCCCAGCAGCGAGCAAGGCAGGGAAAGTGATGAGAGTGCCACTTCCTACGATTGAATTAATGAAGCCAGCGGCGAATCCAGCAATGAGGATAAGCAGTAAAGTATGGGAGCTAAGTGCGAGCACTCCAGCGCCCTTCTTCGTGAGCCACCTTGATGTTCATTCCAAATGCCAGCGACACCGTGACGCTATTGATCACATCTTCGATGAGTCCAGCAGACATCACCGCTCCCTCTTTAAGGATGATGGCGTGCGTGGTTCCAATGGGGATCTCCTCGAGATGGTGGGTCACCATCACCGTGGCAGGAGAGAGCGGATCCAGTGCAATGATGGCCAATTGGAGGAGCATTGATTCACGTGCCCCGATGTCCATACCAGCAGCAGGTTCATCAAGGAGCAAAAGCTCAGGATTAGGCATCAAGGCTCGTGCTAATTGCACACGCTTTTTCTCACCTTCACTTAAAGTGCCAAAAACTCTCTCTGAGAGATGATCCACCTCCATCAGATGAAGCAGAGAGTGCGCCCGCGAAATATCTTCGTCCGCATACTCTTCGCGCCATCGCCCAGTGAAACCCCACGCAGCCGTGAGAGCAATATCGATGACCTTTTCACCAGATTCGAATTGGTCTAAGAGCGCAGCAGAGGTGAGCCCGATGCGAGGACGGAGTTCAAAGACGTCAACCGCGCCGAGTCGTTCATCAAGAATTTCAACCGTGCCCACGGTAGGGAATAATTGCGTAGCTAAAATCCGCAGCAGGGTGGTCTTGCCAGCTCCATTGGGGCCAATAATCACCCAACGTTGACCCACACCCACCTCAAAATTTACCTCTTTAAGGATCCAAGATTCCCCTTTACGCACCCCTACTCCGGTCAGACGCGCGATGGACATGCGCTTAACCTACCGGTTCCATACCCTTGCTCCGTGGAGATCCTGCCTAGGAACGTATTACTTGCCTCATGGCTCAATTCAATTCGTGAAGGTAGAACTGGCTTTGACGATCTCTACCATGCGCTTGGCACCTCCGACCGGTTCGCAAATCAGCCGGTACACGCAGCATTAGATGGCTCAGCGAATGCCTTTTTCGTCGGCAACCAGCAACTATTACAGGCGGGTTCGACATCATGGATATCGCGTGACGAAGGTGACTGGGAAGCGAGTCCGTCTAGAGTTCCAGAAATCCACACGCACTCGCTCAAAGAGGCTGCCCGTCTACTTTCGACCGCCATTGATGAGGCGCTCGCGCTAATCTCGCCTATCGAGAGTGCCAGCGATAGAGGCGTGCAGATACGAGCAAATATCCGCAACCATATCTCCGACGTTCTGCGCGATTCCAGAGGTCTGCTTCCTCCAACAGCGTGGAAGAATTCAGGTCTCGTAGAACGGAGTATTTCCGTCCTTGTGATCGCAGCGGTAGCCGCCTTGGATAACGGTGGAGCCGTAACCGCACACGAAATCAATGTTCGTAGCCTGGAGATTGGTCGACTTCGCTCTGCCGCACGCGAAGCCCTCATTCTTGGCACTGAAGCCTGGAGCGCTCGTCCTATCCACTAAGATAATGTCGTGCGCACCGTCCTCTATTCCTTCAGTGGTGGCGATCGAAGTGGTATTACATCGAGGATCTTTAACGCTCTCGCCGAATTCGACGTCACAGTTCTAGATGTGGGTCAGGTTGTCCTTCGTGGTCGCTTGACAGTCGGAGTGCTCATCTCCGCCCCACTCGAAGACTTAGAGATATCGTTGCGCCAGCGATTAACCGGACTGGCTGGCGAACTTGGTTTGGAGTTGTTCGTGCAACCAGGTGAAGGTGATTCCACCCAACCTGAAGTGGGCGTACATCTCACGCTTATGGGTATGCCACTTCGCCCCCAGGCCGTAGCCCGTATCACCCAGGTGATATCTGACCTTTCTGGCAACATTGAACG